>NZ_SSTC01000045.1 GCF_004801855.1 Pseudomonas sp. A-1 | reverse complement strand
CTCGCCCAGCGCGCCGGCCAGCGCCGCGCGGCCGGCGGCGATCGCCTCCTGCGCCGCGGCGCCCACCGGGCCAGGGTTGGTCGTCGCCAGCCCGTCGAGCGCGGAAAGGCGCAGCCCGGTGCTGACCAGCTCGCTGCCGGCCAGCGTCTTGGCCGCGTCCAGGTCGGCCAGCCACTGGGTGGCCTGCTCGGGCCAGCGCAGGGTGATCGGCGCCCAGGTCATGCCCGCTCGTCCTCCCAGCCCAGTGCCTCGATGGCGTCCAGATCGCCCAGCGCGCGCGCCTCGGCCAGCAGCACCTTGAGGGAATGCACCTTCTGCAGACGTTCCAGCTTGAAGGCGGTGAACTCGTCGCCAACCTGGCGCAGCTGCTCGGCGCTGTGCGCGCGAAAGGCTTTCAACCCCTGCTCGTCGCGGCAGGCATAGGGCCCATCCAGGCCGCGCAGCACCATGCCCGTCAGGTTGATCTGGTCCTCGAGGAGAGTGTCGTAGCGGTGCGGCGCGCCGAGCGCCGAGGACCAGAAACCGGCGGAGATCTCCGCCTCGCAGGCCGCGTTCACCGCCTGCAGCTGCTCGACATAGCGGCGCTCCACCAGCGCTGGGATGTCGTCCACCCACTGGTGGCCGTTCCACACCTGCTGCGCGCCGGGCACCTCCAGGGTGTAGCCGGCCGGCAGGCGCCCGTGGCGCTCGATGGTGATCGGCTCGCGGGTCTGCACGTTGTAGGCGGTCAGGCCCTGGTAGGAGTCGATCAGTTGCCAGTGCTCGCCGTCCCACAGCGCCGCCTTGCGCTCAGGCACCGCCGGCGGCGCCTCCTCGACACAGCCTGCCGGCAGCAGCCAGACGTCAGGCTCCAGCGGCGAACGGTCGGCCACGGCTGTACCGACGTAGATGCCAAGGTGGTCGGTTTGGTAGACGGTCTTGGTGGTCATGGGCGGCCTCAGTACTTGATGCAGGCGAGCAGCGCGGTGTTTCTCGGGCGCGTCTCGGCCCCGCCTGTCGCGTTGATGGTGACGGGGTGGGTGTGGTCGGGGACGGGGTTGATGTTGAGGATGTGCCCGTGGCTGCCGGACGTGCCGGATGCCTTGCTGGTATTCGGCTCCGCGGAGGAGCCCCAGGGGGTCGGCCCGTCGGACGGCCAAATCCCAGAGTGCACAGGCACATCATGGCTGTGTGCCCCATCGGTGCTGGTGGAGCCAGTGTGAGTGTGCCCGCCATTCGCCCCCGTGCTACCCGTATGCCCGTGGCTCTGGATCGCCCCATCCTGGTCGCTGCCCAGTGCCCGTCCGGTGTCAATGCCGCGGCCGTCGTCCCAGTAGCGCGGGAACTGGCCGCGCAGGTCCGGCAGATTGAAGGTGGTGCTGCCGTTGCCGGTGCCGTACAGCGTGCCGATGCTGGCGAACAACGCCGCATAGGTGATCCGCGATACTGCCGCGCCGTTGGCTTTCAACCAGCCGCTGGGGGCGGCGCTCATGGCAAAGGTGGCCACCTGGCCGACCAGCGGGTCCTCCACTGCCTTCTTGCTGGCCTGCAGCGCCTTGGTGGTGGCGAGGATCTCGCTGCTGTCTGTCGTCGGGTCATCGCTCTTGGCGTTCGGCAGGTTGCCCAGGCCCACGTCCTCCTTGGTGGTCGCCCGGGCGCGCAGGTTGGCGTAGTCGCCGTTGCGCGCGGCGAAGTGCTGCACCAGCGCGCCGCCGATCGGCTCGACGGTGCGCAGGTCGGTGATGGTGCTGGTGTCGGGGATGTCGGCCAGCGGTACCCGGTAGTGCGCCACGCCGTTGGCGTCGGTGGTGTCCACCAGGTCGGCACCGAACACCACCTGCCAGCTCGCCACCACGTCGCTGGCCTGCCGCTCCAGGGCCACGTCCAGCCAGGCCTTGGCCGGCAGCGCCGGCAGCTGCACGCCCACCGGCTCGACCAGCTCGACGCGGATGCCTTCCACGTAGGCGATGCCGGCCTTCAGCTGGTAGGCGCCGAACATCTTCTCCATCTGCAGGCTGTCGGCCAGGAAGCAGGCGCGGCCGAAGGTGTCGCGGTTGCTCATCCGCTCGCGTGCGTCGATGCCGAGCAGGCGCACGGTGAAGTCGTGCTGCCAGGTACTGGCATCCACAGTCAGACCGGTCAGCTCCTGAGCACCGTTGAACTCCACCAGGAAGTTGCGGGTGATGTTGTTGCCGATCTGCAGCGGCGGGATGTTCTTGCGCTTCTGCTGGGTCGGCACGTAGGCGACCGCCAGCAGCACGTCCTCCTCGGTCTCCAGGCCGATCCAGTTGAAGTCCCAGTCGCCGACGTTGGAGCCGACCATCATGCTGTACACCACCTGCCGCGGGTTCACATAGCCCGAACGGGTCACCTCGGCGACGTGCACGATCTGCCCGGCGGGCGGCATGCCCGCGGCGCGGTCCACGGCCGCGTTGTGGTCGAGGCCCGGCACGTTGGCCAGCACGAAGCGGGCGACGGTCAGAACCTCCTGGGCTGCCTGCTTCTGGGCGATCAGATCCTCGCCGGCGAGGGTAATGCTTGCTGCCATGGGGGTACTCCTGGGTCAGGGCTGGCTGGCGACCAGCGCCAATTCGTTGATGACCACCACCGGCGGCTCCAGGCGCGCCACCAGCGTTTGCTGGTCGTCGTTGAAGTCGGCCAGGACGATGCCGACGGACACCGGGGTGATGGTTGCGAACTCGTAGCGGCGGCAGGTGCGCCCATACTGCTGGGTGATCACCCGCAGCAGGGTGGGCGAGCGGCTCAGTTGGGCATCGGTCAGGTGCAGGCGGATCACGTCCCAGTCGACCGGGTCGAAGCGCTCCTCGAGCTCCACGTAGCCGACCCCGAGGCGCTGGAAGATCCGCAGCATCCCGGCGCCGCTGCCGGCGTCCACCGCGTTGCTGAAGGCCCACTTCACGCGCAGGCGGTACAGGCTTTCCGGTTCACCGACGAAGCGGGAGATGTCGCGCTGCCAGGCCAGCAGGTCCAGCACCGTCAGGTGGCAGGTCTGCGGATCGAGCTGCAGCAGCGGCCAGCGCAGCCAGTTCTCGACCTTGCCCCACCAGTTCTGCGCGGCGGCGCGCAGCTTGGCCAGCTCGGTACCGTCGAGCCAGAACGGCAGGCTGAGCTTAAGCATCGATCGTCACCGTCAGGTTCTGCAGGCGCGGGATGGCCAGCTCCGAAACGATGTCCTCGTTGGCGAAGCGCAGCGAGTCGATGCCCGGGAACTGCTGGTGCAGCTCTTCGCCCAGGCGGCTGAAGGAGAAGCGCGACTGCGGATAGGTCAGCGTCGGCTGGTAGTCGCTGGCGGTGCTCTCGCGGAAGGCGGCGCGGATGAACAGCTCGATCTCCGCCTGCAGCGCGGCGTGCTGCTCGGCGCCCACCGTCGCCTTCGGCCACACCGTCAGGCTCACGTCGTGCAGGGTTTCCGGCATCGCCAGCACCTGCAGGTCGTCGCCGTGGCCGTGGTTGCCCTGGTCGTTGATGTAGGCGTTGATCTGCTCCAGGTAGCTCTCGGCCGGCGTGTCCGCCTCGAACAGCACGTAGGCGTTGGCGCTGCCCGGGCCGCGCGGCGCGTTGTGCTCGAAGTACACCCCGTCGGCGCGCACGCCCTGGAACGAGGTGATCATCGCCCGGTACACCGCATCGGTGTGCCACTGGTTCACCGCCGAGTACTGGTTGCGCACGCGCAGGCGCAGGTCGTCGTCGGGCTCCTTGTCGGTGCCTGGCTGGGTCAGCCAGTTCTCCGCGTTCACCACCTGGACGATGCCGGTCACCGGCTCCGGCAGGATCGCGTAGTAGCCCGGGGCCAGGTTGTAGCCGCTGCCGGCGGCCACCGCGCGCACCGCGATCTCGCGCTGCGCCTGACCATCGGCGAAGCTCGCCGCCGCCAGGGTGGCAAGCTCGTAGACGTTGCCGTTGATCGACACCGAGCGCACCCGCGTGCCGGCCGGCACCTCCAGGGCGCCCGCCGTGGTGCTGCGGGTGAACAGGATCACCCCCTCGGCGCGGGTCGCCGCCTTGCGCTCCACGTTCACCTGCCAGGCCAGCATGTCCAGCCAGCTGTCGCGGGCCGTCTTCACGAAGAAGTTCGGCAGCACCGTGCCGCTGACGAACTCCAGCAGCCACAGCACCGGCTTGGTCACCAGCGCGGTGACCACCCGCCAGAACGGCGAGTAGGCGCTGGTGTTGCTGAGCTGGCTGCCCTGCGCCGCCGCCTCGCTTTCCCACGCCTGGCGCAGCCCGGCCTCGGTGGTCGGGATGCCGGCATCCATCAGCGCCTTCTTGAAATCCACGTCGCTCACAGGCTCACCTCGATACTGCCGAACTTCAGGGTCTTGGCGGTCACCAGGTACTGGCCCGGCTCCACCTGGGCGATCTGCGCCGTGCCAGGCACCAGGCGCTCGTCGGTCTCCACCAGCAGCTCCAGCTGCTGGATGCAGTCGCGTTGGCGCAGCCGGTCGCGCTCGGCCACCAGCGTCACCAGCAGGCCGCTGTCGCGGATCATGTGGGCGATGTCCTGGGCGATGCTGGCCCGGTCATCCACCAGCAGCGGCTGGCGGCCGGCGTCCAGGGCCAGGTCGTTGTTGACGATCAGCAGGTCGATGTACTCGCTCATCCGCCCACCGCCATGCTCATCATGTTTTCCAGCTCCAGCGGGCTCATGGCCTTGCCGGTGTGGATCTCGACCTTCTCGATATGGTTGCCGCGGTTCTGCGTCTGGGTGTTCTGGATGCTGGTCAGCAGGCCTCCTGGCGGCACCGCTGTCGGCCGCTGCGGCGAGAGGCTGGGGATGGCCGCGTTGATGGTCTCCTGCGCCTTCTGCGCGCGGACGGCCTGCTCGGCGGCGGACATGGCCGGGGCGGTTCCGGGCAGCTCGGGCATGGTCGGTATGTCACCGAAGCTGGCGTCGATCTCGATGCCCGGAATCTTGTTCAGCAGCCCGATCAGGTACTGCAGGGCATCGCCGAGCAGGGCGAAGGGCGACACGTTGGTCAGCGCCCAGATGAAGCCATCCCAGACCGCCTTGGCCGTGCTGGTGACGGCCTCAAGCTGGAGCAGCCAGGCCACGAACTGCGAGCCGTAGCCGATGCCCATCTGCAGGCCGACCCACAGCACCTCGAGCAGCGCACCGAACACGCGGAACAGCAGCACCACCGGCGTCAGCACGGACACCAGCGCTTGGAACCAGGCCGTATTGCCGAAGGAGGCCTTCAGCTCGTCCCAGTGGTTGGTCACCCAGATCACGGCCGCCACGACCGCAGCGATGCCGATCACGATCCAGGTGAGCGGGCTGGCCCAGATGGAGGCGGACAAGGCCAGCCAGGCCATCTTCGCCAGCCCCACCACGAAGGTGATCGCCGCCACACCTGCAGTCAGCCCGAACACCGCCAGCGTGGCGATGCCGACCACCCGGGCGATGTTGGGGAACATGTCGATCCAGCGCGTCAGCGTGCCGGCGATGCCGGTCAGCCGCTCCATCAGCGGCGTCAGCATCGGGATCAGCACCTGGCCGAAGGCGATGCGCAAGGCCTGCACCGCCGAGCCGAACTGCTGCCACGGGTCGACCATCACCTTGGCCATGTTCGCCGCGTAGTCCAGCCCCTTGATCTTGCCCAGCGACTCGATGCTGCTGCCCAGGCTGTCGACCTGCGGCATCAGCAACTGGAGCAGCGCCATGGCCTCGTCGGAGCCGAAGGCCTTCTTCAACTGGTCGGCCTCGGCGACCTCCAGCGTGTCGCCGAACTTGCCGTTGAGTTTCTCCAGGATGTCGAGCATCGGCAGCATGCGGCCCTGGCTGTCGACGAAGGACAGGCCAAGCTCCTTCTGGGCATTGCCGACGCCGGCGAGGAACGCCTTGTACTTGGTGCCCGCCTCGCTGCCGCTCATGGTCGCCTGCAGCGTGCCCATGATGGCCATCTGCTCGGTCAGCGAGATGCCGGCCGATTGGGCCGAGGCGCCCAGCGAGGTGAACGCCTGGCTCATGCCCTCGCCGTCGGTCTTGAAGATGTTCAGGGCGTAGGCGGTCTGGCTGGCCAGATCGTTGATCCAGTTCTCCTTGCCCATGGCGTCGGCCTGCTTCTGGAAGATGCCGTACATCGTCCCGACGTAGTCGGACATCGTCGTCGCGCTGGCCTTGGTCGCCTTGGCCATGATCGCGGAGGCGGTGGTGAAGGTTGATAGCTCGCTGCCCACCAGCCCGGAGATCGCGCCCTGGATGTCGTAGGCCGAGGCCACGAACTCCTCGGCGTTCTCGCCGTAGGCCACGCTGAACTCCAGGGCCTTGCTGTTCAGCCGGTCCAGCGCCTCCTCGGCCACGCCCAGCGAGCGCACCTCGGCCAGCCGGCGGTTCATCTCCAGCGCCGGCTGCAGCGCCTCGTTGATGGCCACGCCGGCGCCGACCATGCCGGCCAGCCCGGCGCCCATCTGCACGATGTTCGCCTGCGCCTTCTCGGCCAGGTCGTTGAAGCCCATCTTCACCTTGCCCAGGGGCGCAGTGACCTGATCGGTCAGCTTGAGGATGAAGTTCAGCGCGGCGTTGGTGTCAGCCATGGATCGTCACCCATTGAGCGCGGCGCATGTCGATTCGTACCGAATACATACCGATTACATATCGCATACATACCGCCATTCCGGGCCATTTCAGCCGTTCAACGCCCGGGCGATGCCGTTGGCCACGGCGATCTCCAGGCGTCTCCAGTGTTCGTCTTCCAGCCACTTGGCCGTGCCCATGTTCTCCGCCGACGGTTCGGCGCCGGGCAGCCAGCGTTCGGCCAGGGCCAGCAACTGGCCCAGGCCGTCCTCGGTCAGTCGTTCGGCTCGCTCGAGGGCTTTTTTACCGTCACCTCGACGTCCGGCGAGTACTCCTCGAGCAGCGTGCCGGCCAGCTTCATGGTCATCACCGGGTTACCCAGCAGCGGGCGCAGCGCATCGCGCTGGTCGGTCTGCACGGTGGTCACCAGCAGGTTGTGCGCCGGGGCCACCTTGTTGGCCGGGGTCATGGCGTTGAAGTACTTGGTCACGTCCTGGGCGCCCAGGGTGAAGCTGAAATCGGCCGAGCCGATGGACAGGACGATCTGGCGTTGCTCGTTCATGCGTGGGTTCTCTTGTTCAGGTTGGCGAAGTAGGTTTCCAGGTGCCGCTCCAGACGGTTCTCCAGGCGCAGCACGCTGTCGTCGACACGCTGCGCCAGGCGCTCGATGGCGTCGTTGCGCACGTAGTTGCCGGCCAGTTCCACCCGTAGCTCCAGCAGGTCGCGGCGGGTCTCGGTGACCTGGCGGAACAGGAACACCTGGAAGGCCAGCGCGGCGCTCAGCAGCAGGTCGGGCATCACAGCCATCAGCTTCTCCATCAGCTCCATATCAGGCACTCCAGTTGCCGCGCCCGCCGATGCGCACCGCGGCGTACATCAGCCAGGCCAAGGGCTTGCTCACCCCCTCCTCGAGCAGCGCCTCGTAGAACATCCGGTCGGCCTGCGCCTTGCTGAAGCGGTGGGTCTGGTTCGTGTAGATGTAGTCGTGCACCACCGCCGGCCGGCGCGCCGGGCCGTGGTCGCGCGGCACGATGCGCCAGGCGATGCGCGGCACGCTGGCCAGGTCGGTGCGGTAGCCGATCGGCACCACCACCAGGCGGCGCCGGCGGTCGCGGTACTGCAGCGGCTTGGCCACCTTCCAGGTGTCGCCGCCCGGCACGTGGCGCAGTTCCAGTTCGCTGAGAAACGGCATCTCAGTAGCTCCAGATCGTCGGACGCGGGCGTCCGGGGGCGTCCGGTGCCATGTCCAGGTGGATGAAACGGCCGCCGCCTTTCTGGTCGATGCCTATGCCGGTGAACGGCAGGGTCATCGCCAGGCGCAGGATCTCGACGGCCTGGGCGCCGCTGCAGGCGATGTCCACCGCGCAGCCCAGGCTGTGCGCGCCCGGTGTGGCCTTGCGCGCCTCCACCGGGTGCCGACGGCAGCGGTAGGGGCTGGTGATCACCAGCGGCTTGCCGTACAGCTCGCGCAGGCGCTGCAGCTGCGCCATGAACGCCGGGTCCATCTCGGAGCCGTCGCTGTCGCACTTGCCGCAGCGGCAGCGCAGCTCGGCGTAGCTGAAGTTCGGCCAGGGGCTCTTGGTCATCGGCGGGTGCTCTTCTCGAACAGGGTCTGGCAGGCCACGCAGCGGGTCACCCCGCCCAGGGCGCGGCGCGCCTCGGGGATCGGCTCGCCGCACTCGGCGCACTCGTCAAGGCTGGGGGCGGAGAAGTCGGCCATGGCCCGCTGGGCATTCAGGGCCAGCTCGCGCTCCAGCTCCTCGCGCTCCTTCGCGCGGTCGAGCCAATCGGTCATCAGCGCAGGCCCTCGATCTCGGCCGCGGCCAGGTACGGAACGCCGTTGATGCGGATGAAGTCCGGACTTGTGACGTCGAAAGGCACCTTGTGCTTGGCCTTCTCGCCGCCCTTGGGGTCGATGTTCAGCAGGCTGGAGACCTTCAACTTGCAGCCGAAGGCCTCCACCTTCAGCTCCTCCTCGCCGGCCTTGGCGAAGAACACCGAGTCGAACGGCGCGAGCTCGCGGAAGCTGCCGGCGCTGCGGGCCGCTTCGATCAGCAGGTTGAAGTTCGCGGTATCGAATTCCATCTCGCCGCTGGCCGATACGTCGCCGTCGACGTGCCCGTTCGGCACCCCGCGGTCCTGCGCCACGGCGGTGTTGTCGGTGATGTCCAGGGTGCAGGTCTCGACGTGAACCATCAGGTCGCCCAGGTTCACGTCGAAGTTCTTGCCGCCAATGCGTGCCATGCGCGGTTACTCCGAATCGTCGGTGGAAAGGTCGAGGGCGATGTTCGCGGTCAGGTCCTTCGGGCAGTTGTACGGGCGGAGCTTGATGTAGGCCTCCACCTTGGTCTTGCTCTGCCACACCAGCACCACGTCACCGTCCTTGGGCGGCTCGATCTCGCCGGGGAACACCTGGCCGGCGAAGGCCACACTGCGCGCCATCGCCCGCAGCGGCGCCATCAGCGCGCTGGTGTTGGCCGCCATGCTGTTGGGGGTGTTGTTCAAGCGGCGGTCGGCCACCCGCTGGATCAGCAGCACGCGCACCCGGCGCGCGGCCTTGTCGACCAGGCGCAGGTACTCCACCACCTGGAAGTCGCTGCCCGGCGCATCGAGCATGTTGGCGTCGCCCCAGAACACGCCGGGGTAGTCCGGATAGGTCTGCGAGACGGAGAAGCGCGCGGTGTCCAGGGCGGAACGGATCGCCGAGGGCAGTGGCACGCCGGCCGAGTCCACCGGCGTGGCGCCAAGGCCAAGCAGCGGGCCGCTGGCCACGCGCATCGGGCTGTCGGCGATGCTCACCGCCGCGTTGGCCAGGCGGCCGGCCAGCACGCCCAGGTCGTTGCCGTGCAACTGCGGCACCACCAGAACGCGCGGCGCGGCCACGTTCAGGGTGATCGCCTGCTGCTCGGACAGGTACTGCGCCCAGGTCTGCAGCGCAGGGTCGATGCCGGCGCTGGCCGCCATCACGAAGCAGCGGCGGCCGTAGGTGTTGTTCAGCGCCACGGCCGCGTCGTGCATCGCCGTCAGCTCGGCGCCGGTGGTCACCGGGCTGGTGATAACCACCGCCTCCACCGAGTGGCCCTGCTGCATGGCCTGCTCCAGGGCGTCGGCCCAGTCGCCGCCCACGGCATCGATCGGCGCCGCCAGGCAGGCCCAGCGGTCGCCGCCGTTCTTCTGCGCCGCAGCGATCTGGGTCTTCAGCTCACTCGACGCGGCGCCCAGGGCGGTGTCCAGATTGCTCTGGGTGTTCAGGGGGATCAGCTGGCCGACGTTGGCCGTGGCCGGGCCGATGAACAGGAAATAGCGCTCGATCTCGGTGACGGCACCCTGGCCGAGGTTGAGGTTGTTGACGCTGACTTTGCCGAGTGCCATGTGGGCGTAGCCTCGCTAGCGGGGGGAATTGAGGATTTGTTCGAGCACCGCGTTGACCAGCCGGCGGGTGTCGGCCTCGGTGCTCGCGCCGAGGAATTGGCGCTTGGGCAGGGTGATTTCCCAGCTCTGCTTGCCGCTGCCCTCGGCCTTTTCGCCTTGCAGGATGCGGATCAGCAGGCCGGCCTGGTGGTACTGCACGTGCTCCTGGATCCAGCCGACAGAGGGCCTGCTCAGGCTCTTCTTGCCGGCCTGGCGCACGCGAAAGCCCAGGCGCCTCAGGCGCTTGGCCTGTCTCTCGGAGGCGCCCTGGTTGGGCAGCACGCGGTTCCAGCGGCGCATCTGTGCAGCGGTGCGGCGCTCGGACTTGCCGTGGTGCTGCTGCGCGGCGATCCAGCGGGTCAGGCCGTTGCGCCACCCCAGCTCGGCCTCGTCCGGGGTGAGTCGGGTGACGAACAACAGCTTGCCGAGGCCCGCCTCCATCTTCTTCTGGCCCTTCTCGGGGTTCTTGCGCGGTGCGAAGGGCGAGCCGTCCAGGTTCTGCTGGTTGCGGATGCGCTGGCGGCTCATCGTCCGCACGCGCTTGGCCACGTTGTTCAGCAGCCGGCGGCGCAGCTGCGCAGGCAGCTCCAGCAGTGCCAGCTGCTCGCGCACGCCCAGGTAGCCGCGGGCGTCCAGCTCGAAGGTTCTACGCGCCATGGCTGGCCACCTCGCCTTGCTCCGCCACCCACAGGTCGAACGGCACGAAGGCCCAGCGCAGGCCGAAGGCCTCGATCTCGCCGTCCGCGTCCTCGGCCAGGTACTGCGGCTCGATGAACTCCACGGTGATCTCCACGTCGGCGGTGTCCGGGTCGAGCTGCTCGATGTCGAAGGTCGGCGCCGGCAGGTCGTCGTCGGCGCGGCCGGCGTCGTGCTGCTCCAGCCAGCTGCCGAGCAGGGCCATCAGCCGGCCGGGGTGGTCGGCGAAGCGCTCCAGGACGATCACCGCGCGGTAGCGCATGTCGCCCAGGTGCATGCCGTCCACGTCCGGCTTCCACACCAGGCTCAGCGACACCTGCTCGGCCCAGCTGTCGAGCTGCTCCTCGAGCACCAGGCGGCGCTCCAGCAGGTAGGCGGTCAGGGCGCGCAGCTTGTTCACAGCAGCACCGCCGTCATCCGGCCGCGGCCCTGGATCAGGCGCACCGCCTGCTGCGAGAAGGCCAGGAACTGCTCGCTGCGCTCCGGCGCCTCCTTGCCCAGGTTCTCCGCCGACTCGCGGCGGTTCACCGTGGCGAACTGCTGCAGCAGGTAGGCCTTGGCGCGGCAGTACACCGCGCGCTTGTAGCTGGCCGCCATGAAGGCGCGCTCGGGCAGCAGCAGCGGGTCGGCGGTCTCGACGTTGGCGATGCCGGCGGCCTGCCATGCGGCCTTGCGCCTGGCCAGGTCGCGGTTCACCTCGCCCATGGACAGGGCGATGCCATCGACCAGCAGCTCGCGCAGGTACTCCGCCGGCAGGCGGTAGCCCTGCTGGAACTCGCTCACCGACAGGTCGGGCCAGAAGCCATCGTTGGCGATGGCCTGGTCGACGAGGGTGGTGGGTTTGCCGGAGAAGCTCATGCTGCTGGTCGCTCAATAGGGCGGGGTGGCTGTCGTTGGGGTTGCTGGCTGCATGCAGCCGTAACGCCAGGACAGGCCCCGCTGGGGGTGGGAAGACGGTTATTCGCCCTGCGCGGTGTCTGCGCCTTGCCGACGCAATGCCTTGTCGGCCTGCGCGCGGCGGGTGCCGACGCCGATCTCCGGGTACAGCTCGGTGGCGCGGTCGAAGTGCGAGATGGCCTTGGCCCACTCCTCGCGCTCCAGGGCGATGATTCCGAGCAGCTTGTGGAAGCGAGCCGGGATGCGCTCGAACAGCTCCCAGCCCGGGGCGCGCTCGATGTCGCCACCGGTGGCGAAGCCATCCCAGCTGCCATCAACGCGCGGCAGCAGGATCGAGACGTAGGGCTCCGGGTTGCGCCCGGCCTTGTGCTCGGCCTCGGCCCACTCGATCACCTCATCGGCGACGAAGGTCTGCACGTCACGCTTGAAGCGCTCCGGCAGCTGCTGGCCCTGGGCGATGGCGAACTCGGCCAGCTCCAGGCCCTGCTCGAACTGCGCGGTGTCGAACAGCCACACCAGCACCTGCATCAGCACCGGGTTGGGGTGGTTCAGGCCGGACTCGCGATAGCGCTCGACGTAGGGCAGGTACTTGGGCAGCAGCTCGTCGCGCTTGAGCTGCTGGCGGGCCTCGCGGCTGTTGATGTCGGCGATGCGGGCCAGATCCTCGGCCAGCGCCGACTCCATCAGCTTCAGGTGCTTCTGCGCGTTGGCCGGGCCGGCCAGGGCCGTGGCGGGGGTGTAGGCCTCCGCCTTGCCCGGGGCCTTGCCAGCCGCGCGCTCAGCCAGCAGGCGGCGCTTGTGGGCCAGGGCCAGGCTCATCAGACGAACTCCACGTTGGCGGCTTCGATGGCGGCGAACTTGCCCAGCTGCTCGATGACGTAGCCCTCGTTGCGGCTGTTGTAGTCCTCGACCTGGTCGCGCTTGGGGTTATCCTGGATGTGGCGCCGCCAGCTGCTGTCCTGGAAGTAGATCGACAGGTTGTCGAAGCTGGTGACCACCACGCCCTTGCCCGGGAAGTGCGGGCAGGTGTAGGTCGGCAGGCCGCCGTAGGTATCGATCACCTGGGCCAGCTCGATGCGTTCCTTCTCGGTCGGGGTGTCGCCCTGGGCGGCGTACAGCTTGCCCTTCTCATGGGCCAGCAGCTCGCGGCCGACAATGGCCACCAGGTCGCCGCCGTCGCGGAACTCCTCGTCGATCATCAGCGACACGTCGAACACCAGGGCGTCGAGGTTCTTGTAGTCGCCGGTGGCGCCGATCTGGATCTTGCCGGCTACCTTGGAGCCTTGGGCCATAACCTGCTGCGGCGCCTGCTCGCGGGCGATCTGCAGCCAGCCCTTGTTCACGTCCTGCAGCCGCGGGTTGGCTTCGCGGTCGGTGGTGGCGGCCACGCTGGTGCCGTTCCATCCGATCATGATGCGGTCCAGGGCGATCTGCTTCAGCACCGCGGCGGAGTAGCGCTGCGGGAAGTTCGGGAACTTCGCCCAGGCGTCGATGGTGGCGTACTTCAGCGCCACGTCGCTGTCGGTCTTGAACAGCTCGTAGGGCTGCCCGTCGAGGCCGAGCACATTGCGCGCCTCGCGGTCGGTGGTGGTGGTGTTGGTGCGGCCGGTTACGGTGCCGCTGACCCCGATCATCACCTTCTCGCCCTTGATCTCGCTGACCGGGATCACGTTGATCCGCTGCAGGAAGGACGAGCTGAGGGTGATCTTGTCGTTCAGCGTCTGCGCGTGGGTCGGCGTGACGTTGAACTCCTGGCGGGCCGACTCGACGCCGTAGGTGGCGGCGATGGCGACGGCCAGGGCGCTGAATTTATCGCGTGCTGCAGTGCTCATGCCCATATCAGTACACGGCCTCCTGTTGGTCACTGGCGGCGCCGGTGGTAGCCGGCACGTCCTTGCCCTTGCCATGGTTCAGGGCGGAGCTGAACTGCTCGGTGAGCTTCTCGACAGCTCCCTGGAGCGCGGCGAACTGCTCGGCGCTGACGCCGGCGGCCGGCTGCTGCTCGGTACCGCTGGCAGCGGGCTGGTTGCCTTCGGCAGTGGTAGCGGGCTGGGTGGTGGTGGTGCCGGTGCCGGACGGAGCCTGCGCGGCGAACTTGGCGGCGCTCTGCTCCAGGCTGGTCGCCACGGTGCCGAGCTTCTCCACCGCGGAGGCGAACGCCTCGACGGTCTTCTGATCCATGGGGGTGCTCTCGCTGTTGTGGGTTGCGGGGGATGCGGGGGTGGCGGCCGGGCCTACGCCAATGGCCTTGAACATGCGGGTGAAGAACGACATGGCGGCGGCCTCGTCGTCGTCCTGGGCGTTCAGGTCGCCCAGCGGCTCCAGGTTGCCGAAGTGGTTGCCGGCGCCGGCGCGGCGCGAGAAGTGCAGCGCCTCGGTGCCCACGCTGGCCGGCTCGTCGGTGACCGCCATGCCGGAGAGGTACGCCTTGCCGGTGTCGGCGAAGTTCGGCTGGATCTCCACGCTGGCGAACAGCTTCTGGCCTTCCTTGTTCAGGCGCAGCAGGGTGTCGTTCGGCTGCAGGCGTGCGTAAAGGGCGACCTTGCCGCCGTCCACGTCCTCGGCCTTGAGCTCGGCCACGGTGCCCAGGCTGCCGAAGTAGCGGATGTGCTCGTACCAGATCGTCGCGGTGTAGAGGGCGGGGTCGTAGTTCTCCGCCATGTCGCGCAGGTCCTGCGCGGCGATGGTGCGGCCGTCGGCGGTCTTGCCGCTGGTGGCGACACGTTTCCAGTCGGAGACGAGGGAGCGGGGCATCGGCATCGGGCTCTTCGGGTGGTCGATGCCGCAACCATAGGGAGCGGATGCGCATCCCTCAAACACTTTGCCTGATCGCTTCTCCTATCTGCTCAATCTAGGAGATTTGCGTATTTTGCGCGCTAATTCGCTGCGCGGCGCCTGCTTAGACTGCGCCCATGCCATACGCCACCGAAGTCAAGGAAGCCGCCAAACGCCTGTACCTGCGCCGCTGCAAGGCGAAGGAGATCCAGGTGCAGCTCGGCCTGCCGAATATACGTATCGTCTACTACTGGATCGCCAAGGGCGGCTGGGACGAAATGCTCGCGGACGAGGAGCCGCTGGCCGCCGTCAGCCGGCGCATCACCCTGCTGCTGGAGCGCCCGGGCAACCTCGGCAAGGCCGAGCTGGACGAGCTCGACCGCCTGACCACCCTCCGCGAGCGCCTGCAGAAGCAGGCTGCCAGACCGGCACCGGCGCCCGCCGTTGAACCAGCGGAGGAGGGTGACCAGCCGGAGCGGCGCCGCAGCGGCGAACGAGCCGGCAGGGGCGGCAAGGGTGGTCGCGGCGAGAAGCGCGAGAAGAAGCCGAAGAACGACGTCACCGGCCTGACCGAAGTGGACTTCGTCGAGAAGTTCACCAGCCAGATGTTCGGCTACCAGATGGAGCTGTTCGAGGCCAAGCAGAACCCGCTCACCGCGCGCATCCGCAACGTGCTCAAAAGTAGGCAGATCGGCCTCACCTACTACTTCGCCGCCGAGGCGTTCATGGACGCCGTGCTCACCGGCGACAACCAGATGTTCCTCTCGGCCAGCCGCGCCCAGGCGGAGATCTTCCGCAGCTACATCGTCGCCTTCGCCGCCGAGTGGTTCGGCCTGACCCTCACCGGCAACCCCATCGTGCTGAGCAAGGACGGCAAGCCGTGGGCCGAGCTGCGCTTCCTCTCCACCAACAGCAGCACCGCGCAGGGCCACCACGGCCATGTCTACGTCGACGAGTACTTCTGGATCCGCGACTTCGACAAGCTCAACAACCTGGCCGGCGCCATGGCCTCGCACAAGAAGTGGCGCAAGACCTACTTCTCCACGCCGAGCGCCGTCAGCCACCAGGCCTACCCGTTCTGGACCGGCGAGGAGTTCCGCAACAGCAAGCGCGGCAAGAAGCTCGGCCAGGAGTGGCCGGGCGAGGAGCAGATCCACGCCGGCGCGCTCTGCCCGGACGGCCAGTGGCGCAAGGTCATCACCCTGCCGGACGCCATCGCCGGCGGCTGCGACCTGTTCGACATCGAGCGCCTGCGCCTGGAGTACGAGGAGGACCGCTTCGAGCAGCTGTTCATGTGCAAGTTCATCGACAGCACCCAGAGCGCCTTCGCCCTGGCCGACCTCGAGCGCTGCTACTCCGACCGCGAGCTGTGGGACGACTACGACCCCGACCCGAAGAACCCGCGCCCGTTCGGCAACAGCCCGGTGTGGCTCGGCTACGACCCAAGCCGCACCCGCGACGACGCCACCTGCGTGGTGGTGGCGCCGCCGCTGGAGCCGGGGGCCAAGTTCCGCATCCTGGAGAAGCACAGCTGGCGGGGCCACTCGTTCACCTACCAGGCCAGCCAGGTCAAGCAGCTGTGCGATCGCTTCAACGTCCAGCACATCGGCATCGACATCACCGGCGTCGGCTACGGCGTGTTCGACCTGGTGCGCGACTTCTTCCCGCGCGCCACGCCGATCCACTACAGCCTGGAAACCAAGAACACCCTGGTGCTCAAGGCGCAGGACACCATCCAGGGCAGCCGCATCGAGTGGGACGCTGGCTGGAACGACATCGCCGCCGCCTTCCTGACCATCAAGCGCGGCGCCACCGCCAGCGGGCAGATCACCTACAGCGCCTCGCGCACCGACGCCACCGGCCACGCCGACGTGGCCTGGGCAGTCATGCACGCGCTGGCCAACGAACCCCTCAACACCAACCGCAAGCGGCGCAGCCGCTGGTCGCTACTCCAGAAGGGCACCCATGACCGAGCAAACACCGCCTCAGCAGCCCCGCAAGGGGGTGCGCAGCTTCACCTTCGGCGCACCCGAGTCCGTCCTGACCCGCAACCTGGGCGAGTACCTGGGCGTGTTCGCCAGCGGCGACGGGCGCCTGTACACACCGCCGGTGTCGCGCATCGGGCTGGCCAAGCTGCTGCGGGCCAACGCCCACCACGGCGCCATCCCGAAATTCAAGCGCAACCTGCTGCTGCGTGACTTCCTACCCTCGGCCGGCTGCAGCGCACAGACCATGGGCCGCGTCGCGCTCGACTTCATCGTGTTCGGCGAGGCCTACCTGCAGCGCCTGACCAACGTCATCGGCCAGGTGCTCGAGTTGCGCCACCTGCCGGCGATCAACATGCGCCGCAAGGTCGACGGCGGCTTCGTCATGCTGCTGCCCAACGGGCGCGAGCTGGAGTTCGCCGCGGACGAGATCGAGCACGTGATGGACTACGACGTGGAGCAGGACGTGTACGGCGTGCCCGACTACCTGGGCGGCATGCACTCGCTGCTGCTCAACGAGAGCGCCACCCTGTTCCGCCGCCGCTACTTCAACAACGGCGCCCACGCCGGCTTCATCTTCTACACCAACGATCCGGACCTCTCCGAAGAGGACGAGGACAACCTGCGACTGCAGATCGAGTCGAGCAAGGGCGTGGGCAACTTCCGCTCGATGTTCGTCAACATCCCGAACGGCACCGAGAAGGCCATCCAGCTGATCCCCGTGGGGGACGTGGCCACCAAGGACGAGTTCGAGAAGATCAAGAACATCACCCGCGCCGACGTCATCGCCGCCTGGCGGATGAATCCGGCGCTGGCCGGCATCATGCCGGAGAGCGTGGGCGGATTCGGCGACATCGAGAAGATCGACCGGGTCTACACCAACAACGAGATCCGCCCGATCGCCCAGCTGTTCCTGCAGCTCAACGACACCCTGCGCGGCGACCGGCGCATCGCCTGGCGGGAGGCGGCAACGGTGGGGCAATGACGAAATTGTGCGGTTCCAGTGCGGCCTTGTTACGTGTCAAAATGACAACATCACAGGCATGGGAGGGGCGTATGCGGGTCTATTGCAAGGAATGCGGCAGCAAGGGACGCATTGCATCGCGAGAAGAGATGTCGATGGAATTCGCCAAGCTGTACTGCCAGTGCCTGTCGCCGCAGTGCGGGCACACCTGGGTCGCCAATCTGACCTTCTCCCACACCCTCAGCCCCTCGGCGCAGGCGGTCGACCGCCTGTTGTTCGATCGCCTGCGCGAGCTCCCACGCGCACGGCAGCGCGAGCTGTTCGATCAGTTGGGGGCCTTGCCGTAGCAAGGCAGATGCACAGCAAAAAGGGCGCCGCGGCGCCCTTTCGCTTGATCGGTTCGACTGACACTACTCGTCAGCCTCGGAGGGAAAGTCGAGCTCTGGTTGAGCGCCGGAAGCATAGAACCGCTCGGCAGCCTGAACGCCAGTGCTCTTCGTGCCGAGAATACTGGCGGACATGACCTTCTGATCCTTCAGCCTGGCCAGCACATGCAGGTAAATCGGCGACTCGCTGATGAAGTGCGATGTGATCTCGGTAATACCGTCGGCCCCGTGGTGGCCCTTGTACAGATCCACCTTGAAGATCTCGTCGCCTCCGGCCCTGGATACATCGATCCGCCATTTGCCCGTGGTGCTCTTGATGGAGTGGATGAAGTACTCGCCATCGATTCGCTTCGGCGTCGTCGACTCTCGTTCCTTCATGCTGGCCTGGACGATCTGAGCCCTGTCGAACTCGACGTTGCCTGCCGTGACCTTGTTGGCGTCCGGAGTGCTGCGGATGATCGAGACCAGCGCCTGGTTGGTTTCCTGCATGACCTTCGCAACAGTCTCGCTGTTCTGGACGAGGCGCATCTCCAGCTCGTGGCGGTTGCGCTCGGCCTGGGTTGCCTTGTCATGATCGAGGTATGCGCTGCAACTGAAGTACAGCCCCAGTGTTAACGCTATCCCGAGGACGGTGATAACCAGCTCCCTACCAGTCATCTTTTCGATCATCTTCCCAGCAAACATGTTGGCCATCTCTTCAAGCTTTGCCGCCACATCGCTTGAGCCCTCTTGAACCTTGAATGTCAGTTCGAGTGCCGCACGATCTTCTTCGGTAAGCGCCTTGGCGCCACGCGAGTAGGCAGCCCCTGTATACGCCCTATTGAGCATCTGCTGATATTCAAGCAGAGCTTTCATCATCGGGCTGGTCAAGGTGCTGTGATACCTCTCACCCTCGACATCCAGAGAGAACACCGGCCATCCATCGAACTTGATGACGTAGCTGTCGTCTTCGTTGATCTCGCCAGCAAGGGCCTGCTCGATGTAGCGGACAGCATCCGCTTCGGATCTGATCGTGATCTCAATGACTTCGTTCAACTCTTCCACCCTGCACCTGGTTGTCATTGCAGCCTTGGCCGGCTGCGCCTTCCCTGATCAGTTCGCTTCAGCCGCGACGACTACCCGCCTGACCAAGCCCTCGCCGAACTCCAGGTACTCGCCAGCGGACAGTCGCTGCCGCTCGTCATCGGTGAGCCACCAGACCGCGTCGGTGCTCGGGACCAGACTGATGAGGCTGGATAGCACCTGGAAAGACACCTGCGCGACCATCACTGGATAGGGCCCCAGGTTGCGCACCGACAGTGGTGGAGTACCGTTCAGGTAGATCGCCAGCTGAAAGTACTTGTCGGAGTTGTAGACCGGCAGCGTGACAGCCTTGACCCGCAACTCGCGCCAATCCTTGCCGACCCGCACACGAGCCAGCTCCTTCAGCAGCTCGGCCGTGAGTCGCGGTTTCTTGTCCGGCGTGGGTTTCTCGTGCAGATAGTTGAACAGCCAGAACAACCCCTGCAGGGAGAAGACGTAGCGCACACCGAAGTGATAGTCCCTCTCGACCTCGATCCCCCGTTGGCGCAGCAGCGCCTCATCCCTGACGCCTAAAGCAGGCATATCCGTCTCCAGTCTGTTCATAGTGGGAACAGGACTCTAAGCCCGCTGCCTGACGGCTTCAAGAGCCGCGGCCAGCTCTTCGATGCGCTGCTCCAGTGCGCTCAGGCGTTTCTTCTCCGCAGCAGCGCCCTGTATCTCTCGTTGGCCGTCCTCGTCCAGGGAGCGGAACAGCTCGAGCATGGCAGCCTCGCGCGGGCTAATGCCGGGGGCGGCGGGCGCATCTGCGGCGACGGCCGGCGCGGCCTCGTCGCGGCGCATCGGGCCTTCGCCGGTCAGCAGCCAGTCGAGGGAGATCCCTTTTTCGGCCGCCGCGTTTACGCATTCTGCGTAAGGCACGGTGCCGCGGTTGCGCCAGTTGCCCACTGTCGAGCGCTTCTGCTCCATAGCGGTACTGAGCGCTGAGTCACTATTTACGCCGTAGATAATCTGCAGACGGTCAACAACGTCTGAGGAATTTATTTTGCTCAATTTGTGCAAAAGCCCCTTGACTGACTCTATTTGCGTAAACATACTTGCTCGCACTGAGTACATGTTAACCCACTGAGAACACACGAACATGGCACACAACAGCATCCACATCGAAATCAGCGGTGGAGTCGGCGCAGGCAAGACCGCGCTGCTGCACATCATCGGCGCCCACCTGCAGTCCATCGGCTTCAACGTGGCCGGGGTGGATGGCGATCTGCAGCGCCCAGACTGCTGCACCGCAAAGTACGAGTCGTTCGAGGGCATCGCGCTGCTGCAGAACCCCAAGCCGTACCCGGTGCTGATCACCGCGCGCGGCCTGCGCGGCGAGGAGTACGAGCAGCGTTTCGCCGGGGAGCGTCTGCTGCCCAAGAAGGACGCCTCGTTCCGCCGCTTCGGCGACCGACTGCTGATCAAGGCCGGCCAATGACTCCCAACCAGATCCGCGCCCGCCTGGTGGAAAAGGGCAGCAGCTTCCGCCAGTTCGCCCTGGCCAAGGGCTACGAGCCTCGCACCGTCACCCAAGCGGTCGACCGCTGGGCCGATAGCAACAGCCTGCCGCGCGGCCGGCTGACCTTCCGCATCCTGCGTGACCTGTCGCACGAGCTTGGGGTCGAGATCCTGCCCGGGCTGCTCGCCGAAGAAGACGACAGCGCTGCGCAAAAGTAGCCACCACCTCGAAAGGGAGAAACGAGAACATGAAACGCCCCTTGCTAGAGACACGCCGCCAGGTGATGAGCGCCGTGATCTGCGCCTATCCGGGTGGCCGCGAATGCGCCGCCGCGCTGCTCGGCCTGCAGCTGAAGAAGCTGGACAACGCCGCCTACGAGGCCGCCGGCCACCGCCCGCTGAGCGACGAGCAGGTCCACATGCTCGAGCAGCAGATCGGCACCACCTTCCTGCCGGACTACATCTGCGGCCTGTACGGCGGCGTGTTCGTGCCGATGGCCGACGCCGAGCAGCTGGACAACGTGGCGCTGTACGCCATGGCCATGGATGCCGAGGCCAAGCGCGGCGCGGTGGCCCGGCTGATCGCCGAGGCGCTGGACGACGGTGAGCTCGACGAGGGCGAACTGGCCGAGATCGTTGCCGCACACCGCAAGCACATCGCCGCCGAGCACGCCGAGGTGGAAGCCGTCATCACTCTGCACCGGAGGGCTGCCAAGTGACCAGTACCACCGAGCGCGACTACCGCGAAACCCTGGATGCCGCCGCGCTGGGCTACCTGCAGCGGCACCAGGCGCAACACCTGGCCAACGAGCAGCACCTGTTCAACCTGGCCGTGGCCTACCTGATGGCCTGCTACGGCGCCGCCAAGGTGCTGGCGGAGAACACCGTGGCGCGGGTCGTCAGCGAGCTGCGCAGCGGCGGCGAACGGCGCTTCCTGGACGTGTCGGCCAGCACCTGCACCACCGCGGTGATCGTCGACCCGGCCAGCGGCATCAGCCACAGCGTGCCGCTCCACCTGATCTGCCAGCTGCTGCTGGACAACACCGAGCGGCAGCGCCGCTGATCCACCCCTGAACCACGCCCCTGATCCGCTGAGCGCGGGTTTGGGCAAGTTGCGCCCGGAGTCTGGAGTACCCCATGGAAAAGGCAGTTTTCGTCCCGATGCAGTTGAGCCAGAGGCATGCCAGCGCGCTGCTGGAGCAGCTGCGGCAGCAGTTCCGCCAGCAGCTGCAGGACCTGTGGTGGTGCGACGAATTCTCCCGCGTTCCGGAGACCCAGCGGCTCAACACCATCATCACTTCCCGCCCGCACATCGCTGCGCAACGGATCGCCATCGGCGCCCTGAAGGCCGCCCTCGGAACCAACCAGTAAGGCAGCAGCATCATGCAGATGAAAGAACGACTCAGGGGTGAGGTGCTGCAGCGCCTGGAGCGCGACTACGGGCTCAAGCACATGGCCGGCACCAACTACATGCGCAAGGGCAAGTGCCCTGCGCACAGCTGCGGGCAGAAGACCCTGTATACCTTCCACGACTCGCCGTGGATGCTGATCTGTGGACGCCAGGAGAAGTGCGGCCACCGGGTGCACATCAAGGACGTGTACGACGACCTGTTCAACGACTGGAGCAAGACCGCGCCGGCCACCCAGGAGAGCCCGAACGCCACGGCGCGCGCCTACCTGGAGTTCGCCAGGGGCTTTCGCCTGGAGCTGATCGAGGGCTGGTACAGCCAGGAGAACTACTGGAGCCGCGACCTGGGCATCGGCAGCGCGACCGTGCGCTTCCCCCTGGAGAAAGGCGGCTACTGGGAGCGGCTGATCGACCGGCCGGAGCGCTTCGGCAAGCAGAAGGCGCGCTTCCAACCGGGCGCGAGCTACAAGGGCGTCTGGTGGTGCCCGCCGAGCCTCGACCTGCTGGAGGTGGACGAGCTGTGGATCGTCGAGGGGATCTTCGACGCCATCGCCCTGCTGCACCACGACGTGGCGGCGGTGTCGATGATGTCCAGCGCGCCGCTGCCGGCCGAGTCGCTCAAGGCCCTGATCAAGCTGCGGCAGGACGCCGGCAAGCGTCTGCCGCGCCTGGTGTGGGCGCTGGATAACGAGCCGGTGGCCCGTGGCAACACTCGCCGCTGGGCGAAGGAAGCGCGCGAGCTGGGCTTCAAGTGCGAGGCGGCGCTGATTCCGCAGCGCGGCGGCAAGAAGGTCGACTGGAACGACCTGCACCAGCGCTGGAGCTTCATCGAGGAGGCCGGCGAGCGCGCGAGGCGCATCGAGAACGACCTGGACGAGGCCCGCCACGAGGGTGCCCTGCTGCTGGCCGAGACGCCGGACGAGAAGGGCCTGCTGATGTACGACTGGGAGCCGCGCCGAGAATTCCCGTTCTCGTTCAAGAACCGCATGTACTGGTTCAAGTTCGACCTGGAGCACTACGACCGCACGCTGCGCGACCTCGAGTGCTCGGAGGAGATCGAGGACAAGCAGCTCAACGACCGCCAGCGGCGGGAGAAGGCCATGCGCCAGAGCGGCGCGGTGGTGCGCATCGCCAACTGCTACCTGCAGGCGCTCTATTACATGCGCAACGAGCAGACCGACGAGTCCTGGTACTACTTCCGCGTCGAGCGGCCCGATGGCCTGCCGACGGTGAAGAACACCTTCACCGCCGGGCAGCTGGCCTCGGCGCCGGAGTTCAAGAAGCGGCTGCTGAGCATATCGTCGGGCTCGATGTTCCTCGGCACTGGCCAGCAGCTGGAGCGCTTCCTGGAGCCGCAGCTGGAGCGCCTGAAGACGGTGAACACCATCGACTGGATCGGCTACAGCCGCGAGCACGGCGCCTACGTGTTCAACGACCTGGCGGTGATGAACGGCAAGGTGCACAAGCTGAACGAGGAGGACTTCTTCGACCTCGGCCCGTTGAGCATCAAGAGCCAGAGCCAGTCGCCGGTGCTGCACATCAACCCCGACCTCAGCGGCTACGACGAGAGCTGGTTCGAGGTGTTCTGGCGCTGCTTCGGCGCACGTGGCGTGGTGGTGCTGGCCTGGTGGCTGGGCTCGCTCACCGCGGAGCAGATCCGCCTGGTGCAGAAGTCGTACCCCTTCCTGGAGCTGGTCGGCGAGGCCGGCGCGGGCAAGACGACGCTGGTGGAGCTGTTCTGGAAGCTGGTCGGCCGTACCGAGTACGAGGGCTTCGACCCGTCGAAGGCGACCCCGGCGAGCCGGGCGCGCAACTTCGCCCAGGTGGGCAACCTGCCGGTGGTGCTGATCGAGTCGGAGCGCGAGCAGAAGGACGGCGCGCCGGTGAAGCACTACGACTGGGACGAGCTGAAGACCGCCTACAACGGCCGCAGCGTGCGCTCCACCGGTGTGAAGAACAACGGCAACGACACCCGCGAGCCGCCGTTCCGCGGCGCGCTGCTGATCGCCCAGAACAACCCGGTCAGCGCCTCCGAGCCGATCCTGCAGCGGATCTGCCACGTGGGCCTGACCCGCGAGCACCAGACGCCGGAGACCAAGCTGTTGGCCGAGCAGCTGGAGCGCTGGCCGATGGAGCAGCTCAGCGGCTTCCTGATCAAGGCGCTGCAGCGTGAGCACGAGGTGGTGCAGACGGTGACCGAGCGCACCTCGGGCTACGAGCAGGAGCTGCTGGCCCGCCCGGGCATCCGCACGGTGCGGATCGCCAAGAACCACGCGCAGCTGCGCGCCCTGGTCGACGCGCTGGCCCTGGTGGTACCGCTCGGCGCAGAGCGCGCGGCCCAGGTGCACGCCGAGATCGGCCGCATGGCCGAGGAGCGGCAGCAGGCGATCAACGCCGACCACCCGACGGTGCGCGAGTTCTGGGACCTGTACGACTTCCTCAACGGCGCCGCGCCGGGGGAAGGCGGCGCCCTCAACCACTCGCGGCGCAAGGATCTGATCGCGGTGAACCTGAACGAGTTCGTCGAGCAGGCGGCCAACAAGCGGCAGCAGGTACCGCAGCTCAGCGAGCTGAAGCGCCTGCTGAAGACCAGCAAGTCGCCGAAGTTCCTGGAGTCGAACAAGCCCGTGAACTCGGCTCGGGTGGACGCCTACAACACGGCCAAGACCGTCCGTTGCTGGGTTTTCCAGCCGGCCTGACAACCCCACGCTCCGGCGCGGCAACGCCGGGGCGACAACCCCAAGGAGAAGTGCCATGCAGCAGCTCTATGCAGAGATCAAGAAGTCGAGCAAGTACGCGCACCAGGCCGTCCAGGCGCAGCGCCAGGGCATGCCCTACCCGTTCCAGGTGCACATCGAGGACGACAAGGACGGCTACGTCGTCCTCGGCGGCTACGGCGGTCGGTACCGCCTGGAGGACGTTGACCTGTTCGTGATCGACGAGCAGGGCCGCAAGGTCCGCATCAACTGACCCGACGGCGCCGGGAGCGGCAACTCCCAGGCGCCTGACCAACCTCAAGGAGAAACACCATGCACAACGACACCCGAGATGCCCTGCAGCGAGCCTGCCAACGCATCGCCGACGACCTGGAACAGCGCCCGGCCATCCGAGCCGCCGGCATAGCCGCCCTGGAGCGCCTGGCTCCCGTCGCCCTGCGCGGCACCGGACAGAGCCGCGTGATCGGCCGCTTCCTGCTCGGCCTGTACAACGGCAGCGATTACCCGTTCGACCTGACCGACTTCCGCCTGCTGGACGGCGATCTGTTCGACGACTGCCTGGCTTTGCTGCGGATGGACAGCCAGCCCGAGCGCGAGGTGCACGAGTACCTGGTGGATGGCGAGGCGGTCTTCGCCGAGCTGCGCCGGCGCTATGGCAACGGCTGCTGAGCCTGGAGAGGAGAAGCACCATGCACAACCTGATGACGCACCACCGCTGGCCGCTGCTGGCCATGGTCGCCCTGCTGGCCGGGGTGACGGCCGCCTCGGTGGCGATGGCCATCGAAGCGCTGATCGACGATGCCCTGCTGGCGGCGCTGTTCGCCACCGCGGCGGTCGTGCTCGACCTGTTCAAGTACTGCGCGTGGCCGCTGGCTCTCGGCCTGCTGGCGATGCGCCGGGCGCTGTGCGCGCTGCTGATGATGGGCTGCGCGCTGGCCCTGGGCGGGGTGTCCGGCTGGGCGACCTATGACCGGCTGATGTCCTCGATCGCCACCAGCCGCGCCGAGCACCAGGCGCTCCAGGTGCAGCGGCAGGCCGACCTCGAGGAGCTGCGCCGCGCCGATGCGGCACGCATCGAGCAGCTGGACGCGGAGGCGGCTGGCGTCCGCCAGCAGTCCGGCGCGCTGCGCGATCGGGGCATGGTCAGCCGCGCCCTTGAGCTGGAAACCGCCGCCATGGTGCGAATCGACACCGAGCGCGATCGCGCCCTGGCTCGCCGGGATGCGGCCTCGCAGGAGCTGACGGCGCTGCGCAGCCAGCCGGCGAAGGCGGCAGGTCTGCCGCTGGAGATCGCCACGCTGCTGTGCCTGAGCTTCGCCGCGGCGCTGGAGATCGTCCCGGCGCTGATCCTCTCCGCCCTGCGGCCGGCGCCGGCCGCCGAGCGCGAGCCGGAAACCGTCACTGCGCAGCAGGAACGCACCGAGGAACAGGCGGAAACCATCGCTCAGGAACAGCCGGAAACCGCGCAGGACAAGGCGCGCAGCGAGGAAGTCGGGGTGGATTCGGCCCTGCCTGAGCCGTTGCTGCAGCTGATCGCCAGCACGGAGAGCGGAACCAAGATGGCGGTGCGCCGGGTCGCCAAGGAACTGCGGATCGGCAGCGACAAGGCCACCAAGCTGATGCAGAAGGCGGCAGGAATGGGCGTGCTGAACAAGACGGACGCCGGGTACGTGACGGCGTGAGCTGATCACCAGGATCAAGAGAAGTGGCGCCGGGGAGCGGCAACTCCCCGACGCCGAACCAACCCCAAGGAGAAGCACCATGCGAGTACAAGACCCAAGGACTGGCGGCGCAGAGGCTAGCACGAAACCTGAGCGCATTCGCCCGCCCATGGCTCGGATGAGCCTGCAGCACCCGAGCCACTGCGACATCTGCGGCAAGCACCGCTCGAGCAAGAATCACCAGGCCTGTTCGCGCATCCGGCAGGAGCGCAAGAACGCCGAGTGGGCAGCCCACATGGCCGAGCAGGAAGCCGCCCGTACCGCCAAGCAGGAGAAGCGCCGCTATGCACGTTAAACGCACCTTCACGCACTTCCACTTCTGCTGCGGCCTGGGCGGCGGCGCCAAGGGCTTCAACCGTGCCCGCCCGGTGGTCGGCAACCAGCAGGCCGAGTGGCGCTGTCTCGGCGGCATCGATGTCGACCCGGCCGGGCTGCGCGACTTCGAGCGTCTCGCTGGCGTGCCGGGCACCCTGCTGGACCTGTTCACCCGCGACCAGTACAGCCGTTTCCACGGCCAGGAGCCGCCGGCCGGCTGGCGGGAGGCAACGCCCGAGGACATCCGCCGCGCCGCGCAGAACGAAGACCCGAACGCGGTGTTCATCAGCAGCCCGTGCAAGGGCGCCTCCGGCCTGCTGTCAGAGAGCATGAGCAAGACCCCGAAGTACCAGGCGCTCAACGAGCTGACGCTGCGCTGCGTGTGGCTGATGTGCGAGGCCTGGAAGCACAACCCGGTCGACCTGATCGTGTTTGAGAACGTGCCCCGGCTGGCCACACGCGGCCGGCACCTGCTGGACCAGATCGGCAAGCTGCTCGGCCACTACGGCTATGCCGTCGCCGAGACCACCCACGACTGCGGCGAGCTCGGCGGCCTGGCCCAGAGCCGCAAGCGTTTCCTGCTGGTGGCACGGTACTGCGAGAAGGTCCCGCCCTATCTCTACGAGCCGGAGAAGAAGACCCTGCGCGCGGTTGGCGACATCCTCGGTCGCATGCCGCTGGCCGGCGACGTCGAGGCCGCCGGGCCGATGCACCGGGTACCGGCACTGCAGTGGAAGACCTGGGTGCGCCTCGCCCTGGTCGAGGCCGGGAAGGACTGGCGGTCGCTCAACCGTCTGGCGATCGAGGACGGCTACCTGCGGGATTTCGTGATCGTGCCCGAGTACCAGGCGGGCTACCTGGGTGTGCGCGACTGGGATCAGGCGGTGGGTACCGTCGCCGGCCGCAGCAGCCCCACCAACGGCGCATTCTCGGTGGCCGACCCGCGGGCGCCGGCCGAGGCCCTGCAGTACCAGCAGTACGGCGTGCGCCGCTGGGACGAGACCAGCGGGGCGGTGATCGGCGTGAAATCGCCCGGGCAAGGCACGTTCAGCGTCGCCGATCCGCGGCCGGGCATGCGCCGCGTCGCCGGCGATGCCTACCTGACCGGCGGCCACTACGGCGTGGTGGCCTGGGATGGCCAGGCCGGCGCCGTGTCAGCAAGCGCGCGCCAAGACAACGGCCGCTGGAGCGTCGCCGATCCGCGCATGCCGGCGGCCGATGAGCGCCTGACCTGCGTGATCCGCGCCCTCGATGGCACCTGGCACCGGCCTTTCACGACGCTCGAGCTGGCTGCCCTGCAGAGCCTGGTGGACCCGGAGGAGCAGCTGGAGCTGGACGGCCTGTCCGATCAGGCCTGGCGGGAGCGCATCGGCAACGCGGTGCCGCCGGCCGCGGCAGAGGCCATCGCCCACGTAATGGGCACTACCCTGCTGCTGGCCGGCCAGGGCGAGACCTTCATGCTCAGCAGCATGCCGGTGTGGGTGCGGCCGGTGGCGGTGGGGTTGAGCATGGCGCGGCAGGAGGTGTTGTGATGCAGGTGATAAGGAACGCATGGGCCCGGCTGATTGGCGACACGGTCAGCCGCGAGGAGCACGAGGCCGCCCAGGAGCGCATCCGCGCGCTGCTCGAGCTGTCGGCGAACCAGCAGGCGGAGATCATGGACCAGGCGCAGCGCCTCACGTCCTGCGCGGCGATCGCCGAGGCCTACAAGCAGGACCTGCAGCAGTCCTCGGCCGAGGTGGTGCGCCTGCGCGCCGCGCTGGCCAGGGTGAAGGGCGAGCGGGCCGAGTGGCGGGATAGGGCGCTGGGGTACCGGGAGAAGATGGGGATGCAGCGGCGGAGGGGGCGGGGATGAGCACGCCACGCAAGCCGGCCGTCTTCAGCGACTTCGGCACGGTGTGGCGCTGCGACATCTGCGGCAAGCCACGCAGTGCCGGCAAGCACACCAGGTGCTCGGCCGAGCGCAAGAAGAAGAGGGCCGGGCAGTGACGGTCCCCCACCTTCGGCGAGAAGCCATGGCGGGTGTTTCTCGGAAGTGGTGGCAGGCTGGAGGCGGTAGACTGGAGCCGCTGCCATGAACGGTGCGTCCAGCGGCGTGCTCACTTTCGAGGATCTGAAGCGCATCACTGGATACGCCCGCCGGGCAGACGTTGAGCGGGCCCTGCATGAGCAGGGCATCCGCCTGTTCAGGGGCCGCACCGGCCCCTGGACTACCGTGGAGCTGATCAACCAGGCCGGCGGGCTGAAGCCGGCGCCCCAGGAGCAGTACGGCGTCGAGATCCTATGAGGCGAGCCAGGAAGCACAACCCCAACATCCCGTCGCACATCGACCAGGCCGCTATCCCAGCGGCCTGCTTTTTTGATCATCGCGGCAGGGGTACCTGGTACACCCTGCACCGCGACGAGGCCGGACGGCAGCGACGGCAGAACGTGGCGCCGGCCACGGCGACCCTCTCCGAGCTGCACAAGATCATGGAGCTGCGCGACGGCATCGATCGCGACAGCCTCCGTTACCTCTGCGAGAAGTTCCACGACAGCGCCCAGTTCAAGCGCCTGGCGGCCAAGACGCAGGCGGACTACTGCTACAGCCGCGACGCGCTGCTGGCGATCCCTACCCGTATCGGCAAGCCGCTCGGCGAGCTGGCTGTCCGCAAGTTCACGTCCGCCCTGGTGCAACGCCTGGTGGATCGCATCGCGGACGAGGGGACGCCGTCCAAGGCGGCGCACCTGCTCCGGTACCTGCGCCGTGTGATGCAGTGGGGGCGGAACCGCGGCTACCTGGACGCGAACCCGGCCATGGGGATCGAGGCGCCGGTGGAGCGCCGGCAGCGCCGGCTGCCATCGGCGGAGACCATGCAGAAGCTGATCGACCGGGCGCGCGAGCTCGGCCAGTTGAAGCGCGGCCAGCCCGGGGCGTGCCCAGAGTACTTGAGCTACGTGATGGAGCTGGCCTACCTGTGCCGGCTGCGCGGCATCGAGGCCGTCACCCTGACCGACGCCAACGAGCTCCAGGACGGCGTGCTGACCAACCGGCGCAAGGGCAGCCGCGACAACGTGGTGCGCTGGACGCCACGGCTGCGCGCTGCGTGGGACGGCGCCAAGGCCTACCGCGGGCGGATCTGGGAGAGCAAGCGAACCGCGGTACCAACGGCGGCCGACAAGCGCTTCATCATCGTGGCGGCCCACGGCGGCGCGCTGCAGAAGTCCAGCCTGGACACGGCCTGGCAGCGCTTCATCACGACCGCGATCGAGGCCGGCGTGATCACCGCCGAGGAGCGCTTCGGCCTGCACGACCTCAAGCGCCGCGGCATCACCGACACCCCCGGCACCCGCGCCGACAAGCAGCTGGCCAGCGGCCACCGCGACGAGTCCATGCTCGACGTCTACGACCACAGCATCCCGCTGGTCGATCCCTCCTCGAACTGACCCCCATCCCCTACGTAACAGAACGGCCGGAAACCGCATGGAATCCGGCCGAAAGCCCGCCTATTGCGTAACAAGAAACCTCGCAAACGCCCGGTTTTGCTGCTGTGAGCAGCGTTCTTGTAATCAGTAGGTCCCGGGTTCGATTCCTGGTGCCGGCACCATATAAATCAACGACTTAGGCTCGCAGCGATGCGGGCCTTTTTTGTTTCTGGGGAATCTGTGCCCCGTTGTCAGGCTGCGCGCACGGCGTGGACCTGGATATCGACGCCGAGCTTGGCACGGATGACGGCAAATATGGCCGCCAGGTTGTCCATGCTGGGATTGCCGCTGGCGGAGAGCATGCGGTGCAGGCTTTTACTGGGTTTCGCAGTTTCGCGGGACAGCTCCTCAAATCCCACGGTAGCGTTGACCAGGTCACGCAGAATCACGCGAGCGGCTTCCGGCTCACCATTCAGGAACAGAGTGGCCGCCTCGTCCAGCAGGGCTTGGGCGAATGCGGGATCACGCTGCGCACGTTCTGCGACAGTTTGTTTGAAGCTGCGGGTGAGAGCCATGGTGGATTACCTCTATCGTTTGGCCGCGCTCTTGCGGCTTTTGTACTCGGCCAGCAGCTCCTTTGCTTGCTTGATATCGGCTTTCTGGCTGGCCTTGGTTCCGCCGCCGAACAGGATGATGAGGCGTTTCCCCTCTTGAACCAGGTAGATCCGGTCCCGGCCCCCAGTCAATCCGGTATTCGCCGAGTCCGTCGAACCACTTGATGCTGGAGGTGTTGCCCATCTCCATGCGCACGATGGCCGTGGACACCTTGGCGGCGGCTTGGGCGTCCAAGGATGAGAACCAGCGTTCGAAAGGGCTGGAGTCATCGGAGCGGAGGTATTCTTCGACTGTGATCGTCATGACTCAAAAGGTAACTTATATGTTACCTCTGGGCAACTTGAATTCAGCTTTTAGGCAGTCTGACGTACTGCCGGGTAGTCGCTGGCAGACGCCATCGCGGCGGAAGCGCCGGTACAGGGTTCGGTAGAAAGTTCGGTGCAGAGCGGAAGAAAGGCGGAAGAAACACCGCTGCTGCGCCTGCTCAAGGCGCATCCCGGCCTGACGGCGAAGCAGGCGGTCGAGCAGCTGGGCCTGTTGCAGCGGGCGGTGGAGAAGCCTGCGAGAGGCTCACCCCCGCGTGCCATAAGGTCGCCGATCCGGAATGCAGGCTGGCGGGCGTGAGCAGCGAGCTGGCCGCGCGGCAGGCAGCTGCGCCACCAGCAACAGGCCGAGCAGCGATGCGCTGCCGGTGAGCAGCCAGGTGTAGTGCCAGCCGCCGACGCTGACGGCCAGCCAGCCGGCCAGCGGAGGTGCGCAGAACTGGCCGAGCGCCGACCATTGCTGCATCCAGCCGACGGTGGTGGCGATGCTGCGCTCGCTGGGAGCCAGGCGCACCGCCTGGGCGAACAGGGTGGCGGGGATCAGGCCGCCGACCGCGGAGAACAGCAGGACCGCCGCATAGCGCAGCTGCGGCAGTTCGGCGCTGGCCGGGGTGAAGGCGCCGAAGGTGCCCAGGCTCATGCAGAGGAAGCCGATGCCGAGCAGCAGGCGGGCGGACAGGCCGCGCTGCAGCAGCAGCCCGGCTGCCAGGTTGCCGAGCACGTTGGCCGCCGAGGCCAGGGCGGTCAGCGCGCCGGCCAGGGCGGTGCCGATGCCGGCCTGGGCATAGATGGACGGCAGGAAGCCGATCACCGTCAGCCACTGGCTGGCATAGGCGGCGAAGAGCAGGGCGAGCAGCCAGGGGCCGCGCGCGGTGAGGGTCAGGCGCAGGCGTCCCAGCCATTCGGCGAGCGCGTCCGCGCCGGCATGGGCAGGGGCCTTGGGCGGGTCGGCCGGCACCCGCCGCCATACCCACAGCAGCATGCCGAGCGACAGCAGCGCCAGCGTCCACCACCAGCCTTGCCAGCCGGACGAGGCCATCACCCATGGCCCGCACAGCAGGGCCAGGGCGGTGCCGCTGCCCATGTAGCAGCCCCACAGGCCCAGCCTGAGGTTGAGCTGCGCCGGGGCGACCAGGCGGCGGATCAGACCCGGGGCGGGCAGGGCGACCAGCAGGAAGCCGCAGCCTTCCAGCGCGCGCAGCCAGAGCAGGTCGGACGCCTCGCGGGCCCAGCCGCCGAGGGCGCTGACGCTCGCCAGCAGCGCCAGGCCGCAGAGGATGCTGCGGCGCATGCCCAGGTTGTCGGCGGCCAGGCCGATCAGCAGGCCGAGGCTCATGCCGGCCAGTTGGACCAGCGAGAGCAGGAAACCGGCCTGGATCAGGCTGAGGCCCAGAGCCTCGCGCAGCACGGGCAGGGCGGGCGGCAGTTTGCCGACATGCATGGCGGCGACCATGCCGGCGGCGAGCACCACGAGATCGGGCGTGAGGATGACGCGCCTCATGGGAGGTCCTTCTTCTTGTTGTTCTGGGGGCTGCCGGGCAGGCAGCGCCGGACACGCTCCGGGAGCGTCCGGGTCCGCAGGACATGTACCACAAAGCGGCGCGGCAGGGCGATGACGGCCAGGGCGCGCAGCAGGTTGCCGCACAACGGAAGTGCGCACCCCGCCCGTCGACGGTCACGCGACGGTCAGCGCGTCCAGCTCAAACACCACGCTCATCGGCTTGCTGCCGCTATGGCTCTGGTAGTTCACCTTGCCGTAGTAACGGAACGGCGCCGCCTTGCCGTTTTCCAGTTTGTTGTCCCGCACAAACAGGTGCAGGTCGATGCCCAGTGCCGCGTGGTGGATGATTTCCTTGCCGCGCTTGTTGTCGGGCGCCGTCTGGTTCTGCGTCTGCCAGTGGAAATGCTGCTCGTCGATCCAGTGATCTCGATAGCGCAGGTCTTCGGCCTTGCCCTGCTTGTTCAGGGTGACCAGCAAAACATGGGCATTGCGCTCGCCGATCACCACATGCCCGCTGTTCCAGTTGCCAGCATTGAACTCGACGCCGAACAGCGGCGGGATTTCCTCGCGCATGAAGCGTTGGCCGACCTGCATTTGCAGCGGGTCGATGACCGCTTTCAGGCGGGCGAAGGTGCGCAGCTGTTCCCGTAGTTCGTCGCTGACCAGAATGTCGGCATAGTCGGGGTTGTTGGCGCGCAGGCGGTATTGGCCGTTGGCGTCCTTGAGGACTTTGCGCAGCAGGTATTGGTTGTCGCCGGATTCGTCCTGGCGCTCGATGGCCACGGTTTCACCGGTGATCTTGCCGGCGTTGTCGCTGCCGATCACTTCCAACAGCAGGTAATCGCCGTCTCGGATTGGGCTCTTTCCACCGTTCATCGAGTTGCCGGAAGCGCGGGCGAGGAAGTGGCGGGACGGGTCGAGGTTGCCGTATTGCTGGCCGAGCGCGCGGTATTCCTCGTAGTCGGCGCGGCTGGTGCGGAAGTGGCCGCAGGCGATTTTCAGGCTGGGGAAATAGGCCAGTTCCACCTGCTGTGGGTGGCTCGGTAGCTGATGCACGTTGTCCGGGATTGGGGCCGTGCGTGCGGCGTAGGTGGTCAGGCGGTAGTCCACCAGTTCCTGCACCATATCTGTCAGCGGTGCGATGGCCGTTTCAGCGACGACGAGATTGCCGATAAACAGGCCTTCCTCGACGCTGAAATAGCGGCCGCCGGTCCAGGCGTCGATGGGGTTCTTTTTCCAGTATCTCAGCCAGTCTCCAGGCATCTGCTTCGCGCCTTGATATTCCTCGGGCAGATCGCCGAGCAACGGGCGGCGGCGTTGCAGCACTTGCCAGGAGCGCTCGGTCAGTTGTGCGAGTTCGACAGCTTCGCGCCAGCCGTCCAGTTCCTGAAAGGCTTCGAGCAGGACCATCTTGTAGCTCTTGGTCATCGCGGTGGTTTCCAGCTCGCGCAGGAAGTCGCCGTGTTTGGTGATGAGCTGACGCTCGATCTGTGGCAGTTCGGCTTCCTCGCTGGCGATCAGGGCGAACCAATGGCCATGCTGGCGGCGCATGTCCGGCAGGCTGGCGCCCGAACGGTAGAACTCGGTCAGGCTGGGGCGGCGGCCGAGCACTTCGCGCAGGCTGCGGTAGTCGCTTTGCACGCTGGCGCTGTCCAGCGACTTGAGGAAGTCGATGAACTGCAGGTCGTAATTGACGAAGCAGCCTTCCGGCAGCTCCAGTTGGCCCCGTTCCGCCTTTCGACCGAACTCGGCCAGTTGGCGGTGGTTCATGCTGCGGTTCATCAGCGCCATCGGCTTGTGCAGGAAGCTCTGGTGGTTGGCGACGAAGTCGAGCACCACCAGCTTGTCCTTGCCGTCCGCCTTGCGCAGGCCGCGGCCGAGCTGCTGCAGGAAGAGAATCTTCGACTCGGTGGGGCGCAGCATCATCACCGTGTCGATGCTCGGCAGGTCGACGCCCTCGTTGAACAGGTCGACGGAGAACAGCACCTGCAGCTGGCCGGCGCTCAGTTGCTCCAGCGCCTCGCCGCGCGACAGCTGGGAGTCGGCGTACACCGCCGCCGCCCGCACGCCCTGCTTGCGGAAGTAGTCGGCCATGAAGTCGGCGTGGCGGGTGGAGACGCAGAAGGCCAGGGTGCGCTGCTGGGCATGCAGGCGCCAGGTGCTCAGCGCATGGCGGGCGCGGCCGAGGGTGGCCAGCTTGTTGCCCAGCAGCTCGGGATCGAAGCGGCCATTGCGCCAGGGAATGGCCTGGTAATCCACGTCGCTGTCGAAGACGCCGTAGTAGTGGAAGGGCACCAGCAGCTTTTCCGTGACGCCGCAGAACAGGTCGCTTGCATAGACCAGATTGTCGTCGCACAGGGCGAGGATGTCGGCGTTGTCGGTACGGTCCGGGGTGGCGGTCAGGCCGAGCAGGAAGGCCGGGGCGAAATGCTGCAGCAGGCGGCGATAGGTCGGCGCCGAGGCGTGGTGGAATTCATCGACCACCAGGTAATCGAAGTGCTGCGCCTTGAAGCGCTGCAGGTGCTCGGCCTTGCCGAGGGTCTGCACCGAGGCGCAGAGGATGTCGACCTGGTTGTCGCGTTGCTGGCCGCGGTAGAAGCCGATGCTCGCTGTGGGTTGGATGCGCGCGAAGGTCGCCGCCGCCTGGTTGAGGATTTCCTCGCGGTGGGCGACGAACAGCACCCGCCGTGCGCCCATCTGCTTGACGTCGAAGGCGGCCAGCCAGGTCTTGCCGAGGCCGGTGGCCAGCACCACCAGCCCGCGCAGGTAGCCTTCGGCGCGGGTGGCGCTGAGCGCCTGCAGCGCCTCGCGCTGCACCTTGCTGGGCGTCGGTGGCGGTTCGCTCTCGGTGCTGCCCGGTTCGAAGGATTGCGTCGGTTGGATGCGGCGCTGCTCGTAGGCGTCGATCCAGGCGTCGCTGAGTAGCGTGCTGCGCGGGTGGGCGAACAGCTCGTCGAAACGCCGGCGGGCTTCCAGATAACCGTCATCGCCGGGGTAGTCGATCCGGTAGTTCCACTCCAGGCCCTGCTGCAGTGCCAGTCGACTGATATTGCTGGAGCCGATAAAGGCGCGTCCCCAATCCTGCCCGCTGAACAGATAGGCCTTGAGGTGGAAGCTGCTGCCGCTGCTCTGGTAGACGCGCACTTGGGCGCCTTGTTCGGCCAGCAGCATCAGCAGGCGCAGGGCCTCCGGATCGGTGACGTCCAGATAGTCGCTGGTCAGGATGCGCACCTGCGCCGGCGGCAGCTGGGATTCGCTGCGTTGCAGGGATTCCAGCAGGTCGGGCAACAGCAGGCGCAGGCCGGTGGTCTTGATGAAGGCGACCGCCATGTCGACGCGGTGTGCCTGATGGATGGCGGCGCACAGGTGCGGCAGGAACGGGTACTCGTCGCCGCCGGTCACCAGCTTGCTGGGCGCCTTGTGCAGCAGGGCGTTCAGCCACTGCTCACTGCGGCCGGGGCGCTGGTCCGTGCTGGTCCAGCAGTGCGTGCGGGTCAGGCCGGGCAGCTGCTGGGTCCAGGCGGCGAGGCGCGCTTCGTCGGCATCGGTGAAGTGGCGTTCGTGGTGCAGGCGCTCGCCGCTGCCCAGCTTGAAGCTGCAGTACAGCACCCCGCCGGGCTTGAGCGCGCGCCACAGGCGGGCGAAGGCGTCCGGCAACTGGCTTGCCGGCACATGCAGCAGGCTGGCGCAGGCCCAGATGCCGTCGTAGCGCTCGACTTCGTCGACCTCGGCGAAGCGCCTGACCGGCACGGTCTGGCCGAGCAGTCGGCTGGCGTGCTCGGCCAGCGGCGCGCTGGCGTCGAAGGCGCTGACCTGATGGCCGAGTCGCTGGAAGGCTAGGGCATCGCGCCCTGCGCCGCAGCCGGCGTCGAGGATGTGGGCGCTGGCCGGCAGTTCGGCGAGGAAGGGCGCATGGAGCGCCTGCATGTCCACGTCCTGGGTGTCGGCGATGAACTGCTGGGCGTTGCGGGCGTAGTAGGCGTCGGTGCTACTCACTGAAGAACTCCGATTGCGGCCGGCTGGCCGAAAGGGGGCAGATCAGGAGTGCGCAGCGGTGCCGACGTCGAGCATCGGGAAGCTGAGGCGAAGGGACCATCCCTGAGGTACCACGGTCTGCCATGAGGAGCGCTACCTTATGCCAGCCCTCTCGCAGGGGTAAAGACGGTGTGGTCCTGGGGATTGAGGTAGCGGCGCCGAAACAGCGGCCAGTCGCGCGGCGTGCGGCGCTTTCCGGCGCGTCCGGCCCCCGGTCGGGCGAGCGGGCACGCAGCGGGGGCGCGGCCTATGCTTGCTGGGCCGCCGGCCTGCTCGAGGAGAGGCGCCATGCGTATCGATCGTCGTTTCAGCGCCATCCTGCTCGCCTGGCTGGCCGTGGCCGGCTGGCCGCAGCCGGGCGCAGCCCAGGCGGCCACGGAGGCTGCCAGCACAGCGCCCGCCGCCGCGCCGGCTGCTACGGTGTTCCGCCAGGAGGAGCTCGACCAGATGATGGCGCCGCTGGCGCTGTATCCGGACGCCCTGCTGGCCCAGGTGCTGATGGCCAGCACCTATCCGGGCGACGTCGCCGATGCCGTAGCCTGGTCGGAGGCGAATCCCAAGGCCAGCGGCGACGACGCCGTGCGCCAGGTGGCGGACAAGCCCTGGGACCCCAGCGTGCAGTCGCTGGTGGCCTTCCCGGCGGTGCTGGTCACCCTCGGCCAGGACCCGGCCTGGGTGCAGCGGGTCGGCGATGCCTTCCTCGCCCAGCCCGGCGAGGTGATGGACTCGGTGCAGCGCCTGCGCCGCCAGGCGCAGGCCGCCGGCAACCTCGAGTCCAACGAGCAGCAGAAGGTCACCGTGCAGAGTGCGGCAGAGGGCGGCCCCACCACCGCGGTGCAGGCGCCGCCGGCCGGGCAGACCATCATCATCGAGCCGGCCGACCCGCAGGTGATCTACGTGCCCAGCTACAACCCGAGCGTGGTCTACGGCAGCTGGCCCTATCCGGCCTATCCGCCGGTGTACTACCCGCCGCCGCCCGGCTACTACTTCGGCTCGGCGCTGGTCGCCGGCCTGGGCTTCGCCGCCGGAGTGGCGATCATCGACTCGATCTGGGGCGACTGCGACTGGGGCCACGGCGACATCGACATCGACGTCAACCGCTACAACAACATCAACCGCAACAACCAGATCAACGCCAGGCAGAACAAGTGGCAGCACAACGCGGTCAACCGCGACGGCGTGCCCTACCGCGACAACGCCAGCCGCGAGCGCTACAGCCAGCGTCTGCCCGGTGCCGAGCAGCGCGACGCGCTGCGCGGCCGCGAACCGGCGCGGGGCGCCGAACGCGAGCGCGCCCGCCAGACCCTCAGCCAGCGCGGCATCGAGGCGCCGGCCACCAGCAACCGCGAGGCGCG
>NZ_SSTC01000044.1 GCF_004801855.1 Pseudomonas sp. A-1 | reverse complement strand
GGCCGACAAGGCGGCTGCAGCGCCGGCCGAGGTCGCCCCGCCGCCTGCGCCGCGGCGCGAGCCGCCGCCGCGTTTCGCCCTGCAGCTGCTGCGTGCCGGCAACTGCCTGCTGCTGACCGAACTGCCGAGCGGCGAGCCGTTCGCCAGCCGCGATCCGGCCTACCGCCTGCTCAAGGATCTGCTGCGCGCCGCCGGCCTGCCGGACAGCCCGCGGCCGCTCGGCGAGCCGATCCGCTGGCCGCTGATCCGCAACAACCCCGAGTTCGACCAGGGCCCGGCGGCGGCGCGCGACTACGTGCGCACCGTGCTGCAGGGCCAGCTGGAGCAGGAGCCGGCCGCCTGCGTGTGGCTCATCGGCACGCCGGCCGCGCGTTTCGCCGGCGAGGAAGAGGCGCCTGCGGCGTGTCGGGAAATCGACCTGGCAGGCCTGGGCCATGTCTGGACCCTGCCGGGACTGGAACAACTGATGGAAGCTCCGCCGCTGAAGGCCGAGCTGTGGCACAGCATGCGGCGCGCCATGCGTCGCTGGACGAACGAAGCATGACTGATGCGGTAAGTTTCCGGCGCATGACCGCCGACGACCTGGATGCGGTACTCAAGATCGAATACGCCGCCTTCAGCCATCCCTGGACCCGCGGCATCTTCACCGATGCCCTCAACTCCTACGAATGCTGGCTGATGTACGAGGGCAGCCAGCAGGTCGGCCACGGGGTGATCCAGCTGATCGCCGACGAGGCCCACCTGCTCAACATCACCGTCAAGCCGGAGAGCCAGGGCCGCGGCCTCGGCCTGCGCCTGCTCACCCACCTGATGCAGCGTGCCCGCGAGCGCGGCGGCAACGAGTGCTTCCTCGAGGTGCGCGCCTCCAACCAGTCGGCCTACCGCCTGTACGAGCGCTTCGGCTTCAACGAGATCGGCCGTCGCCGCGACTACTACCCGGCGGTCGGCGGGCGGGAGGATGCGCTGGTGATGGCCTGCCCGCTGTTCGACTGATCCCGCGCAGCGAGCCCGTCGCGCCACAGCGGCGGGGCCGCTGTGCTGTTTTCCGGAAAGTATTCCCATGCCCCAGCCATGTGCCGAGGTGATCGTGGTCGGTGCCGGCCTGTCCGGGCTGACGGCTGCCTGGCGTCTGGGCTGGGCCGGCAAGGACGTGCGCGTGCTGGAGGCGGCGCCGCGCATTGGCGGGCGCATCCTGACCGGCAGTTTCGCCGCTGGCCGGCTCGTCGAGCTGGGCGCCGGCGGTATCGCCCCGGGGCAGGCACGCCTGCGCCAGCTGGTCGACGAGTTGGGCCTGGTGCTGCAGGCGCCCGATCCCGCCGCCGCCAGCGCAGCGTTGCACGACGCGGCGCTGGACGCCTTGCCCTGGCAGCGTCGCTGGCAGCTGCAGCGCCTCTGGCGCCGGCTGGAGCGGCAGGCCGCCCAGCTGCCGCCCGAGCCGGCCGCCCAGCATGCGCTGGCGCGGGAGCTGGATCAGTGCAGCCTGGCCGACGCCCTGCGCCAATCCTGGCTGGGCCTGGCGGCCCGGCAGTGCTTCGCGGCGACGGCCGAGCAACTGTTCGGCGCCGGGCCGCAACAGCTGTCCCTGCTGCAGGCGCTGCTGCAGCTGCGTCGCCATGGTGGCAGCGCGGGACTGCTCGAGCTGCGTCTCGGCCTGAACCACTGGCGTCCGGCGGCCGGCATGCAGGCGATCTGTCAGGGACTGACCGCACGACTGGGCGACGACCTGATCCTCGACGCGCCGCTGCTGGCGTTGCGCCAGGATGCCCGCGGGGTCGAGCTGGTCACCTCCGGCGGCAGCTACCGCGCGCGGCGGGTGGTGCTGGCGCTGCCGGCGCTGCAGCTGGCGCGCCTCGACTTCTTTCCGGCCCTGGCCGGCCGACACGACCATGCCCTGCGCCACCTGCTGCCGCAGGCGACGCTGGAGGTTCGCCTGCGCTATGAGCGGCCGTTCTGGCGCGAGCGTCTGCCGCGGATCGAGTTGCCTGCCCGTCACGCCGGATGGCTGATCGTCGAGATGCCGCCCGTGCGCGCAGGCGAGGGCGCCCTGCGGGTGCAACTGAGCGGCGAGTGGGCGCGGCGACTGGCCGCCCTGACAGAGCCGGCGCGCGGCGTACGCCTGCTGGAGGGCCTGGCCGGGCTGCTTGGCGAGGCGGCCCGCACGCCTCTGGAGTGCCTGCTGCAGGACTGGGGCGAGGAGCCTTTCCTGCGCAGCGCCGCAGCGAACTGGCCCGCCGGCGGCTGGAGCCTGCAGGCCGCCCTGCTGCGGCGTCCGCTGGGGCGGGTGCACTTCGCCGGTGCCGATCTTGCCGCGCGCTGGCCCGGCAGTCTCGAGGGGGCGGTGGAAGCCGGCGAACGGGCGGCCGAGGAGGTCCTCGCCCTAGGCTGATCTCGCCGGCGATGGTCCGGCGCCTGGCAGCGGCTCTGGCACAGGCTTGCCAAGCGGGGCTGGGGCTACGTATGGTGCCGCGCTGGCCTGCAAGGAGTTGCCCATGTCCATCGCCCGTTCGCCCATCGCGTCGCCGTTTTCCTGCGGGAAGGGCCGGCGATGAATCTGCGTCACGGCTGGGCGGCCGGCGGGCTGGTGCTGTCCTGCCTGTGCTGGGCCGGCAATGCGCTGGTGGCGCGTGCGGTGGCCGACAGCATCCCGCCGATGGCGCTGGCGTTCTGGCGCTGGTCGCTGGCGCTGGCCATCCTGCTGCCCTTCGTCGCCCCCGCCCTGTGGCGGCAGCGGGCCGTGGTGCGCGCGGCTGGCTGGCGGCTGTGGCTGGTCGCCGGGCTGGGCATCGCCAGCTACAACTCGCTGCTCTACCACGCCGCGCACAGCACCTCGGCGATCAACATCACCCTGCTCAACACCTGCCTGCCGCTGGCCACCTTCCTCGGCGCCGGCCTGCTGCTCGGCGAATGGCCGGCGCGGCGCGCTTGGTTCGGCATGGCGGTGGCCGCCGGCGGCCTGCTGCTGCTGATCGGCCGCGGCGAGCTGGCGACCTTCCGCGCCCTCGACTTCTACCGCGGCGACCTGATCATGCTGCTGGCGGTGGCCGCCTGGGCGCTGTATTCGCTGCTGATGCGCCTGTGGGGCGCACGCCTGGGGCTGGCGCCGCTGCCGCTGCTCGGGGTGATGATCCTGTTCGGTTTGGTGCTGATGCTGCCGTTCTACCTGGCCGAGCTGGTCCGTGTCGGCGGCTTCGCGCCGACGCCGGCGACCTTCGGCGCCATCGGCTATACCGCGTTGTTCGCCTCGCTGCTCGCCTACCTGACCTGGAACCACGGCCTCAAGGTGCTCGGTGCGGCGCGCGCCTCGCTGTTCAGCTACCTGATGCCGGTGTTCGCCGCACTGCTGGCCTGGCTGCTGCTCGACGAGCGGCTGGCCTTCTACCACTGGCTGGGCGGGGTGCTGATCTTCGCCGGCCTGCTGCTGGCCACCCGTCCGGCGCCGAGCGTTCAGCGCAGCGGCGAGTAGTTGTTCTGCGCGTGGCAGGCGGCCGGATCGCGGCGCTCCCGGCACAGCCTGGCGAAGGCCACCTTGGCCCCGCGCCGGCAGTCGCGGTAGCGCAGCGAGCCGGGCTTTTCGTTCATGCACACGCTGGCATTGTCGATGCGCCCGTTGCGCTCGCGCCACTTGAAGGTGCCGCGCTCGACGGTCTGCCGGCTCTTCCAGGTCCACTTGGCCGAGCGGGTGACCGCCTTGGCCGGGGTAGGGCTGCGCTTGGGCTTTGCGATGGACGGCGGCGGTGGCAGGCGGTTGACGATTTCCCGCGGGCGGTAGTTGTTCTCGTTGAACTCGGTCTGGCGCGGCGGGGCTTCGCCGGCGGGCGTCGTGGCTCCAGCCGCCGCCGGCCCGGCGATGAGGAGCAGGGCGAGCAGAGGCCCCAGGCTGTGCCTGCAGCGGACGGTGAACGGTGGGGTGCGGTCAGTGTGCATGCGGCCTCCTGGCCTGTGCGGTACCCCCGGGTCCTTCGGGGTCCGCCCAGCGTAGCCGGCAGGGCATGGCGCAGACAAACGAAAAAAGGGCCTGCATCGCTGCAGGCCCTTTTCGGAATTTGGTGGTACGCAGACATTTGAAGTGGTTGCGTAGCCTATTGATTCTAAAGGGTTTTACATTTCATTGATTGGTTGGGCATACACATAGGCATACAAGTATGCCTCTGTGCCCTCAATCCTCGACCTGGCGGCATGCCGCTTTCTCGAGTTTTTGCAGGACTGCTTGTTCCTTGGCCAGCCATATTTTCGGCGCGGCATAGCCGACGATGAAGGACAGGGCCCACACCTTGGCGAAGGTCGCCGGAGTCTCATGAAGGGTGCCGACGAAGTACAGCCCGAAGACGAATCCCAGAATCGCACCAAGCATGAGACGAAGAGCTATCCAGGTTCCACGAGCCTTCTGCAGCTCAGGCGAAGCGAAGTGCATGATGCCCTCTTTGTTCGGAGGGCCGTCAGGGTGGATCGTTGCCATGATCGCCTGGGCAAAGCTGCCGATCACAGCCCCTGCAGTGCAGGCCACGAGCAGCGCGATGTCGTAGCCTGTAAACCCAACGATGTTGAAGTTCATCCTTCCCTATTCCTCTGTCCTGGCAAGTCTTGCGCAGGCTACCTGATCGATGCTTCGAGCTCACCTTTTCGAGGCTGGTTGCCTGCATGCCATTCCTTTGCAGGGGGGCGGAAGCGGAACCCCCTATGTGGTGACACATCTGCAAAAATTTTGCGGTCCACGCCGCCGTAGATTGACCCCATTCCGGGAAGGACCCGCACCAGGTGGCCGACAGGTGGTCAGCTGGGGCTGAGTCTTCCGCCTGCCAGCCTACTTTGCAGCACAGAGCGCCCACTTGCAGAAGGCCCCCTTCCCATTTTTCCCGGAGCTGTGAGCGTGGTTCCCCCCGTCGTTCGAGGCCTGCCTAGACTTTTGCCGCCCCCCTCCCGGTAGTCCGGTGCCAAGCCAAGGGCGTTGGGGCGTTCGTCTTGGGTGAATCGCTGGCGCACGGAATGGAATCGTCTCGCTGCGGGCACCTTCCCGTGCCGGGGCGGGGGCAGTTCTTTTCCGGTTAGGCTGTTTTTCCGGTGTTCCACGTGTTCCGGTGTTCCGCTTTTACGCAATTCATTGATTTACAAGGGCTTCACGGGCGGCACCAGCTGGAACACCGATTCTGTTCAGGCGTGTTCCAAGGTGTTCCAGGTGTTCCGCTTTCAGTGCGGTCGAAGGATCGACGAACAGGCTGCAAACCCGCGCCAGCCGTGGGCTGCAGCGTGTTTGGATGCGCGTGTGCTCATCCTCCGGGCATCGAACAGGGCGGGCGCCAGCTGTTCCACCTGCTGGATAGGCGCAGCAGATCGTCAGGGCGGCGATGGGGACCAGGCGCAGGGCACCGAGGCCGGGCAACCGGCGCGCGGGATGGCCTCGAGGTGCGGGCCAGCTGATCGGTTCGGTGCCCAGCAGCAGGAACGCCCACGGCAACCACGGACCGGCAGGCGAAGGGCGGGGCGCTGCTATGCTGAGTCGAGGAGGGCGGGAGTGTAGTGGCGGGGGGCTGCTGGTCTGGTCAGATGCCAGCCCGGCGGAGGGTTGGCGCTGGTCGCCTACTTGTTCCAGTGGCGCTTGATGGTGGGCAGGCTCACGGCCAGCTCGGCGGCGGCTTGGCTTTGGGTCAGGCCCTTGGCCTTGCAGGCCTGCACCGCCTTGGTGGTTTCCAGCGCCTCGGGGCGTCCGCCTTTCTTCGAGGTGCGGGCCAAGCCTTCCTTGGTGCGTTCCCTGATCCGGTCACGCTCGAAGGCGGCCACGGCAGCCAGCACTGTGAGTTGCAGCTTGCCGGCGGCGCTGGTCAGGTCCACGCCGTCGAGGTCGAGGTTGCCGAATTGGCTTAGCGTTCATATAGCGATCTCCGGCACCCCAGCGTCTGTCAGAAGCTGGAACAACTCGGCTACACGTCTACGCTGGCCACGTTCCCGGCAGAAAGTGAAGATAGCGCGCTGCTTTGCTCGAGAGAGTGCGACGAAGAAGGTTGCTAAGCCTTCCTGATTGCCTGGTCTGTGAGCCCACCAAGCCTGATCGTCGAGGCCTACAAAAACAATGGTGTCATATTCGAGGCCTTTACTTTTGTGCACTGTCATCAGAGGAATCTGGGCTAAGCCCTCGAAGGCATCGAGGCAAGCTGTCCAGCTTGGTGCACCCTCAGCCGATGCGGCGCAATGCAGGCGAAATGCTTCAGCCATGAGCGCTAGCAGATCCCCTGATGCGTACTCAATGTAGGACCGTTTGACTGCAGGTAAATCCAGAAACTCTAGGACTTGATCGGTGAAAGCCTCAGCATTAGCTCGTGATGGCGCATTGGCTGCCATGCTGGTGCGGAGCCTTGCAAGAAACGCAGTAAATTCATTTTCTACACGCATTTCCCCAAGTTCGTCGTCCGGCGCTATTGCCCGGATGGTTAGAAGTGCGGTAACAGCATGCCGCCAAGCAGCAGGGGCCTTGCGGTCTGCACCAAGACGGAGGAGCGCAATAGCGATTTTGGAAAACTCATCAGAGAGCAAGTCCTGCAGGGTTGTGCGACCAAGCGCATGGCTTTCGTTACGGAGCCGAAGGCCCTGTTGTGATAAGGCAGGCGCCAGGTCGGATTCGAAGTCGTCAGACTTCTGCTTTACGAGGATACAGTAGTCGCGCGGAGCACGACCTCGGGATGCCATATCGTCTACCAGCCATCGTGCAAGATATTCAGCTTCTTGTTGCTTTGTCTGAGATCTCCAAACTTGAGCCACATCGCCATCTATTTGGTTTTGTGCTTGCGCAACTGTCTGGGCCGCATTTGGGTCGAGCGCCCTAGCGACGACGTGCTGAATCTGCACAAGACCTGGGGATGAACGGAAGTTGAATAGCAGGGGGATTCGAGTGGCCGTGAAATCCGCAGCGAAGCGCTCGAAGGCATCAGGGCGTGCGCCAGCCCAAGTCATTATTCTCTGCTTATCATCGCCTACTGCGGTCACAGCAATGTCTGTGCCGCCGAATGCTGACCTAAGAAAGTCATATTGGGCATAGGTCGTGTCTTGGAACTCATCGACGAACACGAAGGGGTAAGTCATCTGAAGCGCCCGGCGGATATGTGGGTTAGTACGCAACAGAAGCTCTGCGAGACGATTTAGGCCGGTGAAGGTAATTGCTGAGCATGTTTGGTTGTTAAGCTGCTCGAGCCACCAGCGATGAATGGCAAATTCCTCTCCTGATTGCGGATGAGAGCAAGCGCTCGGGAGTTTATAGGCCCCAGCTATATGCGACTCGAAGTTTTCGACTGTGAAGCCCGCTATTGTTTTCTGCCACTCAGGCGGTGCGATCTGATGAGTACGGTAAAGAAACCCCTGTACTTGGGGGCGCTTGGGGCAAGCAATGTCGTAAGGGCGTGTGGGACGCCAATCGACGGGAATTGCCGCGTGGAAACGATCAACCAGGCTCTTCGTGAAAGCGTCGAAGGTGAGCGAAGTGAAGCGGCTGGCGAGATCGGCTGGGCAGCGCTTGCGTACGCGCGCTGCGAGGTTGTCGGCTGCGTCGCTTTTGAAGGAAATAGCCAGCACTCTGTACGGCGCAGGGCAGAGGCCGGTTTCTAGCAAGTAGACGGCTCGTTGTGCCAAAAACTCAGTCTTGCCGGCTCCTGGTCCGGCGACGACGCATGCCGAGCCAGGCTGGCGTAATGCGCACCAAGCAGCTGGCTCCAAGTCATCAATACCACGCACTTGCCAGGCTTCTGGGCGTATGAGAGGCATGGTCAGACTCCCGGCACTGGTGGCGGCTCCAAGCGGGCCACGATGGAGGCAAGAAGAGCCCGCAACTCTTCAGGTGCGCTCGCTGCCAAGACCTGGGGTGTGTGACTGCTTAGGACGCGGACATGAGTGCTTGGCTTGCCACGCCCCAAAAAGAGATAGCGATACCAGCGCAGCGAGATATCTTCATCAGCGCCATAGAGATTACCGCGACCGGCTTCCCCCAGAACTGCAGTTCTGGGATCGCCTTGAGGCGATGGCCCCTGCCGGCCAGGTTCTATTACTTGGTATGCGGCAGGGAAAGCACGCAGCATCGAATAGTCGAGGTCAAGAGGGGTACAGAAGAACACATGGAACTGGCGCAGCCAGTTAGTCCATTCTTTGATATGAGTTATGTTCTCTGCAGGTAGAGTATCGAACGCTGCCAAATTGACGGCCGGCCCAGCAGGATCGAGATACTGACCGAATATCGATTGAGGAGTAATCCCAATCTCAAGTAGTTGTGTGCAGGCTGTCTTGACTCGTCCCCAGCCGCCGCCGTCGCGGCCCCAGTCAAGATCGAGCAAGGTTGCATGAGGTATTTCGAGATCATTTAGCAAGCGCCACAAATGATTGACATGGCGTCCGCCAAGCGGAACGACCGCCACGAAGGAGCGATCAATGTCGAGCCCCATTGCCGTAGCGAGGCGAGGCAGAACCACTTCTTCAGAGGCCCCCTCACCAAGAACAGCGAAACGAGCAAAATAGAGTTCTGGGTAGGTCAGAACCGCCTCGCGTACGAACTTCGACGCCTCCTCTTGTCCCTCGGGCAAGCGGATTGGGAGCACACGCGAGGTCCGGTCAGCAGAATTAAGGCGGAAATATCTCACTTGTGCCGGATCAACTCGCGAAAGAATGCTGGCCGAATGGCTTGAGATAACCGCTTGGGCGCGTTGGCCATGTGTCAGGTCTTCTACCTGCCGGACGATGCGCGACAGATAGAAGGGTGCGAGATTGTTTTCAGGTTCTTCAATGGCGATGAGGGTTAGCGTAGGCAGCGGGACGCCACCAGGTTGGAAACCTGCGGCGACTGGATCGACACAGATTATGTTTTCGACGTCTAGGGTCGCGGCAGTCATGGCTAGGTGAAACAGTGAGCGTTGACCATCGCTGAGGTCGTCAAGCGCGCGCTCTCGACCAGCCTCATCAGGCCTAAAGACAACCTCGACTTTGCGGATAAATTCTTGGAACCGAAGATCAACGGGCTGGAATACAGGCGTAGTGTCAGTTCCGGCTGTGTGTACCTCTTGCCAACGCTGCCGTACCGCATTGGCTACCACGTCGACTGCAGCTTCTCCCCCAAAAGCGTTGTTAAGCCTTGCTCCAGCATCAGAAAATGTCTCGCGTACGCCCTCTGACCAATTGATCGCACGCCATAGGCGGCCGCGGAGGAAGGCAGTTACCTGTGAGGAGCCATCGCGCGAGGCCGGTACATAGATCATCTGGATACGCGCGCGGTCAATTGCTTTCAGCTCGATGCAGGCGTCTTCGGTGAAGTCGCCGAATGTACGGACGGCCCAGTATTTCTGCTCGATGATGCCGTCGAGCGAGCCGTCATCGGTCCAGGTTGCTTCGAGCCGCCAGCGACACTTCAGCCGACCTGCCTCATCGGCAGCCATTTGCTGGAAAAACTCGGGGATGGCGGCCGTCTCACCACCGTCAACGTCCAATTCGGGAAAGGCAAGAACGGCCTCGATGACAAAATGACGCTGCTGGGGTGTGACCACTTCAGTTGCAGGAATATGAAAGTCTTGCCGGCGAATACGGCGCTGTTCGTTGGTTACACCGAACAGTCGTTGTAGCGCCTGCATTACGGCCGTTTTGCCCGCGCCATTGGCTCCGACGAATGCGGTAAGACCAGGCGTCAGGTCGATTGGCGTCGCTTCTGCCCCGAAGCAACGAAAATTTGTGAGTGAGAGCCGCTCAATGAACATCGTGAGCACCCTCCATGAAGCTGGTCCAGATTGCTTGCATGACTTCCCTGCCTGATTCGTGACTGCTTTAGAGATAAAGCAGGCAATGAAGCTACTACAGGGACCGAGCAGCGAAAAGCCACTGGCATCACTCCAGCGGCTCTAACACCCCAAGATCATTGGGGGAAAAGGTGACGGATTCCCTTTTCACCCCGTATCGTCCGGTCCTGGCCGATTTCTGGCCATCACTACAGATCGCTTTGGGCGAATGCGGTCAGTTGCGAGCGGGGCTGTTAGCGGAAATCCACAGACAGTATGGGAAAGATGAGCTCTACTAGGCTTGCAGGCGTTGAGCGGCGTGGACGCTGAGTGATGGGCACGATGCAGGCTGTTCAGGCCGGAGAGCCCAACCGCCGGCCAACGCCGGCGGCAGCTCTCCCCTCAAGCCACCTCAGCCAATCGCGCCCCTCCCGAACCATCGGCATTCAGCGCCGCCGCGCTCACCAAGTAGCACCTCGTCTTCCCCATCCCAGGCAGCCGCTCGGAGCAGGCGGCCTTGCCGTCCGTGCCGGGCGTCAGGATGCCCCGGGCCAGTAGCACCTTGTTGACGTTGGCCACGTTGTAGCCCTTCCAGACCTCGGAGGCCCACACGGCGGCCAGCACGTAGTAGTCCGTCGTGGTGAACAGCGCATCGCCCACGCCGTGCTCGATGGTGCGGCGGAAGCCCAGGCGGTCGGTGGTGCGTGGGGCGTGGTCGTCGGTCTTGACGGCGATGGCGTCCCAGCGGGTGAAGCGGCTTTCGCCGAAACGCTCGATGATGGCTCGCAGGTGGGTGATGATGGCCTCCTCCTCAAGGTTGCCGGCGCCGCCCCGGGCGTCGAGCCAAGCCTTGAAGCAGGTCCGCGCGGCGTTCCAGGCGGTCAGTTCGGGCCAGCCCGTGACGCCCAGGCGGGTGGCCAGCTCGCCGGCCGTGGCGACCAGGGCGAAGCGTGCGGCCACGCGCCGGGCCTGGCCGGCGGCGTCGGAGGGCAGCAGCCTGGCGGTGAAGTGGTCCGTCACCCGTGCCAGCTCCTCGGAGACTTTGGGCAGCGGCTTCGACTCCAGCATGGCCCGCAGGTAGGCGAGCAGCGCCGTGCCGTAGAACCTGCCGGCGTTGCTGGTCAGGGTTTCGGCCAACTCGCCGGCGTCGGGGAAGCCGTGTAGCTCCTCGAACAGCCCCAGGCCTTTGCCGGCGTCGGCAGGGATGCCGACCATCCGCACTTCCATGCCTGCCTTGAGTTCCTTGCCGCCCTCGGCCATGTGCTGGGCGAGGGTCTTTTCCCCGGTGGAGAGGAACAGCAGTCGCCAGCTGTAGGCCTGCTTGGTCACGGAGCCCCGGTCGTTCGCGCGGGTCTTGCCGGTGCCGTTGCCGAGCATGTACACGGTGTCGCCGATCACCCGGGCGTCGCACTGGTGGATCTCGTCGAGCACCAGCAGCCCGTCCGAGTGGGCGGCGGCCGTGCCTTCCAGGGCGTTGTCCGTGCTGCGCCAGGTGCGCAGCATGCGCGGCCCGCCGTAGACCGAGGCGGCCGCCTTGAGGTGCGTTGTCTTGCCGCCCGAGCTGTCGCCGTACAGGTGGAAGCCGCCGGACTCGGCGCCCAGCAGATGCAGTAGGGGGCCGGCAAAGGCGGTGCTCATCACGAAGGCCAGCCGGTGGTTGCCCACGCAGTAGCGGGCGAGCCCCTGCTGCCAGTCTTCGAGGGTGCCGGCCTGCTCGATGGGCGGCAGCGCGGCGCCGGCTTCGTAGAAGTGCAGGTGTTCGGCCGCACTGCCCAACTGCTCGCCGGGCAGCAGGTAGGCGTCGCCGTGCCAGCCCAGGCGGTTGACCAGGCGGGCGCGCTCGGGGCTGTCGTAGGCTTGCAGGTAGCTCTGCAGGTTGTCCTTGCAGTTGCGCGCCTTGCGCCCCTGCGCGAGCCGCAGGCCCATGCTCACCAGCGGGCCGACCACTTCCTTGCCGAACTCGCCGGCCATCGCCTGTGCCGGGATGTTGAGGCGCTTTTTCGCCCCGTCCGGATCGTCGAACTCCACCAGCAGGCCCCAGTTGTGGCCCTTGTCGTCGCGGGTGCGCGCCAGAATGTCGAGGCGCGAGCAGACCGGCACCGGGGCGCCGTCGTCGCCGCAGTAGAACACTCCGGCATTCGTGACGCGAAAGCCCGCCTGCGGCTCGCCGGCGCCGTTGTCGGTGTTGCCCTTGGGCTGGGCCGGCTGGCGTTTGCTGCCGCTGGTGGGCCTGCTGGTGGTCTTGGTGGCTGCCGGTACTGCTGCACTATCGGCGTGTGGCGCTGGTGCGGCCGCCGGCGCCGGCGTGTACAGCTCGCCGGACTGCAGCAGCTGGGCCATGTGCTCGGCCGTCCAGCCTCTGGCCAGCGCGTCGGCCGCATCGTCGCCTTCGTGCCATTCGCCGCCCTCCTCGAGCACGGCGGCGCCGTCGACCACAGCCGGCTGCCAGTTGAACACGTCGAGCGACAGCAGGCGCACGGAAGCAGCGCCGAGCTGGCGCAGGCGCTCGGCAATCGCCTGCATGCAGGCGAGGCCGCCCTTGTCGTTGTCCGGCCACAGCAGCACGTCGCGTCCGGCCAGCGGGGCGAAGTCGGCCTTCTGCCAGGACTGCGCGCCGTTGGGCCAGCAGGTGGCCACGTGGTCGGGCAGCAGCACGGCGGCCGCGTCGGCGGACTTCTCGCCTTCGCAGAGCACCACGGGCGCCCCGGGGCGTTGTGCCAGCTCCTCGAGGCGCAGCAGCGGCCGAGGCTCGGGCAGGCCCGCCCAGCGCCATTGCGTGACGCCGCTGGCGTTGCGGCACCAGGTCAGCGGGGCGAATTCCTTGCGCGGCTTGCCCCCGGCGTCCGGCTCCAGGTCGAAGCGGTAGAGCACCATCAGCGGCTGGCCTTGGGCGTCCTTGTAGACCCAGACCTTCGAGGGCTTGCCGTTCTTGCGGTGGGTCTTGAACACCTTGGCCATCGCCTCGGGCGGGATCGGCAGCACCGGCGCCCAGGTCGGCGCCTTGGCCAGCTCGGCGTTACCGGCCGGCGCCGGGCTGGTGCCGGCGGTCACGCCCAGGAAGGCGGCCAGCGTGTTGCAGGCGTCCACGTCGCTGCCGCCGTCCAGGTAGTGCACCAGGTCGATCAGGTCGCCGCCCTTGTCGCCGGTGGCGAAGTCGCACCAGGTGCCGCGGCGCAGGTTCACCTTGAGCGAGCCGGCGTGCTTGTCGGCCCGGGTCGGGTTGGGCGCGGTGTATTCCTTGTTGCCGTCCACGCGCTTGCCGCCGGGCAGCCAGTGCGCCAAGACGCGGTCGATCGCGCGCAGGGCGGCGGCCTTCACCTCGGCGAAGGTGGGGTGCTTGGGTTGGCGTTGTTCGGTCATGCGTCAGCTCCTTGCAGGCCCTGCACCAGTGCCGCGCGAATTTCGACCAGCTCGCCCAGCAGGCCGTCGAAGGCCCCGGTTACGCCGGAGGTCGTGAGTTCGTTGATGCCCTTGCAGCCGAGGACGCCGAGTATTTCCGCCAGCGTTTCGGCTCTCTCCAGGTGCAGGGTGGCCGTGTCGTAGGCGGCCATGGAGAGGGTGGCGACGGGGGCGGCTGCTTTGGTGGTCGGTGTCGCCGGTGTCGCCGGTGTCAGCGATGAGCCGTTGTCGACGGCGTTGCATTGGGCGATGGCGCGTTCGGCGTGGGCGTCCAGCGTGTCGGCCCACTCCATGGCGAGGTTGGCGCCGATACGTGCCAGCGGTTGCACGTCCTGCCCGCCCAGCTTGCGGATGGCCTCGAACAGCCCGTGCAGTTGCTGCAGCACCTCGCCGGCGCCGTGCAATGTGTCGGCGGTGCTCAACAGCTCGCCGCGCAGAGGGCTGGGGGCTTGCTGCTGCGCTGCCGGAGGGATACGGCTGAGGTTCGGCGCCTTGCCAGCTTGTGCGCGCGGTGCGGCCTTGATCGGCGTGGCGGCAGTCATACGGCACCCCCTGCCAGGCCTTGGCCCGGCTCGCGCCAGTCGCGCAGGATGCAGGCGCGGTGAGGGTCGCCCAGTTCGCGGGCCAGCCACAGGGCGGCCGTTTCCGCCCGGGCTTGGGTGCGCACGACCAGATGCACGCGGAACACGCCCCAGCGGCTGGTGCCGCCTTCGTCGGGCAGTTGGCCGGTGCCGATTTCGTCCACGCCGATAGCGAGGGTGGTGGCCACCGCTTCGGCCAGTTCGAGCGGCAACGGCTCGGGCAGGACGCCGAGCAGTTCGGCAACGTAGAGGTTCTGGTGCATGGCTTGCTCATCCTTGGGCAGATCGAGGGCGCCGCGCTGGCGCCGTTGGGTTGTGGCGGGCTGGCAGAGTCGAAGGCCGGTCATGGCTGCAGCTCCCGCTGTGCGTCGAACTCGCGGACGGCGGCGCCGGCGAGGTCTTCGGCCAGCCGCTGCCATTCGGCATAGGCCTTGCGCCACTCCGGGCTGGTGGCGCGCAGCTCGAACAGGCGGCGATAGGCGGTACTGGCAGCGCGCAGTGTGTCCAGGTGCCGGGCCGGGAGGATCAGGGCGGGGGCTTCCGACAGCTCGTCATGGGCGCGGCGGGCTTTCTCCGGGCAAGCCGGGGCCTTCGCCGCCTTCTGGCAGCGTTTTTGATTGCTCATCGGTTATTCCCCCAGCAGGTCGCGCAGCAGGTGGGCCAGCAGGGAAGGGGCGGGCTGATTCATTGCAAACCCCCTTCCAGCCGCGCGCGGCGGCTGTCGGCCAAGGCGTCGAACTCGGTGCGGGTCACGCCCCAGCTGTCCATGTCGATCAGGCACAGGTCTTTCAGGGTGTTGAGCATGCCGATAGAGGAGTCGCGCTCGAACTCGATGCCGGCGTCGCTCCTGGCCCTCGCCAGACGCTGGCGGGCGGCTTCGATGATCTGGGTAGGGGTCAGGGCCTGGCGGTTCATTTCGCACCCCCACGGGATTCCAGCGTGGCCAGGGCGCGCACGTGGCGCAGGTGGTCGCGCAGGTTGAGCGAGTCGATACGCAGCGCCTTGCCGGCCTTGAGCCAAGTCAGTGCGGCGCGCGGATCTCGGGTGCTGGTGGCCTGCTGCTGGGCGGCGCTGTCTTCCAGGCTGCGCGCGATGGCCATGTGGTGGTTGTAGCGCTTGAGGCGGACGGACAGGGAAGAGTCGGCGTGCAGGGCGGCGATGGCCATGGCGCGGTGGGCGCTGGCGCGGTCGCGGAGTGCGGACGGATTGCGGGCGGGGTCGTGCTTCATGGGTACAGCTCCTTTTCTGGTGGAGCTGCCACGGATCGTCGCCAAACGATATTGGTGGCAGCTGTGCGCAGGTTGGCGAACCGGGGAAAAGGAACCCGGCAGACCTTTCGGTCTCCCGCGCACAGCCGCCATGACACGACATTGCGGACACAAAAAAAGCGCCTGCAATGGGATGGTGGGCGCCTGTGCGCCTTTTCTACTCGGGTCGCCAAACCCGGCCACGGGATTGACCGTGACGGGCGAACCATAGCGCGGCCCGATGGCCGGCGCAAGCCGGCGGTGTGCTGTGCGTGCGAGCGTGTGCGACGGGCAAGTGGTGGATTGCGCGTGCATGGGGATCTCCTCGCCCCGGTGGTGTGGTCGGGGCGCTGTTGAGTCAGTGCAGGGGGGCGTGTGGCTGGCGCATGACCAGGTGAACGAGACGGCGGCCTTCGGCGGCGCGTTGGCGGATGGTGGCCATCTCCTCGGGGCAGGCCAGCAGGACGGGCACCAGCTCCAGGGCGTCGGCCACGGCCGCGCCGGCGGGCGGGTCGATGGCGAGCAGCGTCCACAGCCCATCGGGCCAGAACAGGATGAGCACCTGCGCGCCATCGGCGCTCACCTGCTCGCACAGAGCGCGCAGCAGTTCGCGGGCCCTGGCATCGTCCGGGCGCAGCGGCGGCAACTGGCCGGCGGCGTGCCCGGGCGGCAGGTCGAGGCAGGTAGGGGGCAGGAAGGTGGGCAGCATCGGGCGGGGCTCCGGTTGTGGCTGGCGCTCACATTGCTGGGTTGCTCGCCGTTCTGTGAACGTCTTTTTTCGGACATTGCCGCGCTGGAGCCAAGTGTGTTTGGTCATGCGGTGGGCGCTCCCTGCAGATGCTTGGCTTGCAAGGTTTGGGCGTAGCCCAGCAGGTTGGCCTTGCGTTCGGCGTAGCTCATGCCTGCGCCGAGCAGGGCCGTGTCGCGGAGCTCGACGAGGGTGACGATCTCCAGTTCGGCGGTATTCAACTGGTCGCGGCTGCGGCCGGCGAAGGCGCCGGTTATCACCTCGTTGATGAGCCGGGCTTCGTTGATGAAGTGGTGCCGCTGGGGCGTCTTGCCGCGTGCCTCGCAGTTGAGCGCCACGGCGTCGCATATGGCGCGGTGGCCGAGCGTGGCTTCGCGTCGGGCGGTCGCCCAGTGGCTGCCGTCACCGCGTAGCAGGGCGTCGATTTGCATGTCGCACCAGACGGCAAAATCCGGCGAGAGCCAGCGGGCGAAGGCTACGGCGAGCTTGGGATGCAGCCAGGTGCCGCCGCCACGATCCGCACGGGCTCGACTGGTTTTTACATGCGGGATTTTCCCGCATGTACGCTCCAGCGCTTCCAGGTAGGCCACCGTATCGGGAAGGCGCAGCCATTCATGCGGTAGCCTGCCGAATCGCGCAGCAGCCTCGGTTGCATTGATCCAACCGGTGTCATTGAAGCTTACAGGCTGGCCTTGGTAGTCGTGAGGGATGATCGCCTTTGCCATCACGCAGCCCCCCGCAGCAGGGGCGGCATCTGCAGTTCGCCCTGCAGCCAGGCGCTCAGTCTCCGGTCGTGCTCGAGGAGCGCGCGCCGGTGCTGGTCGAGATTGGCGCGCTCTTCGGCGATTCTCTGCTGGCTGCGCTGCTCCAGTTCCTCGGGGCTGGGTAGGGCAGGCAGAGACGCGGCGAAGTCGTCGACGGCAATGCGGTGGCGCTGCTGGCGCAGCGCTAGTTGACGCTCAATTTCGGCGGCCTCCCGCATGTATTTGGCATCGAGCGGGGCGACTTCCCGTTGCACGTGCGCTTCCCAGGCGGTGTCGTCGTCGCAGTAGAAGCGGAGGTCGCCCGGCTCGAAGTGGTAGGTCACCCATTTGCGCAGCGTGCCGGCGCCTTCCAGGGCCTTGAGCACATGTGCGGGCTTGGCGAACTGGCCATCGCCGATGATCGCCCCGTACTCCCGGCGGGTAGCGCGGGCCAGCGTCGTGGGGAGGTCGAGCAGTGCCGTGCAGGGGACGACCAGGCCGGCAGCGTTGACGAACTGGGCTTCGTCGCCGTCCCAGCTCACGGCCGCGATGATGCGGTTACGCTGCAGCGGGCCGGCGCTGTGCTGGTGTGGGAACAGGAAGCCGAGGCCGTAGGTGTCGCGGAAGGGGCCGGGCTGGTAACGGGGCTGTTTGCTCATGCGGCGCTCCCCCGGGCGGCGATGCGTGCCCGAATCCAGTCCTGCACTTCGGCGAGTACCCAGGCGATGGGCGCGTTGCGTGAGGTGCCGCCGGTCAATGACACGGGCTTGGGAAAGCTCGGGTCGTCCTTGAGCAGCTTGTACACGGTCGCCCGGCCGCCGAGGCCGGTGATGGCCAGCAGCTCGGGCATGCGGATCAGTGTGGTTTCTGGGTCGAAAGGTTTCACTGCGCGAGTGGGCTTGCTGGTGGTCGTTGCGTTCAACTGGCGGACGGTGGTGGCCAGCGTTGCCGGAGCGCTCGGAAGTGCTGCAGAACGTGCGCGGGGAGCTTGGGTAGGTTGGTGCATCAGACCTTCTCCTTTGCCGACATGGCCGCACCGCAGTGGTCGCATTGCAGCCAGGTGATGAAGTCATGCCGGCGGTATCCGTGATGACGGCCTGTAAGCGGGCCGTCCAAATATCAATGGCTGATAACTTCGGCGGCCATGCGCTTCAATTCGGCGGCGTCGGCAGCTGCGGCGCGATAGGTGCTGAAGCGCGGGAGCATGAGCTTGTCCAGCTCTTTGGTCGTCATGCCTGCGGCCATGCGGGCGGCCAGTAGTTCGCTGCCCAGGCTCATGAGCTGGGTTACCTGCTCATCCCAGCGAATCCCCAACTCGATAGCTTTGGCGCGGTATGCGGCGCGCTGCGCTTCTTCGATGGCTTCGTTGGTCGCGGATATTTGCTTGTCCAGACTTTCCAGCTCGGCTTCCAAGGTGAGGAAGACCTGCTGCTTACCGGCATTCTGCTGCTTCACGAGAGATAGTGCGGTAGAGGCTTTGCTCATCGCCTCGCCGGCGGCATCTGTGCCTGCGGCGTTGTTTCTGAGCGCCTTGGCATAGGCGTCTGCGCAGCTTCGTTCATGCTCGATGGCGTCTTCCAGCGCCTGCGCCGCGTCGCTCTTGAGCGTCTCCAGACGCTCGGCCAGCTCTTTGCGCTGGGTTTTCAACGCGCCCAGTTTCTGCGAGTCTCGACCGCCTGCTGTAGTTCGGTTTCTGCTGACGCCATTTCTCCGTAGAAGGCGATGGCTCGATCCAGGTCGGCCAGATCCCGGCGCTTGTCGGCGATTTCACGGTCGAGCGATTGAATCGCTTTTTGCAGGCGCGCGGCCTCGGAAAGCTCTCTGACCTGAGTGCGATTCACGGGGGCCTCATTGGCCGTGTAACTACCCGACCCGCTCTGGCCCGATTCTGCGGCACGCGCGTACTCGCGTTGCATGGCTGTCATCCGCTCTTCTGCCGCATGCAGGTCGCGGGCTGTCTGGTTTCTTTTCTGCTGCAGTTCTTTCATCCGGTTGGCTCCAGTTCGCTAAATGGTTTCTGTGCCGGCCAGCAAGGGGCTCGGCAGCAGCGGGGCGCTTGTGTGGTTGGGCTACTGGGGAGGCAAGGCGCCGGTCTGGTGGCGCGACTGGAGCCAGTTCAGCAAGGCGGTCTTGCTGTAGCGGATGCGGCCGCCAACGCGGATGTAGGGAAGGCCGTGGCGGCGCTTGCTGCGCCAGGTGGCCAGGGTGCGGCTCGACATGCCCAGCAGCGTGGCCGCGGCTTCGGGAGTCAGCAGGTCGGAGGGGTTGAGAATGGCCGGCATAGCCGGCTGGGGGGCGGGCACCGCGTGGACGGCTGGGGTGGGATTCATCAGGTAGGCCCTCGGGTTGAGACGAGGGCGCATTGCATCCAGCGACTGGTTGTGCACTTTGATAAGCCCTCGCGTTTGTTGATGAGGGCTATCTATCTACAAGCATTTTTTGGCTTTGTCGTCAGGCGTTGAATGCGTTTAGAGCTAGGTGCCGAAAGGTGCTGAAAGGTGCCGAATGATCCCCAACGCGGCGACGAACGGTTGTGCCCCCTTGCCCCATGACCGCAGTGCGTTCTTCGCGCTGCACCGGGCTGCCCTTCGTTCGAGCTAGCCGGCGAACAGCGGGCCGCCAGGGAAGGGCGGTAGCCTTGCCGTTTCTCATGCCCGTTTTCTGATAGACGTGCCAGTAAGTGGGGGCATGATCCTCGTTGAGGTGAGGGGGAGTGGTAGCCCATGCGAGCCAGGGGCTGTTGCGTTAGGAAATCCGCCAACTGCTGGTGTCGAGCTTGTGAGGCCTTAGTCGGCTGTGGCCCAGGAGTGGCGCGGGTTTGCGGTCTTTTCGGCGATCCGTCGAGAGGGCCGAAAGCGGAACACATGGAACACCTTGGAACACGGCGGAACGAAATCGGTGTTCCAGCTTGAGACGCCAGTTAAATCCTTTTAAATCAATGGCTTGCGCAAAAGCGGAACACCGGAACACGTGGAACACGCAAAAAGCGAGGGGTACTGAAACTGCCCCGCTACAAGGCCCTGCCGAACTGGCCTTGCACCACGTTGCCGGTGGCGAGTTCGTCCAGGTGATCGGCGTACCACTGGACCATGGCGCGGCGCTGTTCCAGGTACTTGGCCTTGTTGTAGATCCCGCGAACGCCGGGAGCCTTGTGGCTCAACTGGGCCTCGATGTGGTCGGCGTCGAAGCCGTGTTCGTTGAGGATGGTGCTGGCCAGGTGACGGAAGCCGTGGCCGGTCTGCCGGCCTTCGTAACCGAGGCGGCGCAGGGCCATCAGGAACACGGTGTCGCTGCGGGGCTTGGTACGGTCGCTGCGCCCAGGGAAGAGCAGGGGATAGGCGCCGGTGATGGTGCGCAGCTCCTCGAGGGCCTCGATGGCTTGGCGGGGGAGTGGCACCAGGTGTTCTCGACCTCCCTTCCGACCCTTGCGGTGCTCGGGGATGGTCCACAGCTGGCGGTCAAGGTCGAACTCGGTCCACTCGGCTTCGCGCAGCTCGGAAGGGCGGACGGCCAGCAGGGACAGCAGGTGAAGCCCGAGGCGCACGTCATGGGCATGGGGATAGGCCCGGATAGCGCGCAGCAGGGCCGGCAGTTCATCGAGGGAGACGTGGGCGTAGTTGTCGGCGGTTGGGGCTTGGATGAACTTGTGCAGACCTTCGAGGGGGTTGGTACTGGCGCGTCCGGTCACTCGGGCGAGGTCGTAGGCGTCCTTGCAGTAGGCCCGGACCCTGCTCAGTTGCTCGAGAATGCCCTTGCGCTCCATGCCGCGCAGCAGCTCCAGCCATTCCATGGTGGTGATCTCGACGAAGGCTCGTTTCCCAACGGTGGGGAACACGTGCAACTCCAGGGCGCCGAGGATGCGCTTTGCCGTGCCGGAGTCCCAGCCGGCCAGACGGGAGCTGTGCCACTCCCTCGCCAGGGCCTCGAACGTGCTGTTGCTGGCGGCCAGATCGGCGGCTTTGCGGGCCTGCCTGCTCACGATGGGATTCTTGCCTGCGGCCTGATCGGCACGCAGCTCGGCAGCCTTCTGGCGGGCGAGGGCACCGCTCACCTCGGGATACCCGCCAAGCCCCAGCCAAGACCACTTGCCGTCCGGCTTTTTGTAGCGGAGTTCCCAGGACTTCTGCCCGTTGGGCTTGACCCGGAAGTACAGGCCGTTGCCGTCCAGTTCGCGGTAGACGCTGGCCTCGGGTTCGAGGCTGGCCAGGGTGGTATCCGCCAGCGGGCGGCGCTTGATATCGGCTCGCTTCATCCTTGTATGCCTCGGGTTCAACTAATCACGAAGCATACACAGGGGCATACACGGTGCCCAGTGCTGTAGGGAGACAAGGAGAGACAGCTAGAAACAAGAAAGCCCGCACTAGGCGGGCTTCTTGGGGCGTTTCAGGTACATCGAGAGACAACCTGAAACATTGATTTGGTGGCTACGCAGGGACTTGAACCCCGGACCCCAGCATTATGAATGCCGTGCTCTAACCAGCTGAGCTACGTAGCCAACGGCGCGCATTATTCTCTCCGGCGGGGCGCCTGTCAACCCCTCGATGCAGAAAAAAATCCAGTCCGATCAAACGCTTGCCGCCGTCCCATGGTTGCCGGTGAGCAGCCGTCCGGCATGACGGCCGCAGTGCCGCTCCTCAGCCCGGCATGGGCGCGGGGTTCTTCACCGTGGCCAGCTCGGGGTGGGCGACCAGCTTGTCGATGTGCAGCTCGGGATTGTCCAGCCAGGCCTCGGTCAGTACCCGGTAGTGCTCCATGTCGCGGCAGCGCATGCGCAGGCTGTAGTCGAAGGTGCCGCTGATCAGGCGGCACTCGAGCACCTGCGGGCAGGCGCGCATGCAGGCCTCGAAGGCCTTCTGCGCGGCACGCCCGCTCTGGTTGGACAGCGCCACCAGCACCAGCAGCGACAGGCCGGGGGAGACCTGCTGCAGGTCGACGATGGCGCCGTAGCCGAGGATCACCCCCATGCGCTCCAGCTTGCGCACCCGCTCGAGGCACGGCCGCGGGGTCAGGTGCACCAGCTCGGAGAGCTTCTGGTAGGTGATCCGCCCGTTGTGGCGCAGCACCTCGATGATCGCCTGGTCGATGCGGTCGAGGGGCAGGTTGTGGTCGGGGCTGGCGTCGGACATGGCATCACTTCAGGCGGTTGGAGAGAAACTGTTGCAGGCGTTCGCTGGACGGATGGTCGAGGATCTGCGCCGTGCCCTGCTCCTCGACGCGGCCCTGGTGGAGGAACAGCACCTGGCTGGAGACCTGGCGGGCGAAGCCCATCTCGTGGGTGACCATGATCATGGTGCGACCCTCCTCGGCGAGAGTCTGGATCACCTTGAGCACTTCGCCAACCAGTTCCGGGTCGAGGGCCGAGGTCGGCTCGTCGAACAGGATGATCTCCGGCTCCATGGCCAGCGCGCGGGCGATGGCCACGCGCTGCTGCTGGCCGCCGGAGAGGAACGCCGGGTACTGCCCGGCGACCCGCGCCGGCAGGCCGACCTTGTCCAGATAGGCGCGGGCGCGCTCCTCGGCCTCGCGGGCCGGGACGCCGAGCACCTGGCGCGGCGCCATGGTGATGTTGTCCAGCACGCTCAGGTGGCTCCACAGGTTGAAGTGCTGGAACACCATGGCCAGGCGGGTGCGCAGGCTCTGCAGCTGGGCCTTGTCGGCGACGCTGCTGCCGTTGCGCCCCTGGCGCATGGCGATGGTCTGGCCGTCGAGGGTGATGCTGCCGGAGTCGGGCTGCTCGAGGAAGTTGATGCAGCGCAGCATGGTGCTCTTGCCCGAGCCGCTGGTGCCGATCAGGCTGATCACGTCGCCGCTGCGGGCGTCGAGCGAGACGCCCTTGAGCACCTCGTTGTCGCCGTAGCGCTTGTGCAGGTCGGCCACCTGCAGCTTGTGCAGGGTGGTGCCGGCGACGCTGCGCGGCTGGGCGGCGGCGCGGGTGGAGAGGAGGCCGGCCGGGCTGGCGGGCATGGCGTAGGCGGTCTGGTTCATCACGAGTTACCCCCGGGTTGGGCCGAGAAAGGTCATCCAGCGGCGTTCGGCGAGACGGAACAGGCCGACCAGCAGGAAGGACAGCAGCATGTAGAGCAGGGCGGCGATGCCGAAGGCCTGGAAGGTCATGAAGGTGGCGGCGTTGGCGTCGCGGGCGACCTTGAGGATGTCCGGCACGGTGGCGGTGAACGCCAGCGAGGTGGCGTGCAGCATGAGGATCACCTCGTTGCCGTAGTAGGGCAGAGCGCGGCGCAGTGCCGAGGGGATGATCAGGTGCACGTACAGGCGCCAGCCGGTGAGGCCGTAGGCGCGGGCGGCCTCGATCTCGCCGTGGGGAATGTTGCGGATCGCCCCGGCGAAGATCTCCACCGTGTAGGCGCAGGTATTGAGCGCGAAGGCCAGGATGGTGCAGTTGATCGCCTCGCGGAAGAAGGCGTCCAGCAGCGGCTGGGAGCGTACCGCCTCCAGGCTGTACAGGCCCGTGTAGCAGATCAGCAGCTGGATATACAGCGGCGTGCCGCGGAACAGCCAGGTGTAGAACTGCACCGGCCAGCGCAGCAGGCGGTTGCGCGACACGCGGGCGATGGCCAGCGGCAGGGCGAGGACGAAGCCCAGGCCGATGGAGGCGACCAGCAGCCAGAGGGTCATGGCCAGGCCGGAGAGGTTGTAGCCGTCGTTCCACAGGAAGGCCAGGCCGTACTGTTGCAGCAGCTCGATCATGGCGCCAGCTCCTTGATGCCGGTGTTGTAGTGGCGCTCCAGGCGGCGGAACACCAGGTTGGACAGGCTGGTGATCAGCAGGTAGAGCAGGCCGGCGATGATCAGGAACTGGAACGGCTCGCCGCTGCTCTTGCCGGCGTTCTGCACCGCCTTGACCAGGTCGGAGAGGCCGATGATCGACACCAGCGCGGTGGCCTTGAGCAGCACCAGCCAGTTGTTCCCGAGGCCCGGCAGGGCGAAACGCATCATCTGCGGGAACAGCACCAGGCGGAAGCGCTTGAGCGCGCCGAGGCCGTAGGCGGTGGCCGCCTCCAGCTGGCCGCGCGGCACGCTGAGGATGGCGCCGCGGAAGGTCTCGGTGAAATAGGCGCCGTAGATGAAGCCGAGGGTGGCCACGCCGGCGCTGAACGGGTCGATCTCGATGTAGTCCCAGCCCAGCGCGTCGGTCAGCTCGTTGAGCCAGGTCTGCAGGCTGTAGAAGATCAGCAGGATCAGCACCAGGTCGGGCACGCCGCGGATCAGCGTGGTGTAGCCGGTGGCCAGCAGGCGCAGCCAGCGCAGCGGGGCGAGCTTGGCGCTGGCGCCGAGCAGGCCGAGGGCCACGCTGAGCAGCAGCGACAGCGCGGCCAGTTTCAGCGTCATCCAGGTGCCCTGCAGCAACAGGGGGCCGAAGCCGTGCAGGTCGATGACCGGCAGGCCGAGGGAGAGCAGGAGGTCATTCACGATGGAATACCTGTTCGGAATGGCGAGGGCGGGGCCCGGCCGCCTGGGCAGGCGGGCCGGGCGGTGGCGCGCTTACTCGTGGTAGATGTCCTGCGGACCGAAGTACTTGCGCTCGATGGCCTTGTAGGTGCCGTCGGCGTGCAGGGCGGCGATGCCCTTGTTGAGCAGCGCCTTCAGCTCGGCGTCGTTCTTGCGCAGGCCGATGGCGATCACCGAGGGCAGGCCCGGGTCGAGGATCGCCGGGCCGCTGTGGAAGGCCTGGCCCTTGGGCAGGGAGAGGAAGTTCAGCTCGGCCTCCAGCTTGTCGGTGACGATGGCGTCGAGGCGGCCGTTGGCCAGGTCGGCGTAGTTCTGGTCCATCGACTGGTAGGCCTTGATCTGCGCGCCGGCCGGGGCCAGCTTGGCGCGGGCGTAGACTTCCTGGATGGAGCCCTGCAGCACGCCGACCTGCTTGCCCTTGAGCGATTCCGGGGTTTCGCCGAAGCCGGCGTCCTTGCGGGTGACCACCGAGGTGGGGCTGAGGAACAGCTTGTCGGAGAAGTCGATCTGCTTCTCGCGGGCCGGGGTGACGGCCATCGACGACATGATGCCGTCGAACTTGCGGGCGCGCAGGGCGGGGATCAGGCCGTCGAAGTCATTGGTCACCCAGGTGCACTTGACCTCCAGCTTGGCGCAGATGGCGTTGCCCAGCTCGATGTCGAAGCCCTTGAGGCTGCCGTCGGCGGCCACCGACTCGAAGGGCGGATAGTCGGGGAATACCCCGAAGCGGATTTCCTTCCACTCCTTGGCCTGGGCCAGTCCGGCGGACAGGGGGAGGACGACTGCGGCTACCAGCGTGCAGAATTTTTTCATGGAGGTGTTCCACTGTAGGTCTTGTTTTTGTTGTGCCACGGGCCTGGACCGGGCGGTGTGGACCGCCGGGCCGGCATCGGCTGGGCACAGAGAATGACCTGTGGCGTGCCGCCATTGGTGTCGTAAAGGGCTGTCCGCCGGGCAAGAAATCGTTGTTAAAAAACCGGAAACAGCAGAATCGGCTGTCGCCTGCTGCTTTTATGTTCCCAGGGCGCCGGCGGTGTCGCAAATCTGTACGAGCGCCCTCACTTGTAGGCCGCCAGCAGCAGGTTGCTCTCCGAGTTGGCGACGCCCTTGATCGCGCGCAGCTCGCGCAGCACCCGGTCGAATTCGACCAGGGTGCCGGTATGGATCTCCGCCACCAGATCCCAGCGGCCATTGGTGGTATGCACCTGCACCACCTCGGGGATCTGCCGCAGGGCGGCGATCACCGCGTCGCTGGCGCCGCCGCGCAGCTCGATCAGGGTGATGGCGCGCACGCCGCTGCTTTCCAGCTCGTTGCGCAGCTTGATGGTGAAGCCGACCAGCAGGCCGGAGCGCTGCAGGCGGTCGATGCGGTTCTGCACCGTGCCGCGCGACACCTTGAGGCGTTCGGCCAGGGCGGCGGTGGAGGCGCGACCGTCCTCGCGCAGCAGGGCGAGCAGGCGGCGGTCGAGGTCATCGGGTTGGTCATGCATGGGCGTCACCGGGCTGGGCGGGAAGGGTTTTTGACAAAACGTCAGCTTTACCTGTCTTTTTGCTTTGTCATTGTACGAAAAATGTAATTTATCTATCTATCTGCTAGGCGGCCTCTTTCCTAGAATTTTCCCACCATTTCACTCAACCGGAGCCGCCATCGTGTCTGCCTTTCATGCCCCGTCCCCCCTGCCCAAGACCGTCAGCCTGGTCGGGGCGCCCACCGATGTCGGCGCCGGCGCCCGCGGTGCCTCCATGGGGCCGGAGGCCCTGCGCGTCGCCGGCCTGGAGAGCGCGCTGCGCGAGCGCGGCTTCCACGTGCTCGACCGCGGCAACCTGAGCGGCCCGGCCAATCCCTGGCTGCCGCCGCGGCAGGGCTACCGCCATCTGGCGGAAGTGATCGCCTGGAACCAGGCGGTGCACGATGCCATCTACGCCGAACTGCGCGAGGAGCGCCTGCCGATCCTGCTCGGCGGCGACCACTGCCTGGGCGTCGGCTCGATCAGCGCGGTGGCCCGCCACTGCCGCGATACCGGCAGGAAGCTGCGCATCATCTGGCTGGACGCCCACGCCGACTTCAACACCTCCGAACTCACCCCCTCGGGCAACCTCCACGGCATGCCGGTGGCCTGCCTGTGCGGCGACGGCCCGCGCGAGCTGGTCGAGATGGCCGGCGCGGTGCCGGCGATCCAGCCGCAGTGGATCCGCCAGATCGGCATCCGCAGCGTCGACGAGGGCGAGCGCGTGCGCGTCCACGAGGCCGGCCTCGAGGTGATGGACATGCGCTACCTCGACGAGGTGGGCATGCGCGCCGCCATGCAGCAGGCGCTGGCCGACCTCGACGACGACACCCACCTGCACGTCAGCTTCGACGTCGACTTCCTCGACCCGGAGATCGCCCCCGGGGTCGGCACCACGGTACCCGGCGGGCCGAGCTACCGCGAGGCGCAGCTGTGCATGGAGATGATCGCCGACACCGGCCTGCTGCGCTCGCTGGACATCGTCGAGCTGAATCCGGCGCTGGACCAGTGCAACCGCACCGCACGGGTGGCGGTGGAGCTGACCGAGAGCCTGTTCGGCAAGTCGACGCTGATGCGCGCCGCGCGCTGACGCGATCCTCCCCCCGGCATGACGACCGGGGCCGCCGCAGGGCTGCCCCGGTCGTTTGCTTTGCAGTCTCGGTCTGCGGCCAGCGCCCTGATCACTGAGACGGCAAAACGCCCCGGGCCTGATGGCGCGGGGCGTCCGGTGTTGCGCTGGCCGATCAGGCGCGCTTGAGCAGCGGCTGCTCGACGCCCTCGCCGAGCAGGGCGAACAGGTTCTTCGGATCGCGCGGGCTGGGCACCAGCTCGATCAGGCTGCCGATGTCCAGGCGCTCGGCGACGTCGCGCACGTAGCGCAGGGCCGAGTAGTCCTCGAGGGCGAAGCCCACCGAGTCGAACAGGGTGACTTCCGCCTCGCTGCGCCGGCCGGCGGCGGCGCCGCTCAGCACCTGCCACAGCTCGGTGGTCGGCGAGCCGGCCGGCAGCTGCTGGATCTCGCCCTCGATGCGGCTCTGCGGTTCGTACTCGACGAACACGCTGGCCGCCTCGACGATGCTGCGGTGCAGCTCGGTCTTGCCCGGGCAGTCGCCGCCCACGCCGTTGAGGTGCATGCCCGGCTCGATCATCTCCGGGGTGAGGATGGTGGCGTTGGTCTTGTCGGCGGTCACCGTGGTGACGATGTCGGCGCCGCGCACCGCCGCAGCGGTGGACTCGGCGATGATCACCTTGATGCCCGGGAAGCCGGCCAGGTTGCGTGCCAGCTTGCGGGTGGCCTGCGGATCGACGTCGTACAGGCGGATCTCGTCGATGCCGAGGATGTGGTGGAAGGCGATGGCCTGGAACTCGCTCTGCGAGCCGTTGCCGATCAGCGCCATGCTGCGCGCGTTCTTGCGTGCCAGCACGCTGGCGGCCAGCACCGAGGTGGCGGCGGTGCGCAGGGCGGTGGTCAGGGTCAGCTCGCTGAGCAGCACCGGCTTGCCGGTGGCGACGTCGCCGAGGGCGCCGAAGGCCATCACGGTGAGCATGCCGTCGCGGGTGTTCTTCGGATGGCCGTTGACGTACTTGAACGCGTACAGCGCGGCGTCGGACACCGGCATCAGCTCGATCACGCCGTCGGCCGAGTGGTTGGCCACCCGGGCGCACTTCTCGAACTCCGGCCAGCGCAGGTAGTCCTGGCGCAGGTACTCGGTCATCTCGGCCAGGCAGGTGGTCAGGCCCTGGCGGGCCACCAGACGGCTCAGGTCGTTGACGTCGATATAGCGGGTCATCTTGTTGTTCCTCTTGGCTATCGGCTCGGGCGGCCAGCGGCGCGGGGCCTGCTCCTGGCTGCGGCCAGTCCGCGGTACGCGTCTGGCGATGGGGCTATTGTCGGCCGGCAGGGCCGACAATCCCGGCTGATCTGCTGTCGCCGCCCAGCCTGGAAAGCTGAAAGGCAAGGCGCGACAGCCGATTCGGCTGCGCTGGCGAGCGCCCGGAGGAAGAGGAAGGGCAGAAAGCACAAGCCCCGCACGGGGCGGGGCTTGTCGGCAGGCGGGGAGGCTCAGACGTTGAAGCGGAAGTGCATCACGTCGCCGTCCTTGACGATGTAGTCCTTGCCTTCCAGGCGCCACTTGCCGGCTTCCTTGGCGCCGGCTTCGCCGCGGTACTGGATGAAGTCGTCGTAGGCGATGACCTCGGCGCGGATGAAGCCCTTCTCGAAGTCGGTGTGGATCACCGCGGCGGCCTGCGGCGCGGTGGCGCCGATCTTCACGGTCCAAGCGCGCACTTCCTTCACCCCGGCGGTGAAGTAGGTCTGCAGGCCGAGCAGCTGGTAGCCGGCGCGGATCACCCGGTTGAGGCCCGGCTCTTCCATGCCCATCGACTCGAGGAACATCTGCTTTTCCTCGTCGTCGTCGAGCTCGGCGATCTCCGCCTCGATCTTGTTGCACACCGGCACCACGATGGCGCCTTCTTCCTCGGCGATGGCGCGCACCACGTCGAGGTGGGGGTTGGCGTCGAAGCCGTCCTCGGCGACGTTGGCGATGTACATCACCGGCTTGCTGGTCAGCAGGTGGAAGCCGCGGATGACGCGCTTCTGTTCCTCGTCCATGTGCTTCATCAGCGAGCGCGCCGGCTTGCCTTCGGTGAAGTGCGGGATCAGCTGCTCGAGGATGGCCTTCTGCGCCAGGGCTTCCTTGTCGCCGCCCTTGGCGTTGCGCTGCACCTTCTGCAGCTGTTTCTCGCAGCTGTCGAGGTCGGCGAAGATCAGCTCGAGGTCGATGATCTCGATGTCGCGCCGGGGATCGACCGAGTTGGACACGTGGATCACGTTGTCGTCCTCGAAGCAGCGCACCACGTGGGCGATGGCATCGGTCTCGCGGATGTTGGCGAGGAACTTGTTGCCCAGGCCCTCACCCTTGGAGGCGCCGGCGACCAGGCCGGCGATGTCGACGAACTCCATGGTGGTCGGCAGCACGCGCTCGGGCTTGACGATCTCGGCCAGGGCGTCGAGGCGCGGGTCGGGCATCGGCACGATGCCGCTGTTCGGCTCGATGGTGCAGAACGGGAAGTTCTCCGCGGCGATGCCGGACTTGGTCAGGGCGTTGAACAGGGTGGACTTGCCGACGTTGGGCAGGCCGACGATGCCGCAGTTGAATCCCATGGTGTATCCCTCGCGGAGATGAATTCGGTCGAAAAGGGGGGCGTCAGGCTTTCTGGCTGTGCAGCTGCTGCATGGCCTTGGTCCAGTCGCCGGCGAGCATGTCCGGCAGCACGCCGAGGGCGAAGTCGATGCTCGCCTCGAGCTTTTCCTGTTCGCTGCGCGGGGCCCGGCCGAGGACGAAGCCGGAGACGAGATTCTTGTCGCCGGGATGGCCAATGCCGAGCCGCAGGCGATAGAAGGAATTCTGGTTGCCGAGCTGGGCGATGATGTCCCTGAGCCCGTTGTGCCCGCCGTGGCCGCCGCCCTGCTTGAGCTTGGCGGTGCCGGGGGGCATGTCGAGTTCGTCGTGGGCCACCAGGATGGCCGCCGGCGGAATGCGGAAGAAGTTCGCCAGCGCCGCCACGGACTGGCCGCTGCGGTTCATGTAGGTGGTGGGAATGAGCAGACGAACGTCGCGGCCCTGATGGCTGAACTTGCCGATCAGGCCGAAGTACTTCTTGTCCACGCCGAGGTTGACGCCCAGCTTGCGGGCCAGTTCCTCGACGAAAAGAGCCCCTGCGTTGTGCCGGGTCTGTTCGTATTCCGGACCGGGGTTACCGAGGCCGACGATCAGTTGGATGGCAGTCACGACAGGGGCTCTCTCAGACGTGCAGGCGATTATCAGGCGCGCACGAAGTCCATGTGCAGGGCGAAGCCCTTGGACGGATGACGCTGGATGGCCTTGATCACCACGTTCTGCACGACGCCGTCGATGTTCAGGGCGACGGTGTTGGCGAACACGGCCTGGTCTTCCAGCAGCTTGACGACTTCGCGGGCTTCCATGCAGATGGACTGCGGAGCCTGCTCGCCGCCGTAGACGACGGCCGGAACCAGGTTGGCGTTACGACGCAGGCGGCGGCTCGCACCTTTCCCCAGGTCGGAACGCGCTTGGGCATTCAGGGTGAAGTTGGTCATTGCAGTTCTCCAGAATGACAACAACGCCCGACACGCTTGCGACCAGCGTTCGGGCGGTTGCTTGTAGGCCCCGCAAGGCGGGGCGGTTATATCGGCGCCCGTTCCTCAGCGGAACATGGCGCTGATGGATTCCTCGTTGCTGATGCGGCGCACGGCCTCGGCGACCACCGGACCGATGTCCAGCTGGCGGATGCGCTCGCAGGCCTGGGCAGCGGCGGACAGCGGGATGGTGTTGGTCACCACCAGCTCGTCCAGCGTCGAATTCTCGATGTTCTCGATGGCGCGGCCGGACAGCACCGGGTGGGTGCAGTAGGCGTAGACCTTGGCGGCACCGTGCTTCTTCAGCGCGGTGGCGGCATGGCACAGGGTGCCGGCGGTGTCGACCATGTCGTCGACCAGCACGCAGGTGCGGCCCTCGACGTCGCCGATGATGTGCATCACCTCGGAGACGTTGGCCTTCGGACGGCGCTTGTCGATGATCGCCAGGTCGACGCCCAGGCTCTTGGCCACGGCACGGGCACGCACCACGCCGCCGATGTCCGGGGAGACGATCATCAGGTTCTCGAAGCGCTGGGCCTGGATGTCGTCGACCAGGGTCGGCGAGCCGTAGATGTTGTCCACCGGCACGTCGAAGAAGCCCTGGATCTGGTCGGCGTGCAGGTCGACGGTGAGCACGCGGTCGATGCCGACCACGGTCAGCATGTCGGCCACCACCTTGGCGCTGATCGCCACGCGGGCGGAGCGCGGGCGGCGGTCCTGGCGGGCATAGCCGAAGTAGGGGATGACCGCGGTGATGCGGCTGGCCGAGGAACGACGGAAGGCGTCGGCCATCACGATCAGTTCCATCAGGTTGTCGTTGGTCGGCGCGCAGGTCGGCTGGATCAGGAACACATCCTTGCCGCGCACGTTCTCGTTGATTTCGACACTGCTTTCGCCGTCGGAGAACTTGCCTACGGAAACGTCACCGAGGGGGATGTGCAGCTGACGCACGACACGGCGGGCGAGATCGGGGTTGGCGTTCCCCGTGAAGACCATCATCTTGGACACGCGCAGTACCTGCCGGCTGAGGGTGGGCCTGGATGAACAAAAAACCTTTGTGACCTCGCGGTCATGACCGCAAAACCACAAAGGTTTTTCAGGAATATGGCAGGGGCGGCTGGATTCGAACCAACGCATGGCAGGATCAAAACCTGCTGCCTTACCGCTTGGCGACGCCCCTGTGGCGTAAATCGAATGTGTAACCGGAAACACGACCCTCGGAGAGGTTATGGCAGGGGCGGCTGGATTCGAACCAACGCATGGCAGGATCAAAACCTGCTGCCTTACCGCTTGGCGACGCCCCTGTATCGTATAACCGAATGCCTTGCATTCACTTCCCGCGCACTGCCTCGAGACTGCGGTGCAACATCGAGATGTTGCTACCCCGTGCCACGAAGCTTGGCAGAGTGCCCGGAAGCTGGCGCGAGACTTTATCAGCATCGTCGCGGTTTGGGAAGCTCCCAAACACACAAGCTCCGGTGCCGGTCATTCTTGCGGGAACAAAATTGTTCAGCAAGTTCAAGGCGTTACGTACTTCTGGGTAACGCTGCTCGACCACCGGCTGGCAGTCGTTACGACCGCCCCCTGCGGGAAGGCCGCAAACTCTAATGGCCGGGGTGTCGCGTGTCAACTCCGGCGCGGAGAAAATTTCTGCTGTGCTGACAGACACTTGCGGCACCGCAACGAGAAACCAGGGCTCGTCCAGCTCGACCGGCACCAGCTGCTCGCCGACCCCGCCGGCGAAGGCGGCGCGGCCGCGGACGAACACCGGGACGTCGGCGCCCAGCGACAGGCCGAGCTCGGCCAGGCGGTCGAGGCCGAGACCGGTCCGCCACAGGTGGTCGAGGCCGAGCAGGGTGGTGGCGGCATCCGAGCTGCCCCCGCCGATGCCGCCGCCCATCGGCAGGCGCTTGTCCAGCCAGATGTCGGCGCCCAGCGGCGTGCCGGATGCCTGCTGGAGCAGGCGCGCGGCGCGCACGATCAGGTTGCTGTCGTGGGGCACCCCGGCGATCTCGCTGTGCAGGCGGATCTCGCCGTCCTCGCGCAGGCGGAAGCCCAGTTCGTCGCCGTGGTCGAGGAACTGGAACACCGTCTGCAGCTCGTGATAGCCGTCGGCGCGGCGGCCGAGGATGTGCAGGAACAGGTTGAGCTTGGCCGGGGCCGGCAGGATCAGGGTGGCGTCGTGCATGTCGGTCATGGGCGGTGGGCGGTCACAGGCCGAGGCGGCGCGGCTGCCAGTCCTTGATCACCAGGGTGATGTCGAGGTTCTCGCCCAGCAGCTTGAGGCGTTGCGGCAGCCAGAAGCCGTTCTGCTCGCGGTAGTCGGCGTATTCGATCCGCCAGCCGTCCTGCTCCAGGCGCGCCAGGCGGCTGTCGGCGTCGAGGGTCAGACGGCTCTTGCTGTCCGGCGCCGGCAGGCCGCGGATCCACCACAGCAGGTGCGACACCGGCAGGCGCCAGCCGATCTGCTCCTCGAGCAGCGCCTCGGGTGATGCGGCCTGGTAGCGCCCCTGGTTGGCCACCTCGAGGAGGATGTCGCCCTCGCGGCCGGTCAGGCGGGTGGCGCCGCGGCCGAGCGGGCCGGACAGGCGGATGTCGTAGTAGTCGCGGCGCTGCAGCCAGAACAGCACGCCGCTGCCGGAGTCCTGCGGCGCGCGGATGCCGACCTTGCCGCTGATCTGCCAGCCGTCGATGGCGGCGACCTGGGTCTTGTGGCTGCGCCAGGCGGCGGGGCTACCCTGGCCGCCGAGATCCTCGCGCGGGCCGATGCCGGCGCAACCGGCGAGCAGCAGCAGGCCGGCGAGCAGCAGGTGGTGCAGTCTCACGGTTTCACCTTGCCGGTCAGGCGCTTGAGGGTGTCGCGCAGGATGTCGCTGTCCGGCGTGTCGGCCAGGGCCTTGCGCCAGACTTCGCGGGCCTCGGCCTGCTTGCCGCTGGCCCACAGCACCTCGCCGAGGTGGGCGGCGACCTCATGGTCGGGCATGCGCGCCAGGGCCTGGCGCAGCAGCTTCTCGGCTTCGGCCAGGTTGCCCAGGCGGTAGTTGACCCAGCCGAGGCTGTCGAGGATCGCCGGGTCGTCCGGGTTCAGCGCGTAGGCCTTCTCGATCAGCGCGTGGGCCTCGGCGTAGCGGGTGGTGCGGTCGGCCAGGGTGTAGCCGAGGGCGTTGAGGGCCATGGCGTTTTCCGGCTCGCGCCCGATGATGAAGCGCAGGTCGCGCTCCAGCCCGGCCAGGTCGCCGCGCTTCTCGGCCAGCATGGCGCGGGTGTAGAGCAGGTTGAGATCCTCGGGGAACTGCTCGAGCGCTTCGGCAGTGCGCTGCCAGGCATCGTCGAGGCGATCCTGGTTGGTCAGGCTCTCGATCTCGATCAGGTACAGCTGCAGGGCGTAGTCCGGCTGGCTGTCGCGGGCGCCGGCCAGCAGGCGCTGGGCCTCGGCGATGCGCCCGTTCTTGACCAGCAGCTCGGTGCGGCGCACCTGCGCCGCCAGGTAGTCGTTGCCCGGGCCGACCGCGGCGTATTCGCGCAGCGCGGTGGCGCGATCGCCGTCCTGCTCGGCGATGCGGCCGAGGTTGAGGTGGGCGGCGTCGACGTGGGCGTCGCGCGCGATCAGCTCCTGCAGCAGCGGGCGGGCCTCGTCCCAGGCCTCGGCCTCGAGGCTGACCAGGGCCAGCGACAGGCGCAGGTCGTCGTCCTCGGGGAAGCGCCTGAGCAGTTCGCGGAACTGCTGGTGGGCATCCTCCAGGCGCTCGTCCTCGAGCAGCTGGCGGGCGTAGGTCAGGCGCAGGCGCTTGTCGTCGGGGTGCAGGCGGATGCCGCCCTCGAGCACCCTGAGGGCCTCGTCGCCGCGGTCGAGCGAGCGCAGCAGGCGGGCGCGCAGCAGCAGCGGGGCGACCTCGCGGCTGCCGGCCGGGTGCGCCTCCAGGCTGGCCAGCGCCTCCTCGCTGCGGCCGTCCTGCTGCAGCAGCACGGCGCGGCCGAACAGCAGCTGGGCGTTGTCCGGATGGCGCTCGAGCAGGCGCTCGAAGCTCTGCCGCAGGCCGGCGCGGGCCTCGGGGTCGAGCTGGGCGGCGCTCAGGGCGAGGAAGTCGAAGTGGGTGTCGCCCTTGGCCTTGAGCACCTGCTCCATGTAGCCCATGGCCTCGTCGTGGCGGCCGGCGCGGGCCAGCTGGATGGCGGCGATGCGCTGGGCGTCGAGGTTGTCCGGGGCGCTGTCGGCCCACAGCAGGGCGGTCTCCAGGGCGGCCTCGTCGGCGCCCAGGTATTCGGCGATGCGGAAGGCGCGCTCGGCCACCGCCGGATCGCCGGTGGCGCGGGCCTGCTCCATGTAGTTGGCCAGGGCGATGTCGAAGCGGTCGCGCTGGCCGGCCAGCTCGGCCACCAGCAGGCTGTACAGGGTGTCCTGGCTGAACGAGGCGCTGGGCGCGGCGGGCTTGGCCGGCGCCGCGGTCGACTCGGACACAGGCGGGTTGCCGTCGGGGCTAGTGGAGGGCAGGAACTGGCAACCGCCCAGCAACGCCAGGGCAGTCAGCAGCGCGAGGGATTTGTTCATGGCAGGCATACGCGGGCTCACCGGCAGGTCGGGCAATCATGACACAAGCGGGGGGGCAATCCCATGGCTGCAGGTGGCCATCGTCGCCTGCGGCGGCTAGGCAGTTGTCCTGTATCGCGCCAAGTAGGACAATTGTCGGCTTTCCAGGTCACCTCAGCGTCCCCGCATGGCTTTTCTCGCCCTCGGCATCAACCACAAAACCGCATCGGTGGCGGTCCGCGAGCGCGTGGCCTTCGGCCCCGAGCAGCTGGTCGACGCCCTGCAGCAGCTGTGCCGGGTGACGCCGTGCCGCGAGGCGGCGATCCTCTCCACCTGCAACCGCAGCGAGCTGTACCTGGCGCTGGACGAGGCGCGTGCGGAGGAAATCCTCGCCTGGCTGGCCGGCTACCACGGCCTCAGCCTCGACGAGCTGCGTGCCTGCGCCTACATCCACCAGGGCAACGAGGCGGTGCGCCACATGATGCGCGTGGCCTGCGGCCTGGACTCGATGATCCTCGGCGAGCCGCAGATCCTCGGCCAGATGAAGGACGCCTACGCCAGCGCGCAGCAGGCCGGCACCCTCGGCCCGCTGCTCGGCCGGCTGTTCCAGGCCACCTTCAGCACCGCCAAGACGGTGCGCACCGATACCCGCATCGGCGAGAACCCGGTGTCGGTGGCCTTCGCCGCGGTGAGCCTGGCCAAGCAGATCTTCAGCGACCTCGGCCGCAGCCAGGCGCTGCTGATCGGCGCCGGCGAGACCATCGCCCTGGTCGCCCGCCACCTGCACGAGCAGGGGGTCAAGCGCATCGTGGTGGCCAACCGCACCCTCGAGCGCGCCAGTGCGCTGGCCGGCGAGGTCGGTGGCCAGGCCGTGCTGCTCGCCGACATCCCCGAGCAGCTGGTGGGCAGCGACATCGTCATCAGCTCCACCGCCAGCCCGCTGCCGATCCTCGGCAAGGGCGCCGTCGAGCGCGCGCTGAAGAAGCGCAAGCACCGCCCGGTGTTCATGGTCGACATCGCCGTGCCGCGCGACATCGAGCCGGAGGTCGGCGAGCTGGACGACGTCTACCTGTACACCGTCGACGACCTGCACGAGGTGATCGCCGAGAACCTGCGCAACCGCCAGGACGCCGCGCGCGCCGCCGAGGAGCTGGTGGTGGCCGGGGTCGGTGCCTTCATTGAGCGCCTGCGCGAGCGCGACAGCGTCGACCTGCTGCGCGCCTACCGCTCCCGCGCCGAGCAGCTGCGCGACGAGGAGCTGGCCAAGGCCCTGCGCCTGCTCGGCAACGGCAGCCCGGCCGAGGAGGTGCTGGCCCAGCTGGCCCGCGGCCTGACCAACAAGCTGCTGCATGCGCCCAGCGTGCAGCTGAAGAAGTTTTCCGCCGCCGGCCGCCACGATGCGCTGGCCGTGGCCCAGGAACTGCTCGACCTTTCCGGCGAGCAGCATCGCTAACGCCCTGCGCGCCCGCCGAGCGGCGCGGCGCCAGCCATGGTGAACACGCCCCGATGAAAGCCTCGCTGCTGAACAAGCTCGATACCCTGCAGGACCGCTTCGAGGAGCTGACCGCGCTGCTCGGCGACGCCGAGGTGATCGGCGACCAGACCAAGTTCCGCGCCTACTCCCGCGAATACGCCGAGATCGAGCCGGTGATCGAAGCCTTCCGCGCCTTCCGCAAGGTGCAGGGCGACCTCGAGGGCGCCCAGGCGCTGCTCAAGGACAGCGACCCGGACCTGCGCGAGATGGCCGAGGAGGAGGTCGCCGCGGCCCGCGCGCAGCTCGAGGTGCTCGAGGCCAGCCTGCAGCGCATGCTGCTGCCGAAAGATCCCAACGACGGCCGCAACGTGTTCCTCGAGATCCGCGCCGGCACCGGCGGCGACGAGGCGGCGATCTTCTCCGGCGACCTGTTCCGCATGTACTCGCGCTATGCCGAGAAGCAGGGCTGGCGCGTCGAGATCCTCTCCGAGAGCGAGGGCGAGCACGGCGGCTACAAGGAGGTGATCGCCCGCGTCGAGGGCGACAACGTCTACGCCAAGCTCAAGTTCGAGTCCGGCGCCCACCGCGTGCAGCGCGTGCCGGAAACCGAATCCCAGGGCCGCATCCACACCTCGGCCTGCACCGTGGCGGTGCTGCCGGAGCCGGACGAGCAGGCGGCCATCGAGATCAACCCGGCCGACCTGCGCATCGACACCTACCGCGCTTCCGGCGCCGGCGGCCAGCACATCAACAAGACCGACTCGGCGGTGCGCATCACCCACCTGCCGACCGGGATGGTGGTCGAGTGCCAGGAAGAGCGCTCGCAGCACAAGAACCGCGCGCGGGCCATGGCCTGGCTGGCGGCCAAGCTGCAGGACCAGCAGGACGCCGCCGCGCACAGGGAGATGTCCGAGACGCGCAAGCTGCTGGTCGGCTCGGGCGATCGTTCCGAGCGCATCCGCACCTACAACTTCCCGCAGGGCCGGGTCACCGACCACCGCATCAACCTGACCCTGTACTCGCTGGGCGAGGTGCTGGGCGGTTCGGTGGAGCAGGTGATCGAGCCGCTGCTGCAGGAATACCAGGCCGACCAGCTGGCGGCGCTGGGCGACTGATCCAACGTCCGTAGGGTGCGCCGCGCGCACCGCGCAAATGCCATGGTGCGCACGGCGCACCCTACGCCCGGAGAGCGGCCATGCCCACCATCGAATCCCTGCTGAACGGCGCCGAGCTGCCCGACTCGCCGAGCGCCCGCCTGGACGCCGAGCTGCTGCTCGCCCATGTGCTCGGCAAGCCGCGCAGCTACCTGCGCACCTGGCCGGAGCGCGAGCCCGACGCCGCGCAGTGCGCCGCCTTCGTCGCCCTGCTGGCGCGCCGCAGCAAAGGCGAGCCGGTGGCCTACCTGCTCGGCCGCCAGGGCTTCTGGAGCCTGGAGCTGGAGGTGGCGCCGCACACCCTGATCCCCCGCCCGGACACCGAGCTGCTGGTGGAGACCGCGCTGGCGCTGGGCCCGGGCGGACCGGCCAGGGTGCTCGATCTCGGCACCGGCAGCGGCGCCATCGCCCTGGCCCTGGCCTGCGAGCGCCCGGCCTGGCAGGTGCTCGGCGTCGACCGGGTGGCCGAGGCGGTGGCGCTGGCCGAGCGCAACCGCGCGCGGCTCGGGCTGGCCAACGCGCGCTTCGTCGAAAGCCGCTGGTTCTCCGCGCTGGCCGGTGAGCGCTTTGCGGTGATCGTCGGCAATCCGCCGTACATCGCCGCCGACGACCGCCATCTGGGCGAAGGCGACGTGCGCTTCGAGCCGGCCAGCGCGCTGGTCGCAGGTGCCGACGGACTCGACGACATCCGCCAGATCGTCCATGAGGCGCCGGAGCACCTCGAAGCCGGCGGCTGGCTGCTGCTCGAGCACGGCTATGACCAGGCCGCGGCAGTGCGCGCGCTGTTCGCCGCCCGCGGCTTCACTGCCGTCGAGAGCCGCCGCGATCTCGGCGGTCACCAGCGCATCACCCTCGGCCAATGGGAGGAAGACGCCCATGCTGAGTGACGACGAGCTGCTGCGCTACAGCCGGCAGATCCTGCTCAGGCAGGTCGACATCGACGGCCAGCTGAAGATCCGCGCCGGCAAGGTGCTGGTGGTCGGCCTCGGCGGCCTCGGCTCGCCGGTGGCGCTGTACCTGGCCGCGGCCGGGGTCGGCGAGCTGCACCTGGCCGACTTCGACACGGTCGACCTGACCAACCTGCAGCGCCAGGTGATCCACGACACGGCCAGCGTCGGCCAGGCCAAGGTCGACTCGGCGATGGCGCGCCTGGCGGCCATCAACCCCCATGTGCGGCTGCTGCCGCTGCGCCAGGCGCTGGATGCCGATACGCTGTCCGCCGCGGTGGCGGCGGTCGACGTGGTGGTCGACTGCTGCGACAACTTCACCACCCGCGCCGCGGTCAACGCCGCCTGCGTCGCCGCCGGCCGACCGCTGGTGTCCGGCGCGGCGATCCGCCTGGAAGGCCAGCTGTCGGTGTTCGATCCGCGCCGCGCGGAAAGCCCCTGCTACCACTGCCTGTACGGCGCGGGCAGCGAGGACGAGCTGACCTGCAGCGAGGCCGGCGTGCTCGGCCCGCTGGTCGGCCTGGTCGGCAGCCTGCAGGCGCTGGAGACGCTCAAGCTCTTGGCCGGCTTCGGCGAGCCGCTGGTCGGCCGCCTGCTGCTGGTCGATGCGCTGGGCAGCCGCTTCCGCGAGCTGCGCGTCAGGCGCGATCCGCAGTGCGCGGTCTGCGGGAAACCCGATGGCCAGTGAAGCGCCGGTCGGCGTGTTCGACTCCGGGGTCGGCGGCCTGTCGGTGCTCGGCGAGATCCGCGCGCGGCTGCCCCACGAGTCGCTGCTCTACGTCGCCGACAGCGGCCACGTGCCCTACGGCGAGAAGAGTCCCGAGTACATCCGCGCGCGCTGCCGGCGCATCGCCGATTTCCTGCTGGAGCAGGGCGCCAAGGCGCTGGTGGTGGCCTGCAACACCGCCACCGTGGCGGCGGTGGCCGAGCTGCGCGAGCGCCACCCCGGCCTGCCCATCGTCGGCATGGAGCCGGCGGTCAAGCCGGCGGCGGCGGCCAGCCGCAGCGGCACGGTCGGCGTGCTGGCCACCACCGGCACGCTGAAGAGCGCGCGCTTCGCCGCCCTGCTCGACCGTTTCGCCCACGACGTGAGCGTGGTCACCCAGCCCTGCCCGGGGCTGGTCGAGTGCGTCGAGCAGGGCGCGCTGGCCGCGTCGGCGACCCGCGCGCTGCTGGCGTCCTACGTGCAGCCGCTGCTCGACGCCGGCTGCGACACCCTGATCCTCGGCTGCACCCACTATCCCTTCCTCAAGCCGCTGCTGCGCGAGCTGGTGCCCGCGGACGTGCAGCTGATCGACACCGGCGCCGCGGTGGCGCGCCAGCTCGGGCGCCTGCTCGGCGAGCGCGAGCTGCTGGCGGCCGGGCCGGCGCAGCCGGCGCGCTTCTGGTCCAGCGGCGAGCC
>NZ_SSTC01000043.1 GCF_004801855.1 Pseudomonas sp. A-1 | reverse complement strand
AGCACGCGGCGCGGCGCCTCGATCACGTTGTCGAGGATGGTCATGTGCGGCCACAGGTTGAAGTTCTGGAACACGAAACCCAGCTCGCTGCGCAGGCGGTTGATCTGCCTGGGGTCGGCGGCGACCAGGTGGCCTTCGCGGGCGGTCTTCAGCCGCAGCTGCTCGCCGGCGACGTGGATCTCGCCCTTGCAGGGGTTTTCCAGCAGGTTGATGCAGCGCAGGAAGGTCGACTTGCCGGAGCCGGAGGAGCCGAGGATGGAGATCACGTCGCCGTCGCGGGCGGTCAGCGAGACGCCCTTGAGCACCTCCAGCTCGCCGTAGCGCTTGTGCAGGTCGCGGATTTCCAGGGCGGGGGCGGATGCTTGCATGGCTACACCTTTGTTGTTCTTGTCTCGCGTCCGGTCCGGGGCGGCCGGCGCGATGGCCTTGGTCACACCCCGATGAAAGCAACTCCGCGCGCACTGCTCAAACGAAAAGAACGACGCTTTCCATTCCAAAAACTACTGTTCGCGGCGCTCCTCACTGGCCCGGAAAACAAAAAATCCCCGGCGCACACGGCGACCGGGGACAGGGTAAGAACAGCGATGGGGAGAACCGCGCGCGACCGGGCAAGCCCGGTACCAGGACGCGGCGCCTGACGCGCGGCAGCGCCTACGCCAGCGGCAGGCCCAGCTCCTGCGCGCAGGCCTGCAGCGAGGCGTTCTGCACGCGGGCGTAGAGCATCAGCTCGTCGAGCGCCGGGCGGCCGAGGGCGCGCTCGAACTCGGCGCGGTTGGCGCTCCGGTCGTAGGCGCCGCGGGTGTTGCCGCCGAGGTTGGACTGGAAGATGCCCGCTGCGCTGACCGGCAGGAAGTCCTCGTAGCGCTGCGGCTCCCAGCGCAACTGGCCGGCCTTGAGAAGCGCCTCGCGATCGCCCGCCAGACAGCCCTCGCGGCGGGCCGTACGGCCCGCGTCGGTGACTTGGTAGCGGCCGAACACCAGCCCGTCGCGGCGCAGCTGGTCGTAGTCGTCGGGGAAGTCGGCGAAGCAGGCGGCCAGCGCCTGGGCGTAGGCCTGCGGGTAGTCCGCCGCCGGCACGCCCTGGCAGCGTTCGCGGGCGGCGGCGAGCAGGCGGTCGTAGAGCGCGCGGCCGCGGGCAGTCAGTGCGGCGCCGCGCTGCTCGATCTCGCCGAAGCGCGCGCTGTGCGAGCCCGGCGTGCCGCAGGCGAACTGCACCGCCTCGTCGAGCGCCTTGAAGCTGGTCTGGCGCAGCAGGATCGGGCAGCGCCGCGCCGGCGGGCCCTCAACCAGTTCCTTGGCCGCCATACCGCGGCCCGGCATCGCCGCCTGCACGGCGTCGATGTCCAGGGTGCAGGGGGTCAGGTGGTTGATGTGCGGATTGGGGAAGGCCACCACGTCGGCGATCAGGCGGTGCTGCTCGTGCAGCTGGCGATACACGGCGGCGCTGACCCGCGCCTGGCGCTGCCAGCGGAAGGTCTGCAGCGCCTCGCGGATGAACACGCCGGCCTGCTGCTCGGTCAGCCCGCCGGCCTGCTCGCACTGCTCGATCAGCGCCAGCGCCTGCTCGGTGAAGATCTGCCGGCCGGCGAGGATCCCGACGGCCTGGGCGCGCAGCGCCGGGTCATCGATCAGCTCCAGGCGCAGCAGCGAGGTGAACACGCGGAACGGGCTGTGCGCCAGCGCCGCCTCGTCGACCGCGCGGAACGCGGTGGCATGCACCGGCACGCCGGCGCAGCTCAGGTCGTAGTAGGCCACCGGCTGCATGCCCATCACCGCGAACAGCCGCGCCATGGTCGCCAGTTCCTCGGCGCTGCCCAGGCGGATGGCGCCGTGGCGCTCCTCGGCCAGACGTTGCAGCTCGCCGCTGGCGCACAGCGTTTCGGCCAGCGCCGGGGCCGCGTCCAGCGTGCGGCGGTTGATCCGGCCGACCAGGTCGAGCAGGTCGCCGTACAGCGGCACCTCACTCTGGTACATGGCGGACATGGCCAGGGAGAAACGCGCACGGATCGCGTCCGGACTGACAAAGGCGTTCTGGTTCATCGCACTGCACTCCTGGGAATCTGCTGCGGCCCGTAGGGTGCGCCGTGCGCACCTCTTGGCCATCGCTGGTGCGCACGGCGCACCCTACGGATTCATTCTGTTGAGGACTGAACCGCCGCTCAAACGACAAATTCTCTGCACTTCATTCCGCCGAGGAATTCCGATACCCGTAGGGTGCGCCATGCGCACCGCCGGCCTCTTATGGTGCGCGCGGCGTACCCTACGGGCGGGGTTCAGAGACTCGCCTGCAGGCAACGACGGAAGATCGCCATGCCTTCGTCGAGGATCGCCTCCTCGGCGGTCAGCGGCGCCAGCAGGCGGACGATGTGGCGGTGCTTGCCGCTCGGCATCAGCAGCAGGCCGGCCTCGCGCGCGGTTGCCAGCAGGCGGCCGAGGCGCTCGCTGCCCGGCCCGCCGTCGCCCGCGCGCAGCTCGATGCCGCGCATGGCGCCGACGCCGGTCAGGCGTGCCAGCGCCGGGGCCAGCTCGCTGTCCTGCCAGGCGCGGAAGTGGCGCAGGATGCACTGCTCCTGGCGCTCGCCCCAGGTCGCCAGGTTGGCGTCGCTCATCAGCTCCAGGCTGGCCAGCGCCGCCGCGCAGGCCAGCGGGTTGCCCGAGTAGGTGCCGCCCAGGCCGCCCTTGGGCAGCGCATCGAGCAGCTCCGGTCGGCCGACCAGCGCGCCGAGCGGCAGGCCGCCGGCGATGCTCTTGCCGAGCAGCAGCAGGTCCGGCTCGATGCCCAGACGCGAGAAGGCGAAACGCTGGCCGGTGCGGCCGAAGCCGGACTGGATCTCGTCGACGATCAGCACGATGCCGTGCTCGTCGCAGAAGCGCCGCAGGTACTGGGCGAAGCCGGCGTCGAGCGCCTGGAAGCCGCCCTCGCCCTGCACCGCCTCGAGGATGAAGCAGCCGACTTCCTCGACGTCGATCTCCACGCTGAACAGGCGCTCCATGGCGGCGCGGGCGGCCTCCATGCTGACGCTGTTGTCGGCGCTGGGGTACGGCAGGTGGTAGACCGGGCCGGGCAGGCTGCCGACCTTCTGCTTGTAGGGGGCGACCTTGCCGTTGAGGTTGAGCGCGGCCAGGGTGCGGCCGTGGAAGCCGCCGTCGAAGGCGATCACCGCGCCGCGCCCGGTGGCGGCGCGGACGACCTTCAGGGCGTTCTCGGTGGCTTCGGCACCGCTGTTGGTGAGCATGCCGGAGAGGCGGTAGGACACCGGCACGAAGCGCGCCAGCGCGTCCAGCAGCTGGCTATAGCCCTCGTGGGGCAGCGCGTTGAACGCCGAGTGAGTCAGCCGCCCGGCCTGCTCGCGCACCGCCTCGACGATACGCGGGTGGCAGTGGCCGAGGTTGAGCACGCCGATGCCGCCGACGAAGTCGATGTAGCGCTTGCCGGCGGTATCCCAGACCTCGGCGTTGCGGCCGTGGCTGAGGCTGATCGGGTGGACGATGGCCAGGGACTGGCTGACGTGGGTCGACGGCATGGCGCGCTGCTCCGCAAGGACTGGTGGTGCGCACCATGAAATCGGCAAGGGCAGGCAGGCGGCAAACGAAAAAAAATCGCTCTCTTATTCCTTTTTTTCCTGCCAGCGCAGGATCACGCCGGGGTAATCGCATGAATGGCTTTCGAGCCGGATCAATCCGCTGTAGGGGCGAATTCATTCGCCCCTACGGACCGGGAAATCGGCTTCATATGATTGCCCTGAGGATCACCGCGGAGCAGACAACGGCGCAGCCTTGTCCACCAGCCCCCGGGGGCAGCGGCGGACAATCGCTGCGCGAGTTGTCCACCCTGCCCCGTTCAGCCCGCGTCGAGCTGGCCGCGAATCCACTTCACGAAGGCGCGGATCTTCGGCACCTCGGCGGCGTGCTCGGCGTAGGCCATGAAGTGCTTGCCGGTGCTGGGCAGCTCGTGGTCCCAGGCGATCACCAGCTTGCCGTCGGCAAGCTCGTCCTCGACCAGGAAGCGCGGCACCAGCGCCACGCCACAGCCGGCCTGGGCGGCGCGGATGCACATGTAGAAGGTCTCGAAGCGCGGGCCGTGGTAGCTGTGGCTGGTCTGCAGGCCGAGACTGTCGAACCAGTCGTGCCAGGCCTCCGGGCGCGACACGCACTGCATCAGCACCTGCTCGCCGAGCTGCTCGGGACTGGCGATGCCGCCGGCGAACAGGTCCGGCGCGCACACCGGCACCATGGTCTCGCCGAACAGCTCGATGCACTCGGCGCCCGGCCAGGTGCCCTGGCCGAAGAAGAACACCACGTCGGCCTTGCCCTCCAGCAGGTCGAACGGCTCCAGCACGTTGCGCAGGTCGAGGTGGATGTTCGGGTTGGCCTTGCCGAAGCCCTTGAGATGCGGAATCAGCCAGCGCGCGCCGAAGGTCGGCTGGGTCGCCACCTTGAGCACCTCGGTATTGCCGCCGTAGGAGAGGATGTAGTGGGTGGACATCGCCACCTGGTTGAGGATCTTGTTGACCTCGGCCAGGTACAGCTCGCCGGCCGGGGTGAGCTGCAGGCGGCGGCGGATGCGGCGGAACAGCAGGTGCTGGAGCATGTCCTCGAGCTGGGCGACCTGCTTGCTCACCGCGCTCTGGGTCAGGTGCAGCTCCTCGGCGGCGCGGGTGAAGCTCAGGTGGCGCGCGACCGCCTCGAAGCACTGCAGCGCGGTCATGGACGGCATCAGACGTTTGGACATGGCACTCTCGTTGGCAGGCAAAGCATGAATTTACGGAATGATAAGGCGAAAAACCCTCGCTTGTGAGGGCGCGAGAGGCGGATCGATACTGACCGGGAGGCCAAATTCCAACAATCCTGCGACAGGAGCCAATCATGGTCGAGCATCTTCTCAGCCGCCTGGGCGTCAGCGCCGAGGCCGCCAACCAGGGCAGCCACGTCATCCACAGCCCCATCGACGGCAGCCGCATCGGCGCCGTGGCGCTGGAGCCGGCCGCCAGCGTGTCGGCGAAGATCGCCGCCGCCCAGACCGCCTTCGAGAGCTGGCGCAGCGTGCCGGCGCCGCGCCGCGGCGAGCTGGTGCGCCTGTTCGGCGAGGTGCTGCGCGAGCACAAGGCCGAGCTGGCCGAGCTGGTGTCCTGGGAGGCCGGCAAGATCACCCAGGAAGGCCTGGGCGAAGTGCAGGAAATGATCGACATCTGCGACTTCGCCGTCGGCCTGTCGCGCCAGCTGTACGGCCTGACCATCGCCTCCGAGCGTCCCGGCCACCACATGCGCGAGAGCTGGCACCCGCTGGGCGTGGTCGGCGTGATCAGCGCCTTCAACTTCCCGGTCGCCGTGTGGGCGTGGAATGCCACCCTGGCGCTGGTGTGCGGCAACGCCGTGCTGTGGAAGCCGTCGGAGAAGACCCCGCTGACCGCCCTCGCCTGCCAGGCGCTGTTCGACAAGGCGCTGAAGGCCTTCGGTGACGCCCCGGCCGGCCTCAGCCAGCTGATCGTCGGCGACCGCGATGCCGGCGAGGCGCTGGTCGCCGACCCGCGCGTGGTGCTGGTCAGCGCCACCGGCAGCACCCGCATGGGCCGCGAGGTCGCCCCGCGCGTCGCCGCGCGCTTCGGCCGCTGCATCCTCGAACTGGGCGGCAACAACGCGATGATCCTCGCGCCGAGCGCCGACCTGGACATGGCCGTGCGCGCCATCCTGTTCAGCGCCGTCGGCACCGCCGGCCAGCGCTGCACCACCCTGCGCCGCCTGATCGCCCACGAGTCGGTCAAGGACGAGATCGTCGCACGCCTGAAGGCTGCCTACGCCAGGGTGCGCATCGGCAACCCGCTGCAGGGCAACCTGGTCGGCCCGCTGATCGACAGGCAGGCCTTCGAGGCCATGCAGAACGCCCTGGTCAGGGCCCGCGACGAGGGCGGCCAGGTGTTCGGCGGCGAGCGCCAGCTGGCCGGCGAGTACCCGAACGCCTACTACGTCAGCCCGGCGCTGGTGGAGATGCCGGCGCAGAGCGAGGTGGTGCGCCACGAGACCTTCGCGCCGATCCTCTACGTGCTGAGCTACCGCGACTTCGACGAGGCGCTGCGTCTGAACAACGAGGTGCCGCAGGGCCTGTCCTCGTGCATCTTCACCACCGACGTGCGCGAGGCGGAAGCCTTCCAGAGCGCGGCCGGCAGCGACTGCGGCATCGCCAACGTCAACATCGGCCCGAGCGGCGCCGAGATCGGTGGCGCCTTCGGTGGCGAGAAGGAAACCGGCGGCGGCCGCGAGTCCGGCTCGGACTCCTGGAAGGCCTACATGCGCCGGCAGACCAACACTGTGAACTACTCGCGCGAACTGCCGCTGGCCCAGGGCATCGTGTTCGACTGATCCTTTCCCCGGCAGCCAGCCCCGCTCCATCCTTCGCGGTGGAGCGGCGGCCAAGGCTGTACATCCATCCAGATAAAGATTGCCTGAAACGCCGTTTCTGCCCATGCTGTGCGCCATCTCCACCAGCTTTGATGGCAAGCATGCGGCTCTTCCTCTGCGAAAAACCCTCCCAGGCCAAGGACATCGCCAAGGTGCTCGGCGCCAGCCGGCGTGGCGAGGGCTGCTGGCTGGGGGCGGGCGTGACCGTGACCTGGTGCATCGGCCACCTGCTGGAGACCGCGCCGCCGGACGCCTACGACGAGCGCTACAAGCGCTGGAACCTCGCCGACCTGCCCATCGTCCCGGAAAAGTGGAAGATGCTGGTCAAGAGCAAGACCGCCAGCCAGTTCAAGGCGGTCAAGCGCCTGCTCGGCGAATGCACCGAGCTGGTGATCGCCACCGACGCCGACCGCGAGGGCGAGATGATCGCCCGCGAGCTGGTCGAGCACTGCCGCTATCGCGGGCCGATCCAGCGCCTGTGGCTGTCGGCGCTCGACGACGCCTCGATCCGCAAGGCGCTCAAGGCGCTCAAGCCGGGCAGCGAAACCTTCCACCTCTACCACGCCGCGCTGGGCCGCTCGCGCGCCGACTGGCTGATCGGCATGAACATGAGCCGGCTGTTCACCCTGCTCGGCCGCCAGTCCGGCTACCAGGGCGTGCTCTCGGTGGGCCGCGTGCAGACGCCGACCCTGCGCCTGGTGGTGGATCGCGACCGCAGCATCGCCGCCTTCGTGCCGGTGCCCTACTGGGCCATCGACGTGCAGCTGCTGGAAGGCGGCACGCCCTTCACCGCGCAGTGGCGCGCCCCGGAGGATGCCTGCGACGAGCAGGGCCGCTGCCTGAAGCCCGAACTGGCCCGGGACGCCGCCGAGGCGATGCGCCGCGCCGGCAGCGCGCGGCTTGTCGAACTGAAGACCGAGCGGGTGCGCGAGGCGGCGCCGCTGCCCTTCGACCTGGGCACCCTGCAGGAGGTCTGCTCGAAGAAGCTCGGCCTCGGCGCCCAGGAAACCCTCGACATCGCCCAGGCGCTGTACGAGACGCACAAGGTGATCACCTACCCGCGCAGCGACTGCGGCTACCTGCCGCTGAGCCAGCACGCCGAGGCCCCGACGATCCTCGCCGCCCTGGCCGCCGCCGACCCGGCGCTGGCCGCCCTGCAGCCGCACCTCGACGCGCAGCGCCGCTCGCGGGCGTGGAACGACGCCAGGGTGAGCGCCCACCACGGCATCATCCCCACCGCCGCCGCGCAGGCCTCCAGCCGCCTGGCCGGCAAGGAGCGCGCGGTGTTCAGCCTGATCCGCGCGCGCTACCTGGCGCAGTTCCTGGCCAACCACGAGTACGACCGCACCCAGGCCGACTTCGACTGCGCCGGCCATGCCCTGCGCGCGGTGGGCAAGCGCATCGTCGAGCCAGGCTGGCGGCGCGCGCTGCCCGAGGCGCTCGCGCCGGCCAAGGGCCACGAGGCGCCGGAGCCGCAGGCCCTGCCGGCGCTGCGCGAGGGCCAGGACTGCGCGGTAAGCGAGGTGAGGCTCAAGGACCTGCACACCCAGCCGCCCAAGCCGTTCACCGAGGGCGACCTGATCAAGGCGATGAAGAACGTCGCCAGGCTGGTCGACGATCCGCGCCTCAAGCAGAAGCTCAAGGACACCACCGGCATCGGCACCGAGGCGACCCGCGCCGGGATCATCCAGGGCCTGCTCGACCGCGGCTACCTGACCAAACAGGGCAAGGCGCTGGCGGCCACCCCGGCGGCGTTCAGCCTGATCGACGCGGTGCCGCGGCCGATCGCCGACCCCGGCACCACGGCGATCTGGGAGCAGGCGCTGGACATGGTGCAGAACGGCGAGATGCCGCTGGAGGAGTTCGTCGCCAAGCAGTCGGCGTGGATGAGCAAGCTGGTGGAGCGCTGCGCCGGCCTGCGCCTGACCATCAGCGGCCCGCCGGTCGCGCCCGGCCGCGGCAAGCCGGCCTGGAAGGGCAAGCGCACGGGCGCCCCGCGCAAGGCCGGCGGCACGGCAGCCCGGCGCAGCGCCTCGCCCCGCCCGAAGCAGACCTAGGCGCAGGCCCATCCAGCACGGCCCGGTCCGCGGATGGGCGCAAGAACTTTCCGCGGCCGAAGTTGCCCAAAAAAGGAGCGATCCCGCCTAGCATATCTTCATGAACATCCGATGGCGTGAGGGTTTCCTCGTGAGCATCATCCCGCGCTGCCTGCGCCATCCCCGCGCCCCGCTCGCCAGTCTCATCGGCCTGGTGCTGATCGTCCCCCTGGGCATCCGTCTTGCCCTGGGCTGGTCCGCTCCCCTCGGCCATCTGTCCGACCTGGGCATCGCCAGCCTGCTGATCGTGCTGCTGTACCGCCGTCCCTGGTGGCTGGCCCTGCCTGTGCTACTGGCGTGGAGCCTGCTGAACGTGGCGGCGGTGGAGCTGGTCAGCGCCGTCGGCCGCCTGCCGGACGTGGCAGACCTGCAGTACCTGACCGATCCGCAGTTCATGGAGAACTCCACTGCCGGCAGCCTTGCCCAGCCGTGGGTGGCCGCCGTCCTGCTCGGCGCCCTGGCCGTCTGGCTGGCCAGCCTGTGGGCCGGCCGCGCGCAACCGTCTCCGCGCCTGCCGCGGCATGCCTGGCTGGCGCCTCTGTCGCTCCTGCTGGCCCACGGCGGCCTGCAGTATCTCCACCCCAGCGAGGCGGACCAGTGGCGACTGTTCAACCTGCCGCACCAGTGGCTGGAGGCCGGCGTCGGCCACGGACAGACCCGCCTGGAGGAATGGCTGGCGGGCGATGACGCCGACACGCCACCGCCGCTGGCAGGCCTCGCCCGGCTCGACCTGGACGGCCAGAAGCTGCTGGGCGCCCCGGGGCGCGCCCGCAACGTGCTGATCGTCGCCCTCGAAGGCATCCCCGGCGCCTATGTCGGGGTGAACCGCGCCGCCCTGAACGGCAGCTACCGCGAAGACCTGATGCCCAGGCTGAGCGCCTGGGCCGAGCGGGGCATGAACACACCCGACTACGTGTTGCACAGCCACCAGACCATCCGCGGCCTGTACGCGATGCTCTGCGGCGACTACGACAAGCTCGACAACGGCACGCCCAAGGGCATCGAGATGCTCACACAGAACCAGCGCAACCGGGCCTGCCTGCCCGCCCAGCTGCGCAGCCGCGGGTTCGCCACCCACTACCTGCAGGGTGCGGGTCTCAGGTTCATGGCCAAAGACCGGATCATGCCGCACATCGGCTTCGACGCCACCCGCGGCCGGGAGTGGTTCAGGAAGCCTGCCCGCCTGGACTTCCCGTGGGGCATGGACGACAGGTCCTTCTTCGAAGGTGCGCTGGACTACGTCGGCCAGCTGCGCCGCAGCAAGCAGCCCTGGATGCTCACCCTGCTGACGGTCGGCACCCACCAGCCCTACTCGGCGCCGGCTGCGTACCTGCGCCGCCACGCCAGCCCAAAGCAGGCTGCGGTGGCCTATCTGGACGATGCCCTCGGGGACTTCCTGACCGCACTGGAGCGCTCGGGCGTGCTGAAGGACACCCTGGTGATCGTCACCTCGGACGAGTCCCACGGCATCGACGGCGTGCGCCTGGCCTCGGCCTGGGGCTTCAGCCTGGTGCTGGCTCCCGAGCAGGCACAGCTGCCCCGGATCAAGACCGGGGTCTACGGCCACGTCGACCTGAGCGCATCGGTGCTCGACTACTTCGGCTTCCCGCCCCCCAAGGTCCTCAGCGGCCGCTCGCTGTTCCGCGACTACGCCCATGGCCGCGAGATCATGTCCTACACCAACGGCAAGCTGCGCCATCACGATGGCCGGGGCACCCTGACCGAGTGCGACGTGCAGCAACGCTGCCGCTACTACGCCAGCGAAGGCTTCATCGCCGAGCGGGCCACCTTCCTCGGCCAGTATGGCGGCCGGCGCGCGCGCCAGATGGCGGCCAGGGCAAGCGCACTCGACCAGTCGTTGCTGCACACCTCGCTGAACCGGCTCTACCAGTTCGGCAGCCCGGCCGTCATCCGCCTCAAGGCGCAGGTCCGCGACGACTGGACGGACAACCTGATCGGTGCCCAGTACCTGGAGCTGCCCAAGGGCACCCTGACGCGGGTGCGTCTGACCGTGCGCTCGGTGGGCCGCAAGCAGAAGGCCTACATCCAGCTTAAGGCCAAGGAGTTCGAGCAGGACGTGCCGCTGGACATCCCCGCCCGGATACTGGTCACCCACGACAAGCCGCTGCAGATGGACTTCAGCTTCTACAACCCGGAATCGCGCAAGGCGTTCTCCTTCCACCTGCTCGGCTATGGGCGGGGAGCCATCGAGGTGAGCGACTTCAGCGTGATCACCGAGCAGGCGGAGCCGCTGCAACCCGGCGACGAGCCCCGGCTGGCGGAAGGCGGCGCCCTGCCCCGCTCCAGCTAGCCCGGCTCGCGGCGCTCGGCCGCCAGCAGCGCCAGCCCCCGGCTCACCGCATCGTCGACGCTCCAGTTGGTCAGCGCATCGGCCGGCAGACGTTCGCCAGCCGCCCGGCCCAGCACGGCGCGGGCCCGTTCGTGCAGGCGGGCAAACAGCAGGGTCATGCCGCGCGCCTCGACCTGCTGCGCCAGCTCCAGCAGCGCCTCAAGGCTGCTGCCGTCGAGATCCGGCGACTCCTCGAGACTGAGGATCAGCACCCGCGCGGCGTTTTCCGGGGCGCGCAGGCAACGGCGGACGAGCGCCAGGGTCTGCTCGGCATTGGCGAAGAACAGCGGCGCCTCCGGGCGCAGGATCAGCAGGCCCGGCACCGCCACGGCCTCCGGGTGCGCCCGCAGGTCGACGAAGTCGTGGCCCTCGCCGAGCCGGCCGAGCATCGACACCCGCGGCAGCGAGAAGCCGCGCAGGGTCATCAGCACGCTGACGCCGACCGCGACCAGCAGGCCGGCGAGGACACCGAGCAGCAGCACCGCGGCGATCGCGCTGAGCACCACCAGGCGGTCGCGGCGCCAGCCGAAGTAGCGGCGCAGCGCAGCGGGGTCGAGGCTGTGGCCCACCGCATGGATGACGATGGCGGCCAGCACCGGCATCGGCGTCAGCGCCATCCAGGGCATCAGGCTGAGCACTGCCAGCAGCACCACCAGCGCGGCGCACCAGGCGGCCAGCCGCGAGCGCGCGCCGGCAGCCTCGTTGGCCGCGGTGGCCGAGTAGCCGGCGCCGACCGGCATGCCGCCGAACAGTCCCGAGGCCAGGTTGGCGGCGCCGAGGGCGATCAGCTCGCGGTTGGCCGACAGGCCGTCGCCATAGCGCAGGGCGAAGCTGCGCATGCTGCCGTAGGACTCGGCATACAGCACGAACAGCAGGGCGAAGGCCAGCTCGCCGAGGCGCAGCCACTCGCTCTGGTCGAGCCGCGGCAACTCGGGCGGGCGGAACTCCAGGTCGATGCTGCCGACCAGCGCCACGCCGAAGCGGTCGAGGCCGCAGAACAGCTGGACGACGATGCCGAGGACGATGACCACCAGCGCTGCCGGCACATGTCGGCAAGGCCTGAGCAGCCGCAGCAGCGCCAGCGCACCCAAGCCCAGGCCGATGCCGAGGGGATTCCAGGCCGCGAAGTCGGCCAGCAGGCTGGCCGCCAGCTGCAGCGGATTGCCGTGGCCGGGATGCACGCCGAGGATATGCGGCAACTGGTGCAGGATCACCACCAGGGCCAGGCCGAAGGTGAAACCGCGCAGCACCGGCTTGGCGATGAACGCGGTGATCGAGCCCATGCGCGCCAGCCCGGCGCCGAGAAAGCCCAGGCCGGTGAACAGCACCAGGCCGCTGGCCACTGCCAGCTTGAGGCCGCCGTCGCCCGGCGCCATGGTCGCGGTGGCCGCCGCCAGCACCGCCGCCGAGGATGAGGTGGCCGAGACGATGGCGAAGCGGCTGCGGCCCACCAGCCCGTAGAAGAGCAGCCCGGCGAGCAGCGCGACCACCCCGTGGCGGGGCGGCAGGCCGGCGATGCTGGCATAGGCGACCGCCTCCGGCAGCAGCAGACCGGCCACGGCCAGGCCGGCGATCAGGTCCGCCAGCCAGGGATGGACGGCGGCACGTTCAGGCGGGCGCATGTCGATACTCGGTGGACGGGTGATGGCTGCGGGTCCGTTGCACAGGCATGTGGGCGTCCCTTCTGCGCGGCTGAGTGGGAGAAGTTCGCGCCGCCTGCCCGGTGCCGCGGGAGGCCGGGCGGGGGCTGATCTAACCTGAGGAAACCACCGATGCCGGCGCGGCATCCAGCACGTGCGGCATTGCCTCTTCATAGCACAGGCGGGCAGACCGATGAAGAAACGTCAGATTGCGGTGATCGGCCTCGGCAGGCTCGGCCACCGCTGCGCCGAGCTGCTGCTGGACGATCCTACCCTTACCCTGGCCGGCGTGGTACGGCGCACCCCCACACCGCTCGACTGGCTGGGTGACCTGCCGGTGGTCGGGCATTTCACCGAGCTGAAGCAGGTCGATGCCGCCCTGCTCTGCGTACCGGCGGACAGCATCCAGGGCCAGGCCCGGGAGCTGCTGCAGCACCGCATCCCGCTGGTCGAGTGCGCGCGCCTGCATGGCGACGCCTTCATCGCCCACCACGAGGAAATGCAGCGGATGGCCCACCTCTACCGGGCCACCGCGATTGTCGGCGCCGGCAGTGATCCCGGCATCCTGTCCCTGTTCCGCAGCCAGTTCGCCCTACTGCTGCCCCACGGACATACCCGCAGCAGCCTGCATGCCGGCACCAGCCTGCACCACTCGCTGGCGGCGGAAGGCATCGCTGGCGTGCGCAAGGCGCTGGCGCTGGAGCAGAAGAGCCAGGACGGCACGCTGCAGCGCTACGTCTACGTCGAGCTGGAGCCGGGCGCCGACGCGGCCGCCGTCGAGCAGGCCATCCGCCGCGACCCGCTCTATCTGGACGAGGAGACCCTGGTGTTCCCGGTGGACAGCGTCGCCGAGCTGGAGGCCGAGCGCGGCCTGCTGCTGGAACGCCATGCGGCGAGCAGCAACAGCAGCCACGCTGCCCTGCTGCTCGAGGCCCGCTTCGACGAGATCGAGCTGGCGGCGCGCATGATGCTGGCCGGTGCGCGGGCGCTGCCGCTGCTGCAGCACGGCGCCCATTCGCTGTTCGACCTGCCGCCGCGGGTGTTGTGGGGCGATCAGGGGGCAGCAGCGGAACAGGAGTGGATGTAGCGCGTCAGCCGTCGCCACCATCCCCTCGCACCTCCGCACTGCGCATAAACGAATCGGGCCTGCAAAGCAGGCCCGACTCACTTCCTGAGTTACGTCACGCCAGATCGAAGCGGTCGGCGTTCATCACCTTGGTCCAGGCGGCGACGAAGTCCCTGACGAACTTCTCCTGGTTGTCGTCCTGGGCATAGACCTCGGCGTAGGCACGCAGCACCGAGTTGGAGCCGAACACCAGGTCCACGCGGGTCGCCGTCCACTTGACCTTGTCGGTCTTGCGGTCACGGATCTCGTACAGGTTGTTGCCGGCCGGCTTCCAGGTGTTGCCCATGTCGGTCAGGTTGACGAAGAAGTCGTTGCTCAGCGCGCCGACCCGGTCGGTGAACACGCCATGCTGGCTGCCGCCATGGTTGGTGCCCAGCACGCGCATGCCGCCGACCAGCACGGTCATCTCCGGCGCGGTCAGGCCCAGCAGCTGGGTGCGGTCGAGCATCAGCTCTTCGGGACTGACGGCGTAGTCCTTCTTCAGCCAGTTGCGATAGGCATCGTGCACCGGCTCCAGCACGGCGAAGGAGTCCACGTCGGTCTGCGCCTGGCTGGCGTCGCCACGCCCCGGGGCGAAAGGCACGCTGACGTCGAAGCCCGCCGCCTTGGCCGCCTGCTCGACGCCGAGGTTGCCGCCCAGCACGATGACATCGGCCACGCTGGCGCCGGTCTCGGCAGCGATCTTCTCGTACACCGCCAGCACCCTGGCCAGACGCGCCGGCTCGTTGCCTTCCCAGTCCTTCTGCGGGGCCAGGCGGATGCGCGCGCCGTTGGCGCCGCCGCGGTAGTCCGAGCCGCGGAAGGTGCGCGCGCTGTCCCAGGCGGTGCTGACCAGCTCGCTGACCGACAGGCCGCTGGCGGCGATCTTCGCCTTGACCGCGGCGACGTCGTAGTCGCTGCGCCCGCTCGGCACCGGGTCCTGCCAGATCAGGTCTTCGGCCGGCACTTCCGGACCGATGTAGCGGGCCTTCGGCCCCATGTCGCGGTGGGTCAGCTTGAACCAGGCGCGGGCGAAGGCATCCTCGAAGGCGGCGGGATCCTTGTGGAAGCGCTCGGCGATCTTGCGGTACTCCGGATCCATCTTCATCGCCATGTCGGCGTCGGTCATCATCGGCTTGTGGCGGATGCTCGGATCCTCCACGTCGACCGGCATGTCCTCTTGCTTGATGTCGACCGGCTCCCACTGCCAGGCGCCGGCCGGGCTCTTCTTCAGCTCCCACTCGTGGTTGAGCAGCATGTCGAAGTAGCCGTTGTCCCAGCGGGTCGGATGGGTGGTCCAGGCGCCTTCCAGGCCGCTGGTCACGGTGTCGCGGCCGACGCCGCGCCTGGTCTTGTTGTTCCAGCCCAGGCCCTGCTCCTCGACGTCCGCCGCCTCGGGTTCCGGGCCGAGCAGCGCGGCGTCGCCGTTGCCGTGGGCCTTGCCCACGGTGTGGCCGCCGGCGGTCAGGGCGACGGTTTCCTCGTCGTCCATCGCCATGCGCTTGAAGGTCTCGCGCACGTCCTTGGCGGTCTTCAGCGGGTCGGGCTGGCCGTCGACACCCTGCGGGTTGACGTAGATCAGGCCCATCATCACCGCCGCCAGCGGGTTCTCCAGGTCGCGCTCACCGGAGTAGCGGCTGTTGGGATTGTTGGTGGGCGCCAGCCATTCCTTCTCGGAACCCCAGTAGATGTCCTTCTCCGGATGCCAGATGTCCGCGCGGCCGTAGGCGAAACCGAAGGTCTTGAAGCCCATCGACTCGTAGGCCACGTTGCCGGCCAGCACGATCAGGTCGGCCCAGCTGATCTTGTTGCCGTACTTGCGCTTGATCGGCCACAGCAGGCGGCGGGCCTTGTCGAGGTTGGCGTTGTCCGGCCAGGAGTTCAGCGGCGCGAAGCGCTGGTTGCCGGTGCCGGCGCCGCCACGGCCGTCGGCCACCCGGTAGGAGCCGGCGGCGTGCCAGGCCATGCGGATCATCAGGCCACCGTAGTGGCCCCAGTCGGCCGGCCACCAGTCCTGGCTGTCGGTCATCAGCGCGGTGAGGTCGCGCTTGAGCGCGGCGAAGTCGAGCTTCTTCACTTCCTCGCGGTAGTCGAAGTCACCCAGCGGGTTGGTCTTGGTGTCGTGCTGGTGGAGGATGTCGAGGTTGAGGGCCTTGGGCCACCAATCCATGGCCTGGTTGCCGGCGGTGGTGTTGGCACCGTGCATCACCGGGCACTTGCCGGAAGATTTCATGTTGGTTCCGCTCATGTTGTTCTCCATTCATGACTTCATGGGTTACCGATCCGAAGCAGCCTTCGGGTGCTTGCCCGCTTCATCCGCGGGTCGGCACTTCGACTCCTTGAGCCTGCTCTCACGCTTGCCGTGTTCAGCCAACCTTGTATCAATCTTGGCGTCCGGCTGCCGAGCCATCCAATAGGTTTTCGGAATGGGATTGATAGTAGACCCGGATTCGCCAGCCCATGGCCGCAGCCGCCGGCTGCTTGCGGTGTGCCGGGCTGGCAAGCTGCCGATCTGCCGGCTCGGATGGGGCGCGGAGGCAGGCGCCGTGCGCTCGACCAGGCAGCAAGGCGATCCGCCCCGGCCATGGCTACGGCCATCACCTTGCGCAGCGGGTACTTCCGGCGCCAGCGATTACCTTTACGTAAACTGGGAAATGTTGTTTCCTGTCGATCGTCGTCGCATCCGGATCTGCCAGCTGCCACCCCCACCGTTGCGGGCCTGTCCCGCGCAGCGCTGCGCAATCCTCTCTGACTGATCGCAAGGAGACCCCATGCAGCTGCGTGCTACCCGACAAGATCTCTGGATCGATACTTCCTGCGGCCGGATGTTCGTGCGTCGCTGGCGACCGCTGGGCGCTAGCGATCCGGAGGAAAATCCGCCGATCGTGCTGTTTCACGATTCCCTGGGCTGCGTGGAGCTGTGGCGGGACTTCCCGGAGCAGCTGGCCGTCGCGACCGGCCGCGAGGTCATTGCCTACGACCGCTTCGGCTTCGGCCGCTCGGCGCCGCATCCCGGGGACTGGTCGGCCCGTTTCATCCGCGACGAGGCGGAGCGCTTCTTCCCGATGCTGCGCGACAGCCTGGCGATCGACCGTTTCGTGGCATTCGGCCACAGCGTCGGCGGCATCATGGCGGCCACCTGTGCGGCGCACTATCCGCACAGCTGCCAGGCACTGGTCACGCTGTCCGCCCTGGCATTCGTGGAGGAGCGGACGCTGCAGGGGATTCGCCTTGCCAAGCAGGAGTTCGGCCGGCCGGGGCAGATCGAGCGGCTGGAGAAATATCATGGCGACAAGGCGCGCTGGGTCCTGGCGGCCTGGACGGACACCTGGCTGTCCGCAGGCTTCGCCGACTGGACGCTGGAAAGTCATGCGTCGTCCCTCGCCTGCCCGCATCTGGTCATTCACGGCGAGGAGGACGAGTACGGCTCGCTGCTGCATCCGGAGCGCCTGAGCCGGCTGAGCAACACCACCAGCGCCTCGCTGATTCTGGAGGGATGCCAGCATTTCCCCCATCGGGAATTCCCCGAGAGGGTGCTCGATGCGAGCGCCAGCTTCCTGGAAAGCCAGAGCGCATCCGTCGCCGGGAATGCTGCGGGGTGCGCCGAGGCCTGCTATTAGCGGCCTGCAGCGGGCGAAGCCACCCTGCCGGCAACCCTGCTGCCATGCGCAACACTGACTAAGCTGCATGGGGCGTGCGCAAGCAACCGCGCACAGGCATCCCGAGGAGAGCTCCATGTCCGTGATTCGCAACCTTCCCCTGCTGGTCGGCATCACCCTGCTCGGTGCCTGCGCCAGCCAGCCCGACGACCAGCCACTGACCAGCACGCTCAGCCAGAGCGCCGTCGTTGCCGCAGGCGTGCCGGGCGGGATCATCATCGAGGAGGAGAAAGTCGAGGCTACCGTGGTCGCCATCGAGCGCAGCAAGCGCACCTTCACCCTGCAGGATCGGCAGGGCAATCGGCGCACCGTGCAGGCCCCGCCGGAAATGCGCAACTACCCGCAGCTCGAGGTCGGCGACAGGGTCACGGCGACCACCAGGGTGGAAAGCGCCATCTACCTGCGCGAGCCGGGCAAGGGCGACGAGGAGTCCATGCAGGGCGCGGCCATGGTGATGACGCCGCCGGAGGGCAGCAAGCCGGGCCTGCTGGTGTCCAGCACCCGCGCGAGCACCGCCGTGATCAAGGCCATCGACCCCACCGCGCATACCGCCACCCTGCAGTTCGCCGACGGCAGCAGCCGCACCTACCAGATGCGCCCGGATGTCGAGGTCAAGCCCGAATACGTCAACCGCGAGGTGATGATCCGCCAGGACTCGGAACTGGCGGTGACCGTCGAGGCCCAGTGAGTCGGCCGCCGGCGGACGCGAGCGATGGGTGATGGAGCTGGGATAGGCGCAACGTGCCCCGCCCTCCGGGCGAAACAGCCGCGAGCCGGCAGCGCTGCCGGTCAGGCTCGAACGGATCGCAGATAGCACAAGGGGGAGCCCGTAGGCTCCCCCTTGAAGTCGGTCGTGCTGTGTTCTTCTTGTTGGTACAGGCTTGTTGTTCTTGTTGGTTGCCCGCCCGGACTCCATGGTCCGGTTAAGGTCCCAAGCAGGGACTCAAGAACAAACGTATTCCTTTGGACGCTGATGTCGCCACAACCCTAGCGGGTCCTACCGGTGCTGGCCGCTGCCTCGGGGCAGTTTTATCGTTCTCGGTCCGGTCGGGGGAGAACCCTGTCGGGCAACTCCTCTCCAAAAGAATCTGTTTGCTGCGCCTCCATCCGATTGTTCTTGTTGTTATGGAGTCGTTACGTGTTGTTTTTGTTCTGTTGTGATGCGTTCTTGTTTTTGTTGTGCCAAGAATAAAGCAGATGGCGTGCCAACTTTAGAAAACCCTTATAAATCAACAACTTGAGAATTCTGAAGCACCGCACATAGCCCCCGAAGGGGCCGTTCCCGTTACCGGACTGCCCAGCGCCCGTTACGCCGGAAAGACCCGGTAACACCTGAGGGTATGACCGGTAACCGCCCCCTCCTCTCAGGTTACCGCCGCGCGCGCTTCCCCCCACAGCGGCGCATCCGCCGCCAGCCGCACCGAGGCGCGCGCCTCCCCCGGCGTGCGCGACAGCCGTGGCGCCGGCGCCACCTGCAGCTGCCCGTCGACCTCGCGGTACACCCCGCGCGCCTGCAGGTGCGGGTGCTGCGGCGCCTCGTCGAGCGTGAGCACCGGCGCGAAGCAGGCGTCGGTGCCCTCCAGCAGCGCGCACCACTCGTCCCGCGTGCGGCGGGCGAACAGCGCGGCCAGGCACTCGCCCTGCGCCGCCCATTCAGCCGGATCGTCGCAGCCGGCGTAGAGCTGCTCGGGCGCCTCGATGCGCTCCAGCAGCTCGCGCAGGAACTGCGGCTCCAGCGGGCCGACGGCGATCTCGCCGCCGTCGGCGCAGCGGTAGCAGCGGTAGTGCGGCGCGGCGCCGCCGAGCAGGTTGCGTTCGCGCTGCATCGACAGGCTGCCGCCGGCGAAGAAGCTCATCAGCGAGGACACCCCGTCGACGATGGCGGCGTCGACCACCTGGCCCTGCTCGGAGCGCTCGCGCTCCCACAGCGCCGTCATGATTCCGAAGGCGAGGAACAGCGAGCCGCCGCCGAAGTCGCCGACCAGGTTGAGCGGCGGGATCGCCCCGCCCGAACGCCCGCCGATGGCGGCCAGCGCGCCGGTCAGGGCGATGTAGTTGATGTCGTGGCCGGCGGCGCGGGCCAGCGGTCCATCCTGGCCCCAGCCGGTCATCCGCCCGTAGACCAGCCGCGGATTGAGCTCGCGCAGCTCCTCCGGACCGAGGCCGAGGCGTTCCATCACCCCGGGGCGGAAGCCCTCGATCAGCACGTCGGCGCGCTCGGCCAGCTCCAGGCAGCGCGCCCGCCCGGCCGCGCTGCGGATGTCCAGCTCCAGCACCTGGCGGCCGCGGTCGGCCACCGGGTTGGGCCAGCCGTTGCCGCCGGCGCGCTCGATGCGCACCACGTCGGCGCCCATGTCGGCGAGCAGCATGGCGCAGTGCGGGCCGGGGCCGATGCCGGCGAACTCCAGCACGCGCAGGCCGGCCAGCGGTCCCTGCCGGGGTCGATTGTCCGTGGTCATCCCCGGGACTCCAGGCGCAGGGCATCGAGCAGATGGTCGCGGTAGCGCTCGCGCAGCACCTTCTTGTCGATCTTGCCGGTGGCGGTCAGCGGCACGCGGTCGATGACCACCGCATCGGGCATCCACCAACGGACGATGTGCGGCTCCAGGTGGGCCAGCACGCGCTTGACGCACACCTCGGCATCCTCGTGCGGCTCGATCACCAGCAGCGGGCGCTCCTCCCATTTCGGGTGGAACACGCCGACCACCGCGGCGATCTTCACCCCCGGGCAGGCCACCGCGACGTTCTCGATGTCGATCGAGCTGACCCACTCGCCGCCGGACTTGATCACGTCCTTGCTGCGGTCGGTGATGCGCATGAAGCCGTCGCCGTCGAGGGTGGCGATGTCGCCGGTGTCGAACCAGCCGTCGGCGTCCAGCGCGCTCTTCTCGCTGCGGAAGTAGCGCTCGACCGTCCACGGCCCGCGCACCAAGAGCTTGCCCGGGGTCACGCCGTCGCGCGGCAGCTCGCTGCCCTCCTCGTCGACGATCTTCAGCTCGATGCCGAACTGCAGGCGGCCCTGTCGGGTCCAGATCACCTCGTCGGTGGCCGCCTGGCCGCGCGCGGTCAGCTTCGGCGTCGGCGTCGAGATCACCCCGAGCGGGCTGGTCTCGGTCATCCCCCACAGCTGGCGGATGGTCACCCCGTACTTGCCCTGGAACTTCTCGGCCATCGCCCGCGGCACCGCCGAGCCGCCGATCACCAGGCGCTCGAGCGTGCCGGCGTCCTCGCCGCTGCGCTCCAGGTGGTCGAGGTACATGGTCCAGATGGTCGGCACGCCGCCGGAGAAGGTCACCCCCTCGTTCCTGATCAGTTCCTGCAGGCTGCGGCCGTCCATCCTGTCGCAGGGCAGCACGAACTTGCAGCCGTTGATCGCCGCGGCGAACGGCAGGCCCCAGGCGGTGCCGTGGTACAGCGACGAGCACGGCATCACGCAGTCGAAGGCCGACAGGCCGAAGGCGCCGCTGAGCCCGGCGGCCAGCGCGTGCAGCACCACCGAGCGGTGGCTGTACAGCACGCCCTTGGGATCGCCGGTGGTGCCCGAGGTGTAGCAGAGCACCGCGCCGGCGTTCTCGTCGAAGCTCGGCCAGTCAATGGGGCGCTCACCGGCGATCAGCGCTTCATAGCAGGGCACCGCACCTTCCCCGGCATCGAAGCAGTCGCGATCCGACAGCACGATGAAGTGGCGGATGTGCGGCAGCTGCGGGCGCAGGCGGGCGACCAGCGGCGCGAAGCTGCGGTCGAACAGCAGCACGCTGCTTTCGGCGTGGTTGAGGGTGAAGGCGATCTGCTCGTCGGACAGCCGCGGGTTGGCGGTGTGCAGCACCGCGCCGATGCCCGGCACGGCGAAGAACAGTTCGTAGTGGCGATGGGTGTTCCAGGCCAGCGAGGACACCCGGTCGCCGGCGCGTATTCCCAGGCGCTGCAGCAGCGAAGCTGCCTGTCCGGCGCGCTGCGCCAGGCCGCGGTAGTCGTAGCGCCACAGCGGCTCGTCGACCAGCCGCGAGACGATCTCGGTGTCGCCATGGGCGCTGGCGGCATGGGTGAGGATGCCGCTGATCAGCAGCGGCGCCTTCTGCATCAGACCTTCGAGCATTGCGATTTCCTCTACTTTCTTGTTGTTGTTTTCAACGGATATCGGCGGCCGGTTCCCTGGCCGCATGACGCAGGCACAGCTCAGCGATGGGTGAAGTTCGGCGCGCGCTTGTCGACGAAGGCCGCCATGCCTTCCTTCTGGTCGGCGGTGGCGAACACCGAGTGGAACACCCGCCGCTCGAAGCGCACGCCCTCGCTGAGGCTGGTCTCGTCGACTCGGTTGATGCACTCCTTGATCAGCATCGCCGCGGTCAGCGACTTGCCGGCGATGGCGTGGGCCGCCTCGAGGGTCTTCTCCAGCAGGCTGTCGGCCGGGAACACCCGCGCCACCAGCCCGGCGCTTTCCGCCTCGGCGGCGCCCATCATGCGCCCGGTCAGGCACATTTCCATGGCCTTGGCGCGGCCGATGGCGCGGGTCAGGCGCTGGGTGCCGCCGATCCCCGGCAGCACGCCGAGGGTGATCTCCGGCAGGCCGAAGCGGGCGCTGTCGGCGGCGTAGATGAAGTCGCACATCAGCGCCAGCTCGCAGCCGCCGCCCAGCGCGTAGCCGGACACCGCGGCGATGACCGGCTTGCGCCGCGCGGCGATGCGGTCGGCTTGAGCGAAGTGGTCGTCGTGGTAGATCTGCGGATAGGTCATGTCCGCCAGTTCCTTGATGTCCGCGCCGGCGGCGAAGGCCTTGGCCGAGCCGGTGAGGACGATGCAGCCGATCTGCGGGTCGGCCTCCAGGCGGTCGAGAGCCTGGTTGAGCTCGCCGACCAGCTGGGAGTTGAGCGCATTCAGCGCCTGGGGACGGTTGAGGGTGATCAGCGCGACGCGCTCGCGGATCTCCACCAGCAGGGTTTCGTAGTTCATCGGACTCTCCTTGTATTCAGTCCAGCAGCTCGACGGCCATCGCCGTGGCCTCGCCGCCGCCGATGCAGATGGCCGCCACGCCACGGCGCAGGCCGTGGCTGCGCAGTGCCGCCAGCAGGGTGACCAGGATGCGCGCGCCGGAGGCGCCGATCGGGTGGCCGAGGGCGCAGGCGCCGCCGTGCACGTTGACCCTGGCGTGATCGAGGCCCAGCTCGCGCATGGCGACCATGGTGACCACCGCGAAGGCCTCGTTGATCTCGAACAGGTCGACCTGATCGAGGCTCCAGCCGGTGCGCTGCATCAGGTTGCGGATCGCGCCGATGGGCGCGGTGGGGAACAGGTTGGGTGCATCGGCGAAGGCGGCATGGCCGCGGATCGCCGCCAGCGGACGCAGGCCGCGACGCTCGGCTTCGGAGCGGCGCATCAGCACCAGCGCGGCGGCGCCGTCGGAGATCGAGCTGGAGTTGGCCGCGGTCACCGTGCCGCCGTCGCGGAACGCCGGGCGCAGAGTCGGGATCTTCTCCGGACTGGCCTTGGGCGGCTGTTCGTCCTGCGCGACCAGGCGCTGCTCGCGGCCCTGGGTGACCGTCAGCGGCACGATTTCCCCGGCGAAGTAGCCGTCGGCCATGGCGTCGCGGGCGCGCTGCAGCGAGGCCAGCGCATAGGCGTCCTGCTCCTCGCGGCTGAAACCGTGCGCCTGGGCGCAGTCCTCGGCGAAGGTGCCCATCAGGCGGCCCTTGTCGTAGGCGTCCTCCAGGCCGTCGAGGAACATGTGGTCGAGCACCTTGCCGTGGCCCATGCGGTAGCCGGCGCGTGCCTTGTCCAGCAGGTAGGGCGCGTTGGACATGCTTTCCATGCCGCCGGCGACCACCACATCGGCGCTGCCGGCGCGCAGCAGGTCGTGGGCGAGGATCACCGTCTGCATGCCCGAGCCGCACATCTTGTTCAAGGTGGTGCATACGGTAGAGCGGGACAGACCGGCGCCCAGCGCCGCCTGGCGCGCCGGGGCCTGGCCGATACCGGCGGGCAGCACGCAGCCCATCAGCACTTCCTGCACCGCCTCAGGCGGCAGGCCGCTGCGCTCGACCGCGGCGCGGATCGCGGCGGCGCCCAGCTCGGGGGCGGTCACGTTCCTGAAGTCGCCCTGGAAGCCGCCCATGGGAGTACGGGCGCTGGCGACGATGACGATCGGATCTTCGTGGTTCATGGGGTGTTCTCCTGTCACTTGGCGGCCATGCGCAGGGCGCCGTCGAGGCGGATCACCTCGCCGTTGAGCATGCTGTTCTCGACGATGTGGCGGACCAGCGCGGCGTACTCCTCGGGCCTGCCGAGGCGCGGCGGGAACGGCACGCCCGCGGCCAGCGAGGCGCGCACCTCGTCGCTCATGCCGGCCATCATCGGCGTCTCGAAGATGCCGGGAGCGATGGTCATCACCCGGATGCCATGGCGCGCCAGCTCGCGCGCTACCGGCAGGGTCAGGGCGGCCACCCCGCCCTTGGAGGCGGCGTAGGCGGCCTGGCCGATCTGCCCGTCGAAGGCGGCGATGGAGGCGGTATTGACGATCACCCCACGCTCGCCGCCCTCGTCCGGAGTCCCCTCGGCCATGACCTCGGCGGCCAGGCGCAGCATGTTGAAGGTGCCGATCAGGTTGATGGTGACGATGCGGCTGAAGCTCTCCAGCGCGTGCGGGCCGTTGCGGCCGAGCACCTTCTCGCCGCCGACCACGCCGGCGCAGTTGACCAGGCCGTGCAGCGCGCCGAAGGTCTCGCGGGCGGCGGCCACGGCATTGCGGGCGGCGGCCTCGTCGGTGATGTCGGCGACCACGCCGCGGGCATTGGCGCCCAGCTCGGCGGCACGCGCCTCGACAGCGACGGCGACGTCGACCAGCAGCACCCTGGCGCCGGCCTCGACCAGCGCGCTGGCGGTGGCCGCGCCGAGCCCGGAGGCGGCGCCGGTGACCAGGAATACCTTGTTGGGGATGCGCATGAGTTGTCTCTCTTGTTCTGGCGACGCGCGGGCAGCCGGAGGCCGGCGCACGGGCGGCGCAACCACTTGATCGGGATTGGCGGGAAGGTGTCGGGCGGCTAGCCCGCGGGGGGATGCACGACAGGGAAGCGGGGCGGCATGGCGGTTTCCTTATCTTGTTCTAGTTCGGAAGCACGACAGGCGTGATGGCTTCATATTGGTCAGCGGGCCACGGGCCGGCAATGGCCGTTCCTGTCAATCTGCGTGACCGTTTTGGCCAATGCCGGGGGCGAGGATCAGGGTGCGGTAATGGCCGGGGTTGGTGCCGGTCCACTTGCGGAAGGCCTTGTAGAAGGCGCTGACGTCGGCGAAGCCGAGGCGCTCGGCGATGGCGCCGAAGCTGACCTGCGGATCGGCCAGCCAGGCGGTGGCGCGCTCCTGGCGCACGGCGTCCTTGATCGCCTGGTAGGACTGGCCGACCTCGGCCAGCCGCCGGCGCAGGGTCGAGGGCGACATGCACAGCACCTGGGCCAGCTCGTCGCCGGTCGGCCAGCGTTCGCCCGGCAGGCTGCGCAGATGGCTCTTGATGCGATGGGCCAGGCTACCGGTGTCGCGGTACTTGACCAGGATGTTCGACGGCGCGCGGGCGAGGAACTCGCTGAGCTCCGCCTCGCTGCGCCGCACCGGCAGGTCGAGCACCTCGGCGGCGAAGATGATCCGGTTCGACGGGCGGGCGAAGCGCAGGTTGTCGGAGAACATCACCCGGTAGTCGCCGATGTACTCGGGCTCCGCGCCGCGCAGCTCCACCGCCAGCAGCGGAAAGCGCCGGCCGACCAGCCAGCAGGCCAGGCCGTGCAGCAGCAGCCAGAAGGTGAAGCAGGCGAAGGGTCGCAGCGGCTCGCCCGTGCGCTCGTGCAGCACCACCTCGGCCAGGCTCTGGCTGCGGGCGAGCGTCGGACGGAAGTTGTCGAAGGTCAGGGCGAAGAAGTCCAGCGCGGTGTGCAGCGCCTCCTCCAGAGTGGCCTGGTTGCGGCAGGTGCGGCACAGGAAGGCGAAGCTGCCCCAGCGCATGCGCCGCGGGTCCATGGCGAAGAACTCGTCGTCATAGCGCCGCGCCAGATGCAGCCACAGCCGGCTGTAGTCGCGCACCTCGACCCGCGCGTTGGGGTCGGCCAGCAGCGCCGGCTCCAGGCCGATCTCGCGTAACAGCTCGTCGACCGGCTCGCCGCGCTCGGCGAAACCGCGCAGGGCCTCCTCGACCAGACGGATGGAGATGCTGTCCTTGACTACCGGTGCTACGCGCTGGATCACGGGGTCCGCTTCCCTGATGAGTGGGCGGACACCATAGGGCAAGGCGGGCCTGCAGCGCCAGAACGGGTACACAGGACCGTAGGGTGGACAACACGCGCAGCGTTTGTCCACCGGAGCGCTGCATGTTGGTGGACAAGGCTGCCCCGCCGTCCACCCTGCGTCGCCCTACCCCGGCTGCCCGTCCAGCCGCGGCCGGCACAGCATCGGCCCGTAGTGCCAGACGAACAGGGCGAAGGCCGCCACCCAGGCCGTGCCGGCCAGATGCAGGCCGCCGAGCGGGAAGAATGGCGGCAGCAGCACCCGCGCCGCGGCACCGAGGTTGACCAGTGCGAAGGCGCAGGCCATCGCCTTTGGTGCCTGCAGCGGCCGGCCGGTATGGCCGAGGCTGACCCGCGCAACCATGGCGAGGATCAGCCCGCCCATGCCGCCGACGCCGAGGGCGTGCAGGGCCAGGCTGGCGCTGGCCAGCAGGCCGAAGTGCCACAGCGCCTGCCCGGCCAGCGCCACCACCAGCCAGGCATAGGCCAGGTGCAGCGACCACAGCAGCGGCACCCGCCACAGGCCGGTGTCGTGCCAGCGTGCCAGACGCACGCCGTGCAGCAGCGCCACCAGGGCGAACAGCGCGCCCTGCCAGGCCTGCGGCGCGAGGGCCAGGCCGCTGGCGGTGAGTACGGCGAGCAGCACCAGGCCGCCCTGGGCGCTCCATTCCAGCCAGGGCAGCGCCGGCACCTGCGCCGTGCGGCCAAGACCGCGCTGAGTGAAGAACGGGATCACCCGTCCGCCGATCAGGCCCATCATCACCGCCACCAGCCACAGCGCGGCGATCACGCCCTGGCGCTGCCAGGCATCGTTGGACTGCGCGAGGCCGGCGACCACCAGCAGGTCGGCCAGGGTCAACAGGGTGAGGACGCCGACGATGGGGTAGTTGCGCACCTGACGCACCGCCCACAGCATGCGGCCGAGCACCACGGCAACGGCGGGCAGGAAGGCGATTTCCAGCGGGATCAGCAGCCACAGCGGCGCGCCCAGCAGCCAGGCCAGCCGCGCTGCCAGCCACACTGCGGCCAGCGCGGCCAGCGGCGGGCCGGAGAGGCCGGGGCGGCCGGTCCAGTTCTGCGCGGCGGTGAGCAGGAAGCCGGCGATGATCGCCGCGCCGAAGCCGAACACCATCTCGTGGCGGTGCCAGCCGAGCGCGCCGCCGGCCGGTTGCCAGGCAGGCCAGAGCCCGGCCAGCGCGCCGAGCCAGAGGGGAATGGCCAGCGCGGCGAAGGCCGTGCCGGCGAGGAAGAAGGGACGAAAACCGAGGCGCCACAACGGCGCGATCTGCAACAGGGCCTTGCGGTCGACCAACTGCATGATGTGTTCCTGTATTGCTGATGGTGCCCACGCTCCTGCGTGGGCACCGGACTCCGGGCGCTCCGCGCCCTGCCACGGCGGTAGCGGGACGCGGAGCGTCCCTGCACAGCGTTCCCACGCCGGAGCGTGGGAACGATCACTCCACCCTACACCGGGCCTCACCGCAGCTTAGATCAAGCTTCCAGCGCCGCCGCCGGGCCGAAGAACTCGTAGCGGCACTGCGCCTGCGGCACGCCCAGCTCGGCGAGCTGCTGCTTCACCTGGGCCATGAACGGCTTCGGGCCGAGGAAGTAGGCGTCGAGGTCGCGCTGCTCCGGCAGCCAGTCGTTCAGCAGTGCAGCGCTGCTGAAGCCCTCGGCGTCGGCCTGATCGCCCTCGCGCGGCTCGCTGTAGCAGTAGAAGCGCTTGAGCTGCGGGTGCTGCGCGCTCTTCTCGTCCAGCCACTCGCGGAAGGCGTGCACGCCGCCGTGACGGGCGAAGTGGATGAAGCGCACCTCGCGGCCGGTCTGCAGCGCCTGCTCGAGCATGGCCACCGCCGGGGTGATGCCGACGCCGGCGGTGATCAGTGCCAGCGGCTTGTCGCTGTCCTCGAGGACGAAGTCGCCGGCCGGCGGGAACACTTCCAGCTCGGCGCCGACCTGCACCTCGTCGTGCAGGTAGTTGGAGATGCGGCCGCCCTCCTCGCGCTTGACGCTGATGCGCAGCTCGCGGCCGTTCGGCGCGGCGGACAGCGAGTAGTTGCGGCGCATCTCCTCGCCGTCGATGACGAAGCGCAGGCCCAGGTACTGGCCCGGCACGAATTCCGGCACCGCGCCGCCGTCCACCGGCTGCAGGTAGAAGGAGGTGATCTCCTCGCTCTCGGCTTCCTTGCGCGCCACGCGGAACTGGCGCGAACCACGCCAGCCGCCTTCCTTGGCCTCGTTGGCGGCGTACACCGCTTCCTCGGCGCCGATCAGGATGTCGGCCAGCTGGCCATAGGCGGCGCCCCAGGCTTCCAGCACCTCGTCGGTGGCGATCTCCTCGCCGAGCACTTCGCGGATGGCGCGCAGCAGGCAGGCGCCGACGATCGGGTAGTGTTCCGGCAGGATCTGCAGCGACACGTGCTTGTGCACGATCTGGCCGACCAGCGGGCCCAGCTCCTGCAGGCGGTCGATGTGGCGGGCGTACATCAGCACGCTGTTGGCCAGCGCGCGCGGCTGGTCGCCGCTGGCCTGGTGGGCCTGGTTGAACAGCACCTTCACCTGCGGGTACTCGCCGAGCATGATCTTGTAGAAATGCTTGGTCAGGGTTTCGCCGCCGGTTTCCAGCAGCGGGACGGTGGCCTTGATGATGGCGGTTTGTTGAGCAGACAGCATGGACAACTCCTGAATGGGACCAAGTGAGATGGGCGGCCATCGACAGGCCGCCTGCACGCAAGCACAATGGACATATCAGTTTCCGTGCCAGATTTTTTATTCAATAAAATCAATGACTTGAGATTATCGAGAGTCATCTAGACAACAACCGAACGCTGTCAACCCGACAACACGCTATCGAAATGACAACGCATCCGCTGCTCAACGCCCTGATCCCGCTGGTCGCCGACCTGTCCCGCGACCTGCCGGAAGCGGAACGCTACCGCCGCCTGCTCGGCGCCCTGCGCGCCCTGCTGCCGGCCGATGCCGCCGCCCTGCTGCGCCTGGACGGCGACACCCTGGTGCCGCTGGCGGTCGACGGCCTGAGCGCCGACACCCTCGGCCGGCGCTTCCGGGTCAGCGAGCATCCGCGCTTCGAGAGCCTGCTGGCCCATCGCGGGCTGACCCGCTTCGCCGCCGACTGCGCCCTGCCCGACCCCTACGACGGCCTGGTCGAGGGCCTTTCCGGCCACCTGGAAGTGCACGACTGCCTGGGCTGTCCGCTGTACGTCGACGAGCAGCCCTGGGGGCTGCTGACCCTCGACGCCCTCGACCCGTCGCGCTTCGAGCACATCGACCTGGACAACCTGGAAGCCTTCGCCAGCCTGGCCGCCGCCACCGTGCGCGCCGCCGAGCGCATCGACGCCCTGACCCGCCGCGCCGAGCACGACGAGCAACTGGTCGAGGTGTACCGCGAGGCCGCCGGCCAGCAGGCGCGCCGCGAGCTGATCGGCCAGAGCCGCGAGCACCAGCGCCTGCTGGAGGAGATCGCCCTGGTCGCCGGCAGCGACCTGAGCGTGCTGATCAGCGGCGAGACCGGGGTGGGCAAGGAGCTGGTCGCCCAGGCCATCCACGGCGCCTCACCGCGGGCGCGCAAGCCCTTGATCAGCCTCAACTGCGCCGCGCTGCCGGATACCCTGGTGGAGAGCGAGCTGTTCGGCCACGTGCGCGGCGCCTTCTCCGGCGCGGTCAGCGAGCGCCACGGCAAGTTCGAGCTGGCCGACGGCGGCACGCTGTTCCTCGACGAGGTCGGCGAGCTGCCGCTGGCGGTGCAGGCCAAGCTGCTGCGCGTGCTGCAGAGCGGCCAGCTGCAGCGGGTCGGCTCGGACCGCGAGCACCGCGTCGACGTGCGGGTGATCGCCGCCACCAACCGCGACCTGGCCGAGGAGGTGCGCGCAGGGCGCTTCCGTGCCGACCTCTACCACCGCCTGAGCGTCTACCCGCTGCCGGTGCCGCCGCTGCGCGAGCGCGGCCGCGACGTGCTGCTGCTGGCCGGCTACTTCCTCGAGGAGAACCGCGCCCGCCTCGGCCTGCGCAGCCTGCGCCTGACCGGCGAGGCGCAGGCCGCCCTGCTCGCCTACGACTGGCCGGGCAACGTGCGCGAGCTGGAGCACCTGATCGGCCGCGCCGCGCTCAAGGCCATGGCCGCCGGCGAGCGCAGCGAGCGCCGGCGCATCCTCAGCATCGGCGCCGAGCTGCTCGGCCTGCCGGGCGCGACACCGGCCAGCCCGGCCAGCACCGCTGCCGAGGCCGAACCGGCAGTGGTTGGCGGCAACCTGCGCGAGACCACCGAGCAGTTCCAGCGCCAGCAGATCGCCGCCGCGCTGGAGCGCCACGCCCACAGCTGGGCCGCCGCCGCCCGCGAGCTGGGCCTGGACCGCGCCAACCTGCACCGGCTGGCCAAGCGGCTGGGGCTGCGCTGAGGCGGGCCGCCCCATTCGCTGACCCGAGATGCGGCTCCGCCAGCGGGCATGGTCGGCCCGGCTCCCGCCCCCGCGGCAGGGCAAACCGACTACCATGGATTGCCAGGACCAACCGTCGGGGAGCCCGATCATGACCGACTCAGCCAACCTCAACACTGCCGCCGGCCAGGCCGAGCTGCTGCAGACCCTGCTCAGCGCCGAGCGCGCCGGCGCCAGGGTGGCCGGCGAAACCCTGCGCCAGGCCACCGATCCCGACCAGCGCGAACTGCTGCAGCAGATCCTCGCGGGCGAGGGCGAGAGCTGCCAGCACCTGCTGACCTGCCTCAAGCACCTGGGCCTCCCCCCCAACCACGAGACCGGCGCCTTCTACGACAAGGCCATGGCCATCGAATCGCTGGAGGAGCGCCTGGCCTTCGTCGACCGGGGCCAGCAGTGGGTGATCCGCAAGCTGCGCGAGTTCCTGCCCGGCTGCGAGGACGCGCTGATCCGCAGCGAACTGGAGCGGATGCTGCAGATCCACGAGGAGAACAGCGCGGCCGCGCAGCAGCAGTAGCGCACTACAAATAGCGCGCCACAAACGAAAGGGGCTGCCTCGCGGCAGCCCCTTTCGGTACAGCGGATCGACCTACTCGGCCAGGCGCCAGGTGGTGCCGCCCTTGCCGTCCTCCAGCACCACGCCCATGGCGGTGAGCTGGTCGCGGATGCGGTCGGACTCGGCCCAGTTCTTCTCGGCGCGTGCCTGCAGGCGCGCGGCGATCAGCGCCTCGACCTCGGCGGCGTCGACCTTGCCCTCGGCACCGGCCTGCAGGAAGGCCTCGGGGTCGAGCTGCAGCACGCCGAGCACGCCGGCCAGCTCCTTGAGCCGCGCGGCCAGCGCGGCGGCGGCGGCAAGATCCGACTCGCGCAGGCGGTTGACCTCGCGGATCATCTCGAACAGCACCGCGCAGGCTTCCGGCGAGTTGAAGTCGTCGTCCATCGCCGCGCCGAAGCGCTCGACGAACTCCTCGCCACCGGCAGGCGTCGCCTCGGGCAGACCCTTGAGGCCGTTGTAGAAGCGCTCCAGCGCGCCCTTGGCCTCGCGCAGGCTGTCCTCGGAGTAGTTGATCGGGCTGCGGTAGTGGCTGGACACCAGCAGGTAGCGCACCACTTCGGGGTGGTACTTCTCCAGCACCTCGCGGATGGTGAAGAAGTTGCCGAGGCTCTTGGACATCTTCTCGCCGTCGACGCGCACCGCGCCGGCATGCATCCAGGCGTTGGCGTACAGCTTGCCGGTGGCCGCCTCGCTCTGCGCGATCTCGTTCTCGTGGTGCGGGAACACCAGGTCCGGGCCACCGCCGTGGATGTCGAAGGTCTCGCCCAGGCAGCAGGTGGACATCACCGAGCACTCGATGTGCCAGCCCGGACGTCCGGCGCCCCAGGGCGATTCCCAGCTCGGCTCGCCCGGCTTGGCGCCCTTCCACAGCACGAAGTCGAGCGGATCTTCCTTGGCCTCGTCGACCTCGATGCGCGCGCCGATCTTCAGGTCCTCGATCTTGCGCCGCGACAGCTTGCCGTAGCCCTCGAACTTGCCGACCCGGTAGTAGACGTCGCCGTTGCCCGGGGCGTAGGCGAAGCCCTTGTCGATCAGGGTCTGGATCATCGCGTGCATGCCGGCGATGTGGTCGGTGGCGCGCGGCTCGATGTCCGGACGCAGCACGTTGAGGCGCGCCTCGTCCTCGTGCATCGCTTTGATCATCCGCGCGACCAGGTCCTGGAACGATTCGCCGTTCTCGTTGGCGCGCTTGATGATCTTGTCGTCGATGTCGGTGATGTTGCGCACGTAGGTCAGCTCATAGCCGCGATGACGCAGCCAGCGGGCGACCACGTCGAACGCCACCATCACTCGCGCGTGGCCGATGTGGCAGAAGTCGTAGACGGTCATGCCGCACACGTACATGCGCACCTTGTTGCCTTCCAGCGGCTTGAACGCGTCCTTGCTCTTGGACAGGGTGCTGTAGATGGAAAGCGTCATTCACTGCCCCCAGGAGTCGCGCAGGGTGACGGTACGGTTGAACACCGGGGCGCCCGGCTTCGAGTCCTTCAGGTCGGCGCAGAAGTAGCCTTCGCGCTCGAACTGGAAGCGCTCTTCCGGCGCGGCATTGGCCAGCGACGGCTCGGCGCGGCAGCCCTTGAGCACCACCAGCGACTCCGGGTTGATGTTGTCGAGGAAGCTGCCGCCCTCCTCGTCGGTCTTCTCCGGGTTGGCGGCCTTGAACAGTCGGTCGTACAGGCGCACCTCGCACTCGACGCTCTCGGCGGCCGGCACCCAGTGGATCACGCCCTTGACCTTGCGGCCTTCCGGGTTCTTGCCCAGGGTGTTCGAATCAAAGGAGCAGCGCAGCTCGACGATATTGCCTTCGGCATCCTTGATCGCCTCGTCGGCGCGGATCACGTAGCTGCCGCGCAGGCGCACTTCGCCGCCGGGGATCAGGCGCTTGTAGCCGGCTGGCGGGACTTCCTCGAAGTCGCTGGCGTCGATGTAGATCTCGCGGGAGAACGGCAGCACGCGCACACCCATGTCCTGCTTGGGATGGCGCGGCAGCTCGAGGTTCTCGACCTGGCCTTCCGGATAGTTGGTGATCACCACCTTGAGCGGCTTGAGCACGCACATGGCGCGCGCGGCGTTGGCGTCGAGATCCTCGCGGATGGCGAATTCCAGCATGCCGATGTCGACCAGGCCGCCGGCGCGGTTGACGCCGATCATGTCGCAGAAGGCGCGGATCGATGCCGGGGTGTAGCCGCGGCGACGGTAGCCGGACAGGGTCGACATGCGCGGGTCGTCCCAGCCGGTCACGTGATTCTCATCGACCAGTTGCTTGAGCTTGCGCTTGCTGGTGATGGTGTAGTTCAGGTTGAGGCGGGCGAACTCGTACTGGCGCGGCTGGGCCGGCACCGGCAGGTTGGCGAGGAACCACTCGTACAGCGGGCGGTGATCCTCGAACTCCAGAGTGCAGATCGAGTGGGTGATGCCTTCCAGGGCGTCCGACTGGCCGTGGGTGAAGTCGTAGCTCGGGTAGATGCACCACTTGTCGCCGGTCTGGTGGTGATGGGCGTGGCGGATGCGGTAGAGGATCGGGTCGCGCAGGTTCATGTTCGGCGAGGCCATGTCGATCTTGGCGCGCAGCGCACGGGCGCCGTCGGGGAACTCGCCGGCCTTCATGCGCGCGAACAGGTCGAGGTTCTCCTCGACGCTGCGCTCGCGGAACGGGCTGTTCTTGCCCGGCTCGGTCAGGTTGCCGCGGTAGGCGCGCGCCTCGTCCGGCGACAGGTCGCAGACGTAGGCCTTGCCGGCCTCGATCAGGTGCACCGCCCAGGCGTACAGCTGGTCGAAGTAGTTGGAGGCGTAGCGCTCCTCGCCGGCCCACTTGAAGCCCAGCCACTCGACGTCGGCCTTGATGGCGTCGATGTACTCCTGGTCTTCCTTGGCCGGGTTGGTGTCGTCGAAGCGCAGGTTGCACTCGCCGCCGAACTCCTCGGCCAGGCCGAAGTTCAGGCAGATCGACTTGGCGTGGCCGATGTGCAGGTAGCCGTTGGGCTCCGGCGGGAAGCGGGTGATGATCTTGGCGTGCTTGCCGGCTTCCAGGTCGGCCTGGACGATCGGGCGCAGGAAGTTGGCGGCTTTTTCGACGGTGGGCTTGCTCATGGTGTCCTTGAACATGTCGGTGCCGGCCAGGGTAGGCCAGCCAATGCAAAGCGCTTATCATAGCGAACCCGTCAGGCACCCGACAGACCACCTGCCGCCGCAGGTGCCGGATGCCCTCACCCATTCAGCGGAATTCCCCCATGATCAAGCTGCACACCAACCACGGCGTCATCACCCTCAAGCTGTTTGCCGACAAGGCCCCGGAAACCGCGGCCAACTTCGAGCAGTACGTGAAGGACGGCCACTACGACGGCACCATCTTCCACCGCGTGATCGGCAACTTCATGATCCAGGGCGGCGGTTTCGAGCCGGGCATGAAGCAGAAGAGCACCCGCGCGCCGATCAAGAACGAGGCCAACAACGGCCTGTCCAACAAGGTCGGCACCATCGCCATGGCCCGCACCATGGACCCGCACTCGGCCAGCGCGCAGTTCTTCATCAACGTCTCCGACAACAGCTTCCTCGACCATACCGCACCGACCACCCAAGGCTGGGGCTACGCCGTGTTCGGCGAAGTGGTGGAAGGCATGGACGTGGTCAACAAGATCAAGGCCGTGGCCACCGGTAACCGCATGGGCCACGGCGACGTGCCGGTGGACGACGTGATCATCGAGAAGGCCGAAGTCGTCGCCGAGTGATTCGATGAGCGTCCTGTTCATCGCGGACCTGCATCTCGAAGCGGAACGCCCGGACATCGTCCGGGCGTTTCTGCATTTCCTCGACACCCGCGCCGCCCAGGCCGAGGCGCTGTACATCCTCGGCGACTTCTTCGAGGTATGGGTCGGCGACGACGGCATGGACGACTTCCAGCGCTCCATCGCCAGCGCCCTGCGCCGCCTGAGCGACGCCGGCACGCGCATCTACCTGATGCACGGCAACCGCGACTTCCTGATCGGCCGGCACTTCTGCCGCGAGGCCGGTTGCACCCTGCTCAGGGAAGGCAGCGTGGTGGAACTGTACGGCGAGCCGGTGCTGCTGCTGCACGGCGACAGCCTGTGCACCCGCGACGAGAGCTACCAGCGCCTGCGCAAGCGCCTGCGCAACCCGCTCTCGCTGTGGCTGCTGCGCAACCTGCCGCTGGCCACCCGCCACAAGCTGGCGCGCAAGCTGCGCGACGCCAGCCGCATGCGCACCCGCGAGAAGGCCGCCGACATCATCGACGTCACCCCCGAGGTGGTGCCGCAGGTGATGGCCGAGCGCCGCGTGCGCACCCTGATCCACGGCCATACCCACCGCCCCGCCGTGCACAGGCTGCTGGTCGACGGCCACAACGCCCAGCGCATCGTCCTCGGCGACTGGGACCGCCAGGGCTGGGCGCTGGAAGTGGACGCCCAGGGCTACCATCTGGCCCCCTTTCCGCTGGGCTGAGCCCGCTCGCGACCGGCAACGCGCCACCCTGGCTGCGTTGCGCTCGCGAAGCGCCGTCGAAGGCCGTTCCAGAGCCATCGGCTTCGCGCAAGACACAACTCGCCTACTATCAATTCACAAACTGCGCAAGTGAATCGACCCATCCATTCGTCGCCATTTCACGAAATACTGCGAACCATTTCACGATCCATTCACTCTCACTCCTCACTGTCGCAACAGACAGCACGGTGATGGCGCCCCTACTCGCGCCCGCCGCCATGGCTCCCCTATCTCCCCGAAGAGGAGCCGCCCCACCGACGGGACACGACGCCCCGTCAGCACAACTGGGCAAGGCGATACTTCAGCAGCCGCAACCTGCGGCGAGCGCCCTGCCGCTGCAACACCAGGAACAAGGACCTCCATCCAATCAATCGCAAGTGCCGCCGGCACCGAAAAAAGAAACAGAGAGGCAACCATGGAACTGAGCAACTTCCTCCAGGCATTCCTGCAACAGGAAACCGCCGTCGAACTCGCGCGCATGGGCATCGTCTACGTCCACCTGATCGCCTGCTGCGTGGCGGTCGGCCTGATCCTCACCAGCGACGTGGCGCTGATCCGCAACCTGCTGCGCGGTGGCGCCGCCGAGCCCGAACAGGCGCAGCATCTCGAACACCTGAAGAAGAGTGTCTCGCTCGCCCTGATCGTGCTGTGGGTCAGCGGCATCGGCATCGTCGGCCTCGACTATGCCGGCAAGGGCATGGAGTACTTCCTCAATCCCAAGCTGCAGGCCAAGGTGACCATCGTCACCCTGCTGACCCTCAACGGCTTCATCCTGCACGGCACCGTCCTGCCCGCCCTGCAGAAGAGCGGCTCGCTGCTGCAGCTGCCCCCCGGCCTGCGCAGCCTGGCGCTGCTGGCCGGCTCGGTTTCGGCGGTATCCTGGTTCTACGCCGCCATGCTCGGCATCGGCCGCCCGCTGGCCTGGAAGTACTCGCTGCTCGAGCTGATGGCGGCCTATCCGCTGCTCATCGCCGCCGGCTTCCTCGGCATGCAGCTGCTGTGCAGCTGGGCCGAACGGCGCAACGCCGGTGAGGATGAGTGGCCGGCCGGCGTGATCGTCACCGCCCACTGAACTGAATAGCGGCGATAACCTGAAATGAGAAAAGGGGGGCAGCGATGCCCCCTCTTCGTTTCAGGCCGCCGCGCCGCTGTGGAAACGGAACTCGGCGTCCGGGGTGAGGATCGCCTGGCGCTCGATCTCGGCGAAGAAGGCCACCCGCTCGTCGATCGGCTCGCCGGCGTACTGGCGGGCCATGTTCAGGTAGTCCTGGTAGTGGCGCGCCTCGGACTTGAGCAGCGAGACGTAGAACTTGCCCAGCTCCTCGTCGAGGAAGGGCGCCAGCCGGTAGAAGCGCTCGCAGGAGCGCGCCTCGATGTAGGCGCCGACGATCAGGGTGTCGACCAGCTTGCCCGGCTCCTGCTTGCGGATGTGCGCGTGCAGCCGCTGGGCGTACTGCGAGGCGCTGACCGGACGGTAGGCGACGCCGCGCTTCTTCATCAGCGCGGCGACCTGCTCGAAATGCCGCAGTTCCTCGCGCGCCAGGCGCGACAGCTTGTACTGCAGGTCCTCCTTTTCCACATAGCGATACAGCAGGGTCAGCGCCGTGCTCGCCGCCTTCTTCTCGCAGTTGGCGTGGTCGATCAGCAGGATCTCGGGATGTTGCAGCGCCTGGTCGATCCAGGCCTGGGGCGTCGGGCAGAGCAGGAAGCTCTCGATCTCGGGGAGCAGGGACATGGCAATCCGGCTAGTCTTGGGAAGCCGCGCATTATACGGCTCCCGCCCTCCACCGGCATGCCCGGCGGTTGACGTGCATCAAGCGGCATTCCTCCTGCCTGCGTCTAGAGTTGAACTTGAAGCCAATGAGGGAGACGACCATGCAAGCCATCCGCAGCATCCTGGTAGTGCTGGAACCCGACCAGGAGGAAAGCCTCGCGCTCAAGCGCGCGCGGCTGATCGCCGGCTGCACCGGTTCCGAGCTGCACCTGCTGGTCTGCGACGGCCAGCACGACCGCGGCGAGCTCCTCGGCGAGCTGACCGAAGGGCTGGAGACGGAAGGCTTCAAGGTCAGCACCCGCCAGGAATGGCAGGACGCCAGCCACGAGATCATCATCGCCGCCCAGCAGGCCGAAGGCTGCGGCCTGGTGGTCAAGCAGCACTACCCGGACAACCCGCTGAAGAAGGCCCTGCTCACCCCGGACGACTGGAAGCTGCTGCGCTACTGCCCCTGCCCGGTGCTGCTGGTCAAGACCGACCGCCCGTGGGGCGGCGGCAAGGTGCTGGCCGCGGTGGACGTCGGCAACGACGACCCCGAGCACCAGACCCTGCACGCGGCCATCGTCTGCCATGCCCACGAGGTCGCCCACCTGGCCAGGGGCGAACTGCACGTGCTCAGCGCCCACCCGGCGCCGATGCTCAGCGCCGCCGACCCGACCTTCCAGCTGCGCGAGACCATAGCCGCGCGCTACCGCGAGGCCTGCCAGCGCTTCCAGGACGAATACGGCCTGAGCAACCACCAGCTGCACATCGCCGAAGGTCCGGCCGACCTGCTGATCCCGCAGCTGGCCCTGCAGCTCGACGCGGTGGTCACCGTGCTCGGCACCGTGGCGCGCACCGGCCTGTCCGGCGCGCTGATCGGCAACACCGCCGAGGTGGTGCTGGACGTGCTGGAAAGCGACGTGCTGGTGCTCAAGCCGGACGACATCTGCGACCAGCTGGAGAAGCTGCTCGAAGAACAACCCTGATCCCCCTGTAGGAGCAGATTCATCTGCGACCCTGTCGCGAATGAATTCGCTCCTACAACGCTGGCGCGATCAGACGCGGATATCCTCGCCGTCGACCAGGAAGCGCGGCGCGATGTAGCGCTGGTAGTGGGCCTCGGAGAGCAGGAAGAACTCGCGGTCGATGGCATCGCGCAGCTCGGGCAGGCCGCTGCCGCGGAACTCGGGCAGCAGCGTGATGCCGTAGGCCTCGATCTGCTGGATCTGCCGCGCGCCACGGGCGATCAGCTGGTAGGCCCAGCAGTAGGGCGACTGCTGGACCACGAAGCGGATCTGCCGCTGCTCCAGCTGGCGGCGCAGCAGGGCCGCATCGATCACCTCGAGCTTGGCCTGCACCACCTGCACCAGCAGGCCTTCCAGGCGCCGCCACACGGCGCGCTTCTCCTCCTCGCCGTACAGGTTCCAGTTCACCACCTCGTGGTGGAAACGCTTGCAGCCGCGGCACACCAGGTCGCCGTAGACCGTGGAGCAGAGGCCGACGCAGGGGGTCTTGATGCGCTGTTGGGACATGGCGGAAGCGGACTGGCGAGGGAAACTGGGCGGCATGTTAGCCCTTTGTCTAAGCCGGGTCATCCGCCAGCGACCGGGAGTCTTGCTTAACTTATCGCGGTCTTTCCAGTAGAATCCGCCTGCCTTGTTACAGGCACCAATGTCCGCAGGAAGCTGTTTTCAAAGCGTCACGAGCACAGTAAACCCGGCTGGAAGCGGTTGGTGGACAGCATCGCGACAGATCGTTGTTCACCACCTCATCCTCGTCACAGTCGCCGGCGTAAAACTTTGAAAACAGCTTCTGGACGAGAGTCCCGGACTCCCGCATGGGACCACTGATGAGGGTAATACTGTGCTTGAAGCCTACCGCAAACACGTAGAAGAGCGTGCCGCCCTGGGCGTCGTGCCCCAGCCGCTGAACGCCGAGCAGACCGCTGCTCTGGTCGAGCTGCTGAAGAATCCGCCGGCTGGCGAAGAAGAATTCCTGGTTGACCTGATCACCAACCGCGTTCCCGCTGGCGTGGACGAAGCCGCCTACGTCAAGGCCGGCTTCCTGACCGCCCTGGCCAAGGGCGAAGCCACCTCCCCGCTGCTCTCCAAGACCCGCGCCGTCGAGCTGCTGGGCACCATGCAGGGCGGCTACAACATCGCCACCCTGGTCGAGCTGCTGGACAACGCCGAGCTGGCCAACGCCGCCGCCGAACAGCTCAAGCACACCCTGCTGATGTTCGATGCCTTCCACGACGTCGCCGAGCGCGCCAAGAAGGGCAACGAAGCCGCCAAGGGCGTGATGGCCTCCTGGGCCGAAGGCGAGTGGTTCACCAGCCGCCCGGCGCTGGCCGAGAAGATCTCCCTGACCGTCTTCAAGGTCACCGGCGAAACCAACACCGACGACCTGTCCCCGGCTCCGGACGCCTGGTCGCGCCCCGACATCCCGCTGCACGCCCTGGCCATGCTGAAGATGGCCCGCGACGGCATCAACCCGGACGTTCCGGGCTCGGTCGGCCCGATCAAGCAGATGGAAGAGCTGAAGGCCAAGGGCTTCCCGGTCGCCTACGTCGGCGACGTGGTCGGCACCGGCTCCTCGCGCAAGTCCGCCACCAACTCCGTGCTGTGGTTCTTCGGTGACGACATCCCGAACGTGCCGAACAAGCGCGCCGGCGGCTTCTGCTTCGGCACCAAGATCGCCCCGATCTTCTACAACACCATGGAAGACGCCGGCGCCCTGCCGATCGAATTCGACTGCACCAACCTGGCCATGGGCGACGTCATCGACGTGTACCCGTACGCCGGCAAGGTCTGCAAGCATGGCACCGAAGAAGTCATCACCACCTTCGAACTGAAGACCGAAGTGCTGCTGGACGAAGTCCGCGCCGGCGGCCGCATCCCGCTGATCATCGGCCGTGGCCTGACCGAGAAGGCCCGTGCCGAGCTGGGCCTGGCGCCGTCCTCCCTGTTCAAGAAGCCGGTCGCTCCGGCCGACAGCGGCAAGGGCTTCACCCTCGCCCAGAAGATGGTCGGCCGCGCCTGCGGTCTGCCGGAAGGCCAGGGCGTGCGTCCGGGCACCTACTGCGAGCCGAAGATGACCACCGTCGGCTCCCAGGACACCACCGGCCCGATGACCCGCGACGAGCTGAAGGACCTGGCTTGCCTGGGCTTCTCCGCCGACCTGGTGATGCAGTCCTTCTGCCACACCGCCGCCTATCCGAAGCCGATCGACGTCAACACCCACCACACCCTGCCGGACTTCATCATGAACCGCAGCGGCGTGTCCCTGCGTCCGGGCGACGGCATCATCCACAGCTGGCTGAACCGCATGCTGCTGCCGGACACCGTCGGTACCGGTGGTGACTCGCACACCCGCTTCCCGATCGGCATCTCCTTCCCGGCCGGTTCCGGCCTGGTGGCCTTCGCCGCCGCCACCGGCGTCATGCCGCTGGACATGCCGGAATCCGTGCTGGTGCGCTTCAAGGGCCAGATGCAGCCGGGCATCACCCTGCGTGACCTGGTGCATGCCATCCCCTACTACGCGATCCAGGCTGGCCTGCTGACCGTCGAGAAGAAGGGCAAGAAGAACATCTTCTCCGGCCGCATCCTCGAGATCGAAGGTCTGGAAGGTCTGACCGTCGAGCAGGCGTTCGAGCTGTCCGACGCCTCCGCCGAGCGTTCGGCTGCCGGTTGCACCAT
>NZ_SSTC01000003.1 GCF_004801855.1 Pseudomonas sp. A-1 | reverse complement strand
CGCCGGCGCCGGCCAGCCCGCCCCGCGCCGCTTCGGTGCCCCCGGCCGCCCCGGCGGCCCCCGCTGGAGGAGCCCGCTGATGGTGGTGGTCGCCCGTTCGCGCAACGGCTGGTTCGTCTGGTTCACCCTGCTGCTCGGCCTGCTGCTCAGCGTGGCGCCGATGCCCGAGTTCATGCAGGTCGGCCGGCCGCTGTGGATCGGCCTGCTGGTGGCCTACTGGTCGCTGGCGGCGCCGCAGCGCATCGGCATGACCCGCCTGTGGCTGCTCGGCCTGGCCGCCGACGTGCTCTATGGCACGCCCTTGGGGCAGAATGCCCTGGTGCTGGCGCTGATCGTGTTCATGCTGATGTCGCTGCACCAGCGCCTGCGCATGTTCCCGGTCTGGCAGCAGAGCCTGGTGCTGCTGGTGGTGTTCGGCCTGGTCCAGCTGGTCCAGTTGTGGCTCAACACCCTGACCGGCAACCGGCCGCCGACCCTGCTGTTCCTGTTTCCCGCGCTGGTCAGCGCGCTGCTCTGGCCCTGGGTGTTCACCGTCATGCGCTGGTTCAGCGTGCGTCTGCACATCCACTGAGGCCGGCCGGGCGCCCATCCGCCACGCTCCCGGAGGATTTCGCACGTGAGCCAGCTCCATCTCGCTTCCGCCTCGCCGCGCCGCCGCGAACTGCTGCTGCAGATCGGCGTTCCCCACCGCCGCGTCGACGCGCCCGTCGACGAAAGCGTGCTGCCCGGCGAAGCGCCGACCGCCTATGTCGAGCGCCTGGCGCGGGCCAAGGCCGCCGCCGGCCTGGCCGCGCTGGACGGCCAGGGCTGCGTGCTGGGCGCCGATACCGCGGTGGTGCTCGACGGACGCATCCTCGGCAAGCCGGCGGACCGCGCCGACGCCCTGGCCATGCTCGCCGCGCTGTCCGGGCGCAGCCACGAGGTGCTCACCGCCGTGGCGGTGGCCGACGCGACCCGCTGCCTGGCCCGGGTGGTGAGCAGCCGTGTGCACTTTCGCCCAATCACCGCCGGCGAAGGCGATGCATACTGGAATACCGGCGAGCCGCAGGACAAGGCCGGCGGCTACGCGATCCAGGGCCTGGCGGCGATCTTCGTCGAGCGCCTGGAGGGCAGCTATTCGGCCGTGGTCGGCCTGCCGCTGGCCGAGAGCGCGGCGCTGCTCGCCGAGTTCGGCATCGCCTGCTGGCAGTCCGCCGCCGACGCGTGAGCCGCCGACCGCTCCCCTTTCCCGCCACGAGAACGACAACTACATGAGCGAAGAGATCCTGATCAACATCACCCCGATGGAGTCCCGCGTGGCGGTGGTGGAAAACGGTGTGCTGCAGGAAGTGCACGTCGAGCGCACCCAGCGCCGCGGCATCGTCGGCAACATCTACAAGGGCAAGGTGGTGCGCGTGCTGCCGGGCATGCAGGCGGCCTTCGTCGACATCGGCCTGGAGCGCGCCGCCTTCATCCACGCCTCGGAAATCTCCAGCCGCGAGGGCCATGCGGTGGAGAGCATCAGCGCCCTGGTCCACGAGGGGCAGAGCCTGGTGGTGCAGGTGACCAAGGACCCGATCGGCACCAAGGGCGCGCGGCTGACCACCCAGCTGTCGATCCCCTCGCGCTACCTGGTGTACATGCCGCGCACCAGCCACGTCGGCATCTCGCTGAAGATCGAGGGCGAGGCCGAGCGTGAGCGGCTCAAGCAGGTGGTGGCCAGCTGCGTGGCCGCCGAGGGTATCGAGGAACAGGGTGGTTTCATCCTGCGCACCGCCGCCGAGGGCGCCGGCTACGACGAGATCCTCGCCGACATCCGCTACCTGCGCCGCCTGTGGGAGCAGATTTCCAGCCAGATGCAGAGCGCCGGCGCGCCCTCGGTGATCTACGAGGACCTGTCGCTGGCCCTGCGCACCCTGCGCGATCTGGTCAGCCCGCGCACCGAGAAGATCCGCATCGACTCGCGGGAGACCTTCCAGAAGGTCGGCCTGTTCGTCGGCGAGCTGATGCCGGAGGTGGCCGACCGCCTCGAGCACTATCCCGGCGAGCGGCCGATCTTCGACCTGTACGGCGTCGAGGACGAGATCCAGAAGGCGCTGGAGCGCAAGGTGCTGCTCAAGTCCGGCGGCTACCTGATCATCGACCCGGCCGAGGCGATGACCACCATCGACGTCAACACCGGCGCCTTCGTCGGCCATCGCAACCTCGAGGAAACCATCTTCAAGACCAACCTCGAGGCGGCCACCGCCATCGCCCGCCAGCTGCGCCTGCGCAACCTCGGCGGGATCATCATCATCGACTTCATCGACATGGAAGACGAGGAGCACCGCCGCCAGGTGCTGCGCACCCTGGAGAAGATGCTCGAGCGCGACCATGCCAAGACCAACATCATCGGCATCACCGAGCTGGGCCTGGTGCAGATGACCCGCAAGCGCACCCGCGAGAGCCTGCAGCAGGTGCTCTGCGAGCCCTGCCCGAGCTGCCAGGGACGCGGCCAGCTGAAGACCGCGGAGACCGTGTGCTACGAGATCTTCCGCGAGATCCTGCGCGAGGCGCGCGCCTACCAGGCCGAAGGCTACCTGGTGCTGGCCAACGACAAGGTGGTGGGCCGCCTGCTCGACGAGGAGTCGGGTAACGTCGCCGATCTGGAGGCCTTCATCGGCCGGCCGATCCGCTTCCAGGTGGAAAGCGAGTATTCCCAGGAGCAGTTCGATGTGGTGCTGCTCTGAGGGGAACACCTGACATGTCCGTCGGCGGCCGCTGGCTGGCCCGGCTGCTCGACGCCCTGTTCGTCGGCGTGGCGCTGGCGCTGCTGCTGACCGCGCTCTACGTCAGCCTCGGCCGCGCGCTGGTGCCGCTGGTGGCCGAATACCGCGGCGAGCTGGAGCGCCGGGCCGGCGCCGCGCTCGGCCAGCCGCTGCACGTCGGCGCCCTCGAGGGCCGCTGGCAGGGACTGGCGCCGCTGCTGGTGCTGCGCGACCTGCAGCTGCAACTGGACGGCGAGGCGCTGCACCTCGACCAGCTGCGCGTGGTGCCGGACGTGCTGGCCAGCCTGCGCACGCGCAGCCTGCGCATCGCCCGCCTGGAGCTGGAGGGGCTGCAGCTCGGCCTGCAGGAGCAGGCCGACGGCCGCTGGCGGCTCAAGGGGCTGCGCCCGCTCGATCCGGCGGCGCCGCCGCTCGATCCGGCGAAGATCCTCGCCCTGCTGCTGGCGCCGGGCGAGGTGCGCCTGCTCGACAGCCGGCTGAGCATCGAGACCCGCCGCGGCGGGGTGCTCGCCCTCAACTACCTCGGCTTCACTCTCGAGAACCGGGGCAGCGCCCAGCGGCTCGACGGCCGCCTGCTGCTGCCCGACGGCCAGCCGCTGAGCTGGCGACTGCACAGCCGCCTGCGCGCCGAGGACTGGCGCGCGGCCTCCGCGCAGCTCTACCTCAGCCTGCCGCAGAGCGACTGGGCGCCCTGGCTGGCCGAGCGCCTGCCCGCCGGCTGGCAGCTGCCGCGCCTGCAGCTCGGCGGCGAGCTGTGGCTGGACTGGGCCGCCGGCCAGGCCCAGCGCGCCGCGCTGCGCTTGCATGCCCCGCAGCTCGACGTGCGGCCTGCGCAGCGCAGCCTGGCCGAATTCCGCGACCTGGCGCTGACCGCCCACTTCGCGCGCGAGGCGCAGGGCTGGCGCCTGCTGGTCGAGGAGCTGGCCGGCAGTTTCGCCGGCGAGCGGCTCAATCCCGGCCAGCTGCAGCTGCGTCGTCTCGCGGCGGACGATACCTGGCTGCTGCAGGCCGAGCGGCTCAACCTCGCGCCGCTGGCCAGCCTGGTCCGCGGCCTGGCGCCGCTGCCGGACAAGGCGGTGGAGATCCTCGCCAGTCTGGCGCCGCACGGCCGGCTGCGCGACCTGCGCGCCGAAGTTCGCCCGCGGGGCGAGGGTCTGCCGGAGGTCGAGTACGACCTGCGCCTGGACCGGGTCGGTGTCAGCGCCTGGCATGGCGTGCCGGCGCTGGAAAACGTCAGCGGCAGCCTCAGTGGCAGTCTCGCCGGGGGCGAGCTGCGCCTGGACGCCAACGACTTCATGCTGCACCTCGACACCCTGTTCCCCGAGCCCTGGCGCTACCGGCGAGCCCGGGCGCGGCTGGAGTGGCGCCTGGATGCCGAGGCCTTCACCCTGTCCAGCGCGCTGATGCGCCTGTCGGGCGAGGAGGGCGAGCTGGCCGGCAACATGCTGATCCGTCTGCGCCGCGACCCGGCCGCCGAGGACTACATGGACCTGCAGGTCGGTCTGCGCCAGGGCGATGCGCGCTACACCGGGCGCTACCTGCCGACCCGCTCGCCGGGCCTGAGTGCGCCGCTGGCCGAGTGGCTGCAGACGGCGATCAAGGGCGGGGCGATCGAGCAGGGGCTGTTCGTCTACCAGGGCTCGCTGAACAAGGGCGCCTCGCCGCAGGCGCGCGCGCTGGGTCTGTACTTCCAGGTGCGCGATGCCGAGCTGGCCTACCAGCCCGCCTGGCCGCCGCTGCGCCAGCTCGACGGCGAGGTGTTCGTCGAGGACAGCGGCGTGCGCGTGCGTGCACCGACCGCGCGGGTGCTCGACAGTCGGCTGCGCGACGTGCAGGCGCAGGTGAAGCTGGGCAGCCGGCGCGGGCCGCGCCTGACGGTCGACGGCCAGGTGCACGCCAGCCTCGGCGATGGCCTGAAGATCCTCCAGGACACCCCGCTGGGCGAGCGGCAGACCTTCGCCGGCTGGCAGGGCGAGGGCCCGCTGGACGGCCGCCTGCAGCTGGACATCCCGCTGGCGCGCCAGGCCGGCGCCCTGCGTGCGGTGGTCGACTTCGCCACCGAGAATGCGCGCCTGCAGCTGCCGCAGCCGGCGCTGGAGCTGCAGCAGCTTCGCGGCAGCTTCCGCTACGACACGGCCCGCGGCCTGAGCGCGGCGGATATCCGCGGCCGCGCCTTCGACCGCCCGCTGCGGGCGGCGATCGAGGCGCGCGGCCAGCCCGGCAAGCCGCTGTCACGGCTGGACGTGCGCAGCAGCATCGCCGTCGAGCGTCTGGCCAGTTGGCTGGGCGCTGCGCCGGCGGAGGTTCCCGCCAGTGGCGAGCTGCCCTATCGGCTGTGGCTGGATCTCGATTTCGGCGAAGCCAGCCAGTTGCGGGTCAGCTCCGACCTGCGCGGCACCCGCATCGATCTGCCGGCGCCGCTGGGCAAGCCGGCCGAGGAGACGCGCAGCGCCAGCTGGAGCATGACCCTGGGCGGCGCCGAGCGCCGCTACGAGCTGAGCTACGCGGGACTGGCCAGCCTCGCCCTGGTCGCGCCGCCCGGCCGGCTGGCCGGTGGGCGTGGCGAGCTGCGTCTGGGCGGCGAGGCCGCGCAGATCCCCCGCGAGCTGGGCCTGCACGTCCGCGGCCGGCTGAGCGAATTCGACTGGCCGGCCTGGCAGGCGCTGCAGGCGCGCCGGGGCGGCGGGCCGGCGGGCGAGCTGCTGCAGTCGGCCGAGCTGGAACTGGCGCGCTTCACGGCCGGCAGCCTGAGCCTCGAGCTGCTCAGGGTCGGCCTGCGGCGCGGCGGACGCAACTGGCGTCTGCGTCTGGAGAATCCGCAGCTGCTCGGCGAGGTGGTGATTCCGCCGGCCGCCAGCGCGCCGCTGCGCATCGAGCTGCAGCGCCTGCGCCTGCCGGCGCGCGAGTCGGCGGTGGAGAGGGCCAGGCGCGAGGCGGCCGGTATCGCCGCCAGCGACCCGCTGGTCGCGCTCGACCCGCGCAGCCTGCCGGCGATGGACGTGAGCATCCAGGCCCTCTACCTCGGTGAGGAGCGCCTCGGCCGCTGGCATTTCCGCAGCCGCCCGAGCGGCAGCGGCGCGCGCTTCGACCAGCTCGACCTCGATCTCAAGGGCCTGCGCCTGGACGGCAGCCTCGACTGGCAGGGCACGGGCATGGCCAGCCGCACCGCGTATCGCGGTTGTCTGAGCGGCGGCGACCTGAGCGACGTGCTGCTGGCCTGGGGGTATGCGCCGAGCATCACCAGTCGCGACTTCCAGGTCGACATCGACGGCAGTTGGCCGGGCTCGCCGGCCATGGCCGGGCTCAGGCACTTCAGCGGCAGCCTGGCGGCGCAGGCGCGCCAGGGCCAGTTGCTCGAGGTGGAGGGCGGTGCCGCGGCGCTGCGGGTGTTCGGTCTGCTCAACTTCAACGCCCTCGGCCGGCGCCTGCGCCTGGACTTCTCCGACCTGCTCGGCCGCGGGCTGGCCTACGATCGCATCGGGGGGAGTCTGGCGGGCAGCGACGGCGTGCTGCTGACCCGCGAGCCGCTGGTGCTCGACGGGCCGTCGACCCGCCTGGAGCTGGACGGCCAGCTGGACATGGCCCAGGACCGCATCGCTGCCAAGTTGCGGGTGACCCTGCCGCTGTCCAACAACCTGCCGCTGGCCGCGCTGCTGGCTGGCGCGGCGCCGGTGGCCGGCGCGCTGTTCATCGTCGACCAGCTGGTCGGCGACCGCCTATCCCGGGTGGCCAGCGTCGACTACCGGGTCGACGGCCCCTGGCAGGACCCGCAGATCAGCCTGTTCGGCAGGCCGGCGAGGGACGCACGTTGAGGCGAATCCGGGTTAGGATGAAATCATGAGGCAGCAGGAGACGAGCATGGGCCGGGTGGCAGTCATCCAGATGGTCAGTCAGGCCGACGTGGCGAGCAATCTGGCGCGCGCCCGGGTGCTGCTCGAGCAGGCGGCGCAGGAGGGGGCGCGGCTGGCCGTGCTGCCGGAGAACTTCGCCGCCATGGGCCGGCGCGATCTGGCCGAACTCGGCCGCGCCGAGGCCGCCGGCGAGGGGCCGCTGCTGCCCTGGCTCGCGGCCTGCGCCCGCGAGCTGGGCCTGTGGCTGGTGGCCGGCACCCTGCCGCTGCTGCCGGAAGGGCAGCGCGACGGCAAGCCGCACGCCTGCTCGCTGCTGATCGACAGCGACGGCCAGGTCGCCGCGCGCTACGACAAGCTGCACCTGTTCGACGTCGAGGTGGCCGACAGCCGCGGCAGCTACCGCGAGTCCGACGACTTCGCCCACGGCGAGCGCCTGGTGCTGGCCGACACCCCGGTGGGGCGCCTGGGCCTGACCGTGTGCTACGACCTGCGCTTTCCCGAACTGTACGGCGCCCTGCGCGCGGCCGGCGCCGAGCTGATCAGCGCGCCCTCGGCGTTCACCGCGGTGACCGGCGCGGCGCACTGGGAGATCCTCGTGCGCGCGCGGGCCATCGAAACCCAGTGCTACCTGCTGGCTGCCAACCAGGGTGGCCTGCACCCGGGGCCGCGGGAAACCTTCGGCCATTCGCTGATCGTCGATCCCTGGGGCGAGCCCCTGGCCCGCCAGCCGCGCGGCGAGGCGGTGCTGCTGGCCGATCTCGACCGCCCGGCGCAGGCGGCCATCCGCCGGCGCATGCCGGTGCATGCCCATCGCCGCCTGCATCCCGGGGCGCTGCAAACCAAGACCAAGGAGTCCCCATGAACACCCTGTCCTCCGTCAGCGCCCAGCTGCTGACTCCCGGTGGCCTCGATCTCGAGCGCCTGCCGGTGCTGCTCGGCGAGCTGGCCGGCCCCGGCATCGATGCCGCCGACCTGTACTTCCAGAGCCAGGTGTCCGAGTCATGGCTGCTCGAGGACGGCATCGTCAAGGAAGGCAGCTTCCACCTCGACCAGGGCGTCGGCGTGCGCGCCCAGTCCGGCGAGAAGACCGGTTTCGCCTACAGCAACAGCATCGAGGAGCACGCCCTGCGCCAGGCCATCGGCGCCGCCCGCTCGATCGCCCGCGCCGGCCAGCAGGGCCGCGTGCACACGCCGGCAGTGCAGGTGCCGCCGCGCCTGTACGGCGCCGACAACCCGCTGGAAGTGCTCAGCCGCGCCGAGAAGGTCGAGCTGCTCAAGCGCGTCGACCAGGCCACCCGCGCCCTCGATCCGCGCATCTCGCGGGTCACCGTCAGCCTGGCCGGCACCTGGGAGCAGGTGCTGGTGGCGGCGACCGACGGCAGCCTGGGCGCCGACGTGCGCCCGCTGGTGCGCTTCAACGTCAGTGTGATCGTCGAGCAGGGTGGCCGCCGCGAGCGCGGCGCCCACGGCGGCGGCGGGCGTACCGACTACCGCTACTTCCTCGAGCACGACCGCGCCATGGACTACGCCCGCGAGGCGGTGCGCCAGGCGCTGCTCAACCTCGAGGCGATCCCGGCGCCGGCCGGCAGCCTGCCGGTGGTGCTCGGCAACGGCTGGAGCGGCGTGCTGCTGCACGAGGCGGTCGGCCACGGCCTGGAAGGCGACTTCAACCGCAAGGGCAGTTCGGCCTACAGCGGCCGGGTCGGCCAGTCGGTGGCCTCGAGCCTGTGCACCATCGTCGACGACGGCACCCTGGCGGGCCGTCGCGGCTCGCTGAGCCTCGACGACGAGGGCACGCCGACCCAGTGCACCACGCTGATCGAGAACGGCGTGCTCAAGGGCTACATGCAGGACAAGCTCAATGCCCGCCTGATGGGCGTGAAGCCCACCGGCAACGGCCGGCGCGAATCCTACGCGCACCTGCCGATGCCGCGCATGACCAACACCTACATGCTGGCCGGACAGAGCGAGCCGGAAGAGATCATCCGTTCGGTGAAGCGCGGCCTGTACTGCGCCAGCCTCGGCGGCGGCCAGGTGGACATCACCAGCGGCAAGTTCGTGTTCTCCACCAGCGAGGCCTACCTGATCGAGGACGGCCGCATCACCGCACCGGTCAAGGGCGCGACCCTGATCGGCAACGGTCCGGAGGCGATGAGCCGGGTGTCGATGGTCGGCAACGACCTGGCGCTGGACAGCGGCGTCGGCACCTGCGGCAAGGACGGCCAGTCGGTGCCGGTGGGCGTCGGCCAGCCGACTCTGAAGATCGAGGCGATCACCGTCGGCGGCACCGGCGGCTGACACGTGGGGTGGGCAACTCGCGCAGCGATTGCCCAGCGGATGGGGCGGTGGAAGATCGCTGCGCGAGTCTTCCACCCTGCGATGTGACTGGGGGCGGTGCTCAGCGCAGGCCGCGCTTGACCTCGTCGAGGTCGCGCAGGTACTTGAACACCTTGCGCGCCGCCGCCGGCGGCTTGTTGTGCGCCGCCTCGTGCTGGGCGTGGCGGATCAGCTGGCGCAGGTGCTGGACGTCGGCCTCGGGATATTCGCCGAGCAGCGCCTCGAGGTCGCTGTCGCCACCGCCGACCAGACGGTCGCGCCAGCGCTCGAGGGCGTGGAAGCGCTCGTTGTACTGGCGGGTGGAGGCGTCCATCTGGTCGAGCAGACCGGTGATGGCTTCGAGGTCCTGGCTGCGCATCAGCTTGCCGATGTACTGGATGTGGCGTTTGCGCGCGGCGTGGGCCTTGTGCTTGGGCGCCTCGAGCAGTGCCTTGAGCAGCATGTCGGAGAGCGGCAGGCGCTCGAGCTGCTCGGGCTTGAGGGTGGTCAGGCGCACGCCGAGGTCCTGCAGCGCATGCAGTTCGCGCTTGACCTGGGTTTTGCTCTTCTCTCCGGAGAAGTCGTCGTCGAATTGTTCAGACATGGGGCGGGTCCGCTGGGAAACGCCGCCATGATAACCACTCAAGGGGCCGCTTGTCCGGCCCGGCCGGCACGCCGGCGGGAAAACAGGAGCAGGACATGAATTCAGCCGTGGAAAGCGTGGGGCCGCAGGCCCTGCCGGGATTGCAGGAGCAGGTCGAGGCGATCCTCGCCGAGGCGCGCCGCCAGGGCGCCAGCGCCTGCGAGGTGGCGGTGTCGCTGGAGCAGGGGCTGTCCACCAGCGTGCGCCAGGGCGAGGTGGAGACGGTCGAATTCAACCGCGACCGTGGCTTCGGCATCACCCTCTACCTCGGCCAGCGCAAGGGTTCGGCGAGCACCTCGGCGCAGGGCGAGAGCGCGATCCGCGAGACCGTGGCGGCGGCGCTGGCCATCGCCCGTCACGCTTCCGAGGACGACTGCGCAGGCCTTGCCGACGCCGCACTGATGGCCCGCGAACTGCCCGATCTCGATCTGTACCATCCCTGGGCGATCGACCCGGAGCAGGCCATCGAGCAGGCGCTGGCCTGCGAGGCGGCGGCCTTCGCCGCCGATCCCAGGGTCACCCGCGCCGACGGTACCACCCTCAACACCCACCTGGGCTGCCGGGTGTACGGCAACAGCCACGGCTTCGTCGGCGGCTACGCCTCCAGCCGGCACAGCCTGAGCTGCGTGATGATCGCCGAGGGCGAAGGGCAGATGCAGCGCGACTACTGGTACGACGTCAGCCGCATCGGTGGCGAACTGGCCAGCGCCGAGTCGATCGGCCGGCGCGCCGCCGAGCGCGCGGTGGCGCGCCTTGGCGCACGGCCGGTGCCGACCTGCGAGGTGCCGGTGCTGTTCGCCGCCGAACTGGCCACCGGGCTGTTCGGCCACTTCCTCGCGGCGATCTCCGGCGGCAGCCTGTACCGCAAGGCCTCCTTCCTCGAGGGCGCGCTGGGCCAGACGCTGTTCCCCGACTGGCTGAGCCTCGACGAGCGTCCGCACCTGTCGCGCGGCATGGGCAGCGCCAGCTTCGACGGCGACGGCCTGGCCACCTATGCCAAGCCCTTCGTCGAAGGCGGCAAGCTGGTCTCCTATGCCCTCGGCACCTATTCCGGACGCAAGCTGGGCATGCCGAGCACCGCCAACGCCGGCGGCGTGCACAACCTGTTCGTCAGCCACGGCAGCGAGGATCAGGCGGCGCTGATCCGCCGCATGGATCGCGGCCTGCTGGTCACCGAGCTGATGGGGCAGGGCCTCAACCTGGTCACCGGCGACTACTCGCGCGGTGCGGCGGGCTTCTGGGTGGAGAACGGGGTGATCCAGTTCCCGGTGCAGGAGGTGACCGTCGCCGGCAACCTGCGCGACATGTTCAGGGGCATCGTGGCGGTCGGCAGCGACCTGGAGACGCGCGGCAACGTGCGCAGCGGCTCGGTGCTGATCGGGAAGATGACCGTCGGTGGCAGCTGAGGCCGTTGTGGGTTAGGGCGGCGTTCGTAGGGTGGATGGCCACCCCGTGGAAGACTCGCGCAGCGATCTTCCACCTCGGGCTTCGCACACGTTAGACAAGTCTGAGCCGTTGCTTGGTCTGCGCAGTCAGGCTGATCGATACACGCGTAGGGTACGCCGTGCGCACCGGTTGCTGGTGCGCACGGCGCACCCTACGAGACTCACTCGCCTTCGTCGAAGTAGTTGTCGATCAGGGCGACCAGCGCCTGCAGGGCTTCGTCTTCCTGCTCGCCTTCGGTGTGCAGGTGGATCGGGGTGCCCTTGCCGGCGGCCAGCATCATCACCGACATGATGCTCTTGCCGTCCACCAGGCTGTCCGCCGAGCGACCGACCCGCACCTGGCAGGGGAAGCGCCCGGCCACGCCGACGAACTTGGCGGCGGCGCGGGCATGCAGGCCGAGCTTGTTGATGATGGTGACGTCGCAGGCTGGCATCGGGCGGGAAGTGTCCTGGTTACTTGAGGTCGCGGTGACGGATCTGCAGGTTGCCCAGGCTGTCGCGCAGCGCGGCGCCCAGGCGCTCGGCGAGGTACACCGAGCGGTGGTGGCCGCCGGTGCAGCCGATGGCCACGGTGACGTAGGCGCGGTTGCTGGCGGCGAAGCGCGGCAGCCACTTGCTGAGGTAGGCGAGCAGGTCCTGGTACATCTCCTCGACGTCCGGCTGGGCGTCCAGGTAGTCGCGCACCACCGCCTCGAGGCCGCTGTACTCGCGCAGGTCCGGCTTCCAGTAGGGATTGGGCAGGCAGCGCACGTCGAACACCAGGTCGGCGTCCACCGGCATGCCGCGCTTGAAGCCGAACGACTCGATCAGGAAGGCGGTGCCCGGCTGCGGCTTGTCCAGCAGGCGCAGCTTGAGGGTATCGCTGAGCTGGTAGAGGTTGAGGTTGGCGGTGTCGATCTTCAGGTCGGCCAGGTCGGCGATCGGCGCCAGCAGCTGGCGTTCGTCGTCGATCGCCTCGCTCAGCGAGCGCTCATCGCTGGTCAGCGGGTGGCGCCGGCGGGTTTCCGAGAAGCGCTTGAGCAGGGTGGCGTTGTCGGCGTCCAGGTACAGCACGTCGCACTGGATGTTGCGCTGGCGCAGCTGGTCGAGCAGCTCTGGGAAACGGCGGAGCTGGCTGGGCAGGTTGCGTGCGTCGATGGATACCGCGACCTTGGGCTGCAGCAGTTCGGTCTGCAGCAGGGCGCGCTCGCCGAGGTCGGGCAGCAGGCTGGCGGGCAGGTTGTCGATGCAGTAGAAGCCGTTGTCCTCGAGTACGGCCAGGGCAGTGCTCTTGCCCGAGCCGGAGCGGCCGCTGACGATCACCAGGCGCATGGCTCAGCGTCCGTCCACGGTATCGAGCACCACCTGGTAGAGGTCGAATCCATCCCTGGCCTGGCGCAGGCGCTCGCGCACGTCGGCACGGTCGAGCAGGCCGGCGATCTGGCGCAGCAGCTCGAGGTGTTCCTCGGTGGCGGTTTCCGGCACCAGGAGGACGAACAGCAGGTCCACCGGCGCGCCGTCGAGGGCGTCGAAGTCCACCGGGGCATCCAGGCGCAGCAGGGCGCTGACCGGCACCGAGCAGCCGGCCAGGCGGCAGTGGGGGATGGCGATGCCATTGCCGAAGCCGGTGGAGCCGAGCTTCTCGCGGGCCACCAGGCTTTCGAAGATGTCATGTGCGTCGAGCCCGGGAATGTCCCGGGCTACGAGGTTGGCGATCTGCTCGAGAACGCGCTTCTTGCTGCCTCCCGGCACGTTCACCTGGGAACGGCCGGGGGTCAGGATGTGCTCTAGTCGAATCATCGGGGAATGATCAGCGGGCAGCGGCGCCCTGTTCGCGTTCGATCTGTTTTTCCTTGTGCTTGATCAGCTGGCGGTCCAGCTTGTCGGCCAGCAGGTCGATGGCGGCGTACATGTCCTCGTGCTCGGCATTGGCGACCACTTCGCCGCCGGCAATATGCAGGGTCGCTTCGATCTTCTGCTTCAGTTTCTCCACCTGCATGATCACCTGGACGTTGGTGATCTTGTCGAAATGGCGCGCCAGGCGCTCGAATTTCTCGTTGACGTAGTCACGCAGAGTGTCGGTCACTTCCAGGTGTTGGCCACTGATATTGACTTGCATACCGCTTCTCCTTATTACCTACGTTGCTGGCGGGATGTTCCCCGCCACCTGAATTCTGCTGCTCGAACGCTACACCAGTCGCTTGCGCTCGCTGGAGGGTGCAATGCCGAGGGACTCCCGGTATTTGGCGATGGTCCGGCGGGCCACTTGAATCCCCTGCTCTTCCAGTAAACCAGCGATCTTGCTGTCACTCAATGGCTTTTTCGGGTTTTCCGCCGCCACCAGTTTCTTGATGATGGCGCGGATCGCCGTCGACGAGCATTCGCCGCCCTCGGCGGTGCTGACGTGGCTGGAGAAAAAGTACTTGAGTTCGTAGATGCCGCGCGGGGTGTGCATGTACTTCTGCGTGGTGACCCGCGAGATGGTCGACTCGTGCATGCCCACCGCCTCGGCGATGTCGTGCAGCACCAGCGGCTTCATCGCCTCCTCGCCGTACTCGAGAAAGCCGCGCTGCTGCTCGACGATCTGGGTGGCGACCTTCATCAGCGTCTCGTTGCGGCTGAGCAGGCTCTTGATGAACCAGCGCGCTTCCTGCAGCTGGTTGCGCATGTAGGTGTTGTCGGCGCTGGAGTCGGCGCGGCGTACCAGGCCGGCATAGTGCGGGTTGACCCGCAGGCGCGGCATGGCGTCGGGGTTGAGCTCGACCAGCCAGCGCTCGTTGTCCTTGCGCACGATCACGTCGGGGACCACGTACTCGGCCTCGCCGGCCTCGATCTGGGCGCCGGGACGCGGGTTGAGGCGCTGGATCAGCTCGACCACCTGGCGCAGCTCGTCCTCCTTCAGGCGCAGGCGCCGCATCAGCTGGGCGTAGTCGCGGCTGCCGAGCAGGTCGAGGTGGTCGCGGGCGACGCGGCGCGCCTCGTCCAGCCAGGGGGTGTCGGCCGGCAGCTGCTTCAGCTGCAGCAGCAGGCACTCGCTGAGGTCGCGTGCGCCGATGCCCAGCGGCTCGAACTGCTGCACGCGGTGCAGGACCATTTCCACCTCGTCCAGCTCGATGCCCAGCTCAGGGTCGAGGGAGTCGAGGATCTCCTCGAGGCTTTCCTCGAGATAGCCGTCGTTGTTGATGGCGTCGATGATCGACATGGCGATCAGCCGGTCGCTGTCGCTCATCGGCGCCAGGTTGAGCTGCCAGAGCAGGTGGCTGTGCAGGCTCTCGCCGGAGGAGGTGCGGGCGGTGAAGTCCCACTCGTCGTCCTCGCTGCTCGGCAGGCTGCTGGCGCTGGTCTGGTAGATGTCCTCCCAGGCGGTATCCACCGGCAGCTCGCTGGGGATGCGCTCCTCCCACTGGCCCTCGTCGAGACTGTCGGGGTCGCGCTCGGTGGTGGCGACCGTGCTGTCGTGGCTGGCGCCGGAGGAGGGGCCTTCGCTCTCTGCCAGCGGGTCGCTGCTGTCGAAGTCGTCGCCGTCTTCCTGTCGCTCGAGCATCGGGTTGGAGTCGAGGGCTTCCTGGATTTCCTGCTGCAGGTCGAGGGTCGACAGCTGGAGCAGACGAATGGCTTGTTGCAGCTGCGGTGTCATCGTCAGCTGCTGGCCCATCTTGAGGACTAGCGAGTGTTTCATGGCTTGGGAGTTGGCACCTTGGGTCTGCCAGCGCCTGCGCGCTGTCCACTGCTGGGCGCCGGGGCGCCGCGGTTAGCAAATTATATGCCCGATATTTGCGGCTTTGCCTAGGCTTGACAGTCGCCCGAAAAGGCGCAGTCGGGTGGGGGCGCCCGGCAGAGGGCGGGCGCGGACGGGGTGCGCTGCCGGCGGCCTACAGGCGGAACTCGTGGCCCAGGTAGACGTCCTTGACCAGCTGGTTGGCGAGGATGCTCTCGGCATCGCCTTCGGCGATCAGCTGGCCGGCATTGACGATGTAGGCGGTCTCGCAGATGTCCAGGGTCTCGCGCACGTTGTGATCGGTGATCAGCACGCCGATGCCGCGTTCCTTGAGGTGGTGGATGATCTGCTTGATGTCGCCCACCGAGATCGGGTCGACCCCGGCGAAGGGTTCGTCGAGGAGGATGAACTTGGGATCGCTGGCCAGGGCGCGGGCGATCTCCACCCGGCGGCGTTCGCCGCCGGACAGGCTCATGCCCAGGCTGTCGCGGATGTGGCTGATGTGGAACTCCTGCAGCAGGCTTTCCAGCGCCTCGCGCCGTGCGGCGCGGTCGAGGTCCTTGCGCGTCTCGAGGATGGCCATGATGTTGTCGGCCACCGTCAGCTTGCGGAAGATCGACGCCTCCTGCGGCAGGTAGCCGATGCCGGCGCGGGCGCGGCCGTGCATCGGCAGGTGGGTGACGTCCTGCTCGTCGATCAGCACGCGACCCTGGTCGGCATGCACCAGGCCGACGATCATGTAGAAGCAGGTGGTCTTGCCGGCGCCGTTGGGTCCGAGCAGGCCGACGATCTGCCCGCTGTCGATCGACAGGCTGACGTCGCGCACCACGGCGCGTCCCTTGTAGCTCTTGGCCAGGTGCTGGGCGATCAGGGTGCTCATGGGGTGTTCTGCTCCGGCTCGGCCTTCTTGCGCGGCTGGATGACCATGTCGATGCGCGCGCGCGGCGTGGTCACCTTGCTGCCGGTGGCGCGCCCGGCGTTGACGATCTGGCGCTGGGTGTCGTAGACGATCTTCTCGCCTTCGAAGGTGTTGCCTTCCTGGACCACCTTGGCCTGGTCGATCAGCACGATGCGCTCGTTGGCGGCGAAGTACTGGATGGTCAGGCCGTAGGCCTTGACCAGCGGCTTGTCGGCGGCCGGCTGCTGCTCGTAGTAGGCCGGCTTGCCGGTCGCGGTGAACACCTCGATGTCGCCGCTCTTGTCCTGGGTGATGGTCACGGTGTCGCCGGTGATCTTCAGGCTGCCCTGGGTGATCACCACGCCGCCGCGGTACACGGCGACGCCCTGGGCGTCGTCCAGCTCGGCGCTGTCGGCCTGCACGCGGATCGGCTGGTTGCGGTCGCTCGGCAGGGACCAGGCCGGCGCGCCGGCCAGCAGGATGCCCAGACCGAAGAGGAGGGGAAGGGGGTTAGCGAACCTCATGCTGTCCTCGCACATTGGATTTCAGGAGCATCCGGCTTTCGTTGAGATAGGCCTGCAGGCCGGAGGCGGTGGTCACGCCGTTGGCGGCCTCGATACGCACCGGCTGGGACGTCTCGGCGTACTCCCGCTCGGGAAACACGCTCAGACGGGATGTGGTGAGCAGGATGGGGCGGCCCTTGGCGTCGCTGCGCTCCACGCGCACGCCGTCGAGCAGGTCGACCTGCACGCCGCCGGGCGACACCTCGCCGCGCTCGCTCAGCACGTGCCAGGGGTAGGCACTGCCGCGGTACAGGCGCAGTTCCGGGCGGGTCAGGCGGGTGACGTCGCTGCTCTGCAGGTGTTCCAGGTGCTCGGCGCTCAGGCGGTAGTGCAGGGCGCCGTCGGCCTGGAACTGCACGCTGCGGGCGTTCTCCGCATAGAAGTCGATGGCGTCCTCGGCCGGCGCGGGGACGCTGCGGGTCATGAAGCTTTCCGGGCGGATGTTCCAGTAGCCGATGGCCGCCAGCAGGGCGGCCAGCAGGGCGAACGGCAGGAAGGTGCGCAGGGTGGGATTCATCGGGGATCCGTCACAGGTAGGCGGCCTGGGCCGCCTCCAGCGTGCCCTGGGCGCGCATGATCAGTTCGCAGAACTCGCGGGCGGCTCCTTCGCCGCCGCGGGCCTGGGTCACCGCCGCCGCATGCTGGCGGACGAAGGCGTCGGCGCTGGCCACCGCCATGCCGAGGCCGACCCGGCGGATCACCGGCAGGTCGGGCAGGTCGTCGCCCAGATAGGCGACCTGCTCGTATGAGAGTCCCAGTTCGGCCAGCAGTTCATCGAGTACCACCAGCTTGTCCTCGCGGCCCTGCACCAGGTGCTGGATGCCGAGGTTCTTCGCCCGCCGCTCGACCACCGGAGCGGTACGGCCGCTGATGATGGCGGTGCGCACCCCGGAGTTGATCAGCATCTTGATGCCGTGGCCGTCGAGGGTGTTGAAGGTCTTGAACTCGCCGCCCTCGGGCAGGAAGTACAGCTTGCCGTCGGTCAGCACACCGTCGACGTCGAAGATCGCCAGGCGGATGGCGCGGGCGCGTTGCAGCAGTTCGTCGTTCATCACATCACTCCGGCGCGCAGCAGGTCGTGCATGTTCAGGGCGCCGACGGCGCGCTGGTCCGCGTCCACCGCCACCAGGGCGCTGATGCGGTTGTCCTCCATGATCTTCAGCGCCTCGGCGGCGAGCATGTCCGGGCGCACGGTCTTGCCGCCGGCGGTCATCAGTTCGTCGATCGACGCCTGGCGCACGTCGACGCCGCGGTCCAGGGCGCGGCGCAGGTCGCCGTCGGTGAAGATCCCGGCCAGGCGGCCGTCGGGCTCGGTGATCACCGTCATGCCCAGGCCCTTGCGGGTCATCTCCAGCAGTGCCTCGCGCAGCGGCGTGCCGCGCGGCACGCAGGGCAGGCGGTCGCCGTCGTGCATGATGTTCTCCACCTTGAGCAGCAGGCGGCGGCCCAGGGCGCCACCCGGATGGGAGAAGGCGAAGTCCTCGGCGGTGAAGCCGCGCGCTTCCAGCAGGGCGATGGCCAGGGCGTCGCCGAGCACCAGCGAGACGGTGGTCGAGGAGGTCGGCGCCAGGTTCAGCGGGCAGGCCTCCTGGGCCACGCCGGCATCCAGGTTGACCGCCGCGGCCTGGGCCAGCGGCGAGTCGGGGTTGCCGGTCATGCTGATCAGGGTGATGCCCAGGCGCTTGATCAGCGGCAGCAGGGTGACGATCTCGGCGGTGCTGCCCGAGTTGGACAGCGCCAGCACCACGTCGTCGCGGGTGATCATGCCCATGTCGCCGTGGCTGGCCTCGGCGGGGTGGACGAAGAAGGCGGTGGTGCCGGTGCTGGCCAGGGTCGCGGCGATCTTGCGGCCGATGTGGCCGGACTTGCCCATGCCGACCACCACTACGCGGCCCTTGCAGGCCAGCAGCAGTTCGCAGGCGCGCACGAAGTCGCCGTTGATCCGCGCAAGCAGGTCGTTCACGGCGTCCAGCTCCATACGGATGGTGCGCTGGGCGGATTGGATGAAGGACGGCGTCTGGGGCATGGGCGCAGGCACGGTTGGCTGATCAAGCGGACGATTATACCGACAAACCGGCGACCGCTCATCATCTGCCGTTGCCTCGGCGGCGCGGTGCTTGGGCGCGTCCGGCCGGCGGTGTATAGTGCGCGCCTATTCGGCCAGCGGCTGCCGGATGTCCCTGCCTAGGGTTCGGGCGTCTGCACGGAAGGCCGGCACGCAAGGAGTTCCGATGACTAGCGACAACGCGTATGCCGTCGAGCTGAAGGGGGTGACCTTCAGGCGCGGCACGCGCACCATCTTCGATAATGTGAACCTGAGCATCCCGCGCGGCAAGGTCACCGGCATCATGGGCCCCTCCGGCTGCGGCAAGACCACCCTGCTGCGCCTGATCGGCGCCCAGCTGCGCCCGGCCAGCGGCCAGGTGATCGTCAACGGCCACAATCTGCCGCAGCTGTCGCGCCGCGAACTGTTCGACATGCGCAAGCAGATGGGCGTGCTGTTCCAGAGCGGCGCGCTGTTCACCGATCTCGACGTGTTCGAGAACGTCGCCTTCCCGCTGCGCGTGCACACCCGCCTCCCCGAGGAGATGATCCGCGACATCGTGCTGATGAAGCTGCAGGCGGTCGGCCTGCGCGGCGCCATCGAACTGATGCCCGACGAGCTGTCCGGCGGCATGAAGCGCCGCGTGGCGCTGGCGCGGGCGATCGCCCTGGACCCGCAGATCCTCATGTACGACGAGCCCTTCGTCGGCCAGGATCCCATCGCCATGGGGGTGCTGGTGCGCCTGATCCGCCAGCTCAACGATGCCCTCGGGCTGACCAGTATCGTGGTGTCCCACGACCTGGCCGAGACCGCCAGCATCGCCGACTACCTGTACGTGGTCGGCGACAGCCAGGTGCTCGGCCAGGGCACTCCGGCCGAACTCATGGAGTCCGATAACCCGCGCATCCGCCAGTTCATGCAGGGCATCGCCGACGGGCCGGTACCCTTCCACTATCCCGCGGCCGACTACCGCCGCGACCTGCTGGGAGAGCCCTGATGCGCAGGACTCCGTTGATCGAGCGCGTGCGCCTGCTCGGTCGCTCCGGCCTCGACGTGCTCGAGGCCCTCGGCCGCTCGACCCTGTTCCTCGGCCATGCCCTGTTCGGCCGCAACGGCGCCGGCAGTTTCCTGCAGCTGCTGGTCAAGCAGCTGTATGCGGTCGGCGTGCTGTCGCTGGCGATCATCATCGTCTCCGGCATCTTCATCGGCATGGTGCTGGCCCTGCAGGGCTACAACATCCTGGTGGACTTCGCCTCCGAGGAGGCGGTCGGCCAGATGGTCGCCCTGACCCTGCTGCGCGAGCTGGGCCCGGTGGTCACCGCGCTGCTGTTCGCCGGGCGTGCCGGCTCGGCGCTGACCGCCGAAATCGGCAACATGAAGTCCACCGAGCAGCTGTCCAGCCTGGAGATGATCGGCGTCGACCCGCTCAAGTACATCATCGCCCCGCGCCTGTGGGCCGGCTTCATCTCCATGCCGCTGCTCTCGGCGATCTTCACCGTGGTCGGCATCTGGGGTGGGGCGATGGTCGCGGTGGACTGGCTCGGCGTCTACGAGGGCTCCTACTGGGGCAACATGCAGCGCAGCGTGGAGCTCCAGGGCGACGTGCTCAACGGCGTGATCAAGAGCCTGGTGTTCGCCGTGGTGGTGACCTGGATCGCGGTGTTCCAGGGCTACGACTGCGAGCCGACCTCCGAGGGCATCAGTCGCGCCACCACCCGCACCGTGGTCTACGCCTCGCTGGCCGTGCTCGGCCTCGACTTCATCCTTACCGCTCTGATGTTTGGAGACTTCTGATGCAATCCCGCTCCCTGGAAATCGGCGTCGGCCTGTTCCTCCTCGCCGGCCTGCTGGCCCTGCTGCTGCTGGCCCTGCGCGTCAGCGGTCTGACCATCGGCTCGGCGCAGGACACCTACCGCGTCTACGCCTACTTCGACAACACCGCCGGGGTCAGCCCGCGCGCCAAGGTGACCATGGCCGGGGTGACCATCGGCAAGGTGGTGGCCGTCGATCTCGACCACGACAGCTTCATGGGGCGTGTGACCATGGAACTCGACGGGCGCGTCAACAATCTACCTACCGATTCCACCGCGTCGATCCTCACCGCCGGGCTGCTCGGCGAGAAGTACATCGGCATCAGCATCGGTGGCGAGGAGCAGGTGCTGGCCGACGGCGGGGTGATCCGCGATACCCAGTCGGCCCTGGTGCTGGAGGATCTGATCGGCAAGTTCCTGCTCAACTCCGTCAACAAAGAACCCGCCAAGCAATAAAGGACATCCGTCATGCTCAAGATCCTGCGACGCAGCCTGCTGGTGCTGCTGGCCTGCCTGCCCTTCGCCGGCCATGCCGCCGCCACTCCGCAACAGGTGGTGCAGGCCACCACGGACAAGGTGCTGGGCGAGCTGAACAGCAAGCGCGAGCAGTTCAGGCAGGACCCGGAGGCCTTCTACCAGGCCCTCGATGGCATTCTCGGCCCGGTGGTCGACTTCGACGGCTTCGCCCGCGGGGTGATGACCGTGCGCTACAGCCGCCAGGCCTCGCCGCAGCAGATGCAGGCCTTCGTCGACAACTTCAAGCGCAGCCTGGTGAAGTTCTACGGCGGCGCCCTGCTCGAGTACGACAACCAGGAGATCCGCATGCTGCCGGCGGTGGCGTCCCGCGAGCCGGGGCGCGCCTCGGTGAACATGGAGGTGGTCGGTCGCACGGGCGCCATCTACCCGGTGACCTACACCCTGGAGCAGAAGGACGGCGCCTGGAAGGTGCGCAACGTGATCATCAACGGCATCAACATCGGCAAGCTGTTCCGCGACCAGTTCGCCGAGTCGATGCGCAGCAACGGCAACGATCTGGACAAGGTCATCTCCACCTGGGGCGACGCCGTGGCGCGCGCCCAGGAGTCCGTCAACGTCAAGGGCGACCAGCAGTGAGTCCGGGCGCGCTGCGGGCGGTGCCGCCGGACGGGCTGGCCCTGGACGGCGTGATCGACATGCACGTGGGCAGCGAGCTGCGCGCCGCCGGCCGCCGCCTGCTGGCCGACAGCCCGGCCGGCCGCGTCTGGATCGACTGTGCCGGCATCACCCACAGCAGCAGCGTCGGCCTCTCGCTGCTGCTGTGCCTGCTGCGCGATGCCCGGGCGACCGGCAAGACCCTGCAGATCCGCAACCTGCCCGAGGACATGCGGCAGATCGCCGAGGTCTACGGGGTGCTCGAGCTGCTGCCGCTCGCCGGCTGAGCGGGCGGGCGCAGGGTTCGCAGGCCAAGGGCTTTTTTGTATGATGGCCGGCTCCCATGCCGGTCCCCAAGCGAGGTTGAGTTATGCAGGCCGAAGACGTCAAACGCCATCTTGAAGAAAACCTGCCCGGCACCACCGTGGTGGTCGAAGGCCAGGGCTGCGACTTCCAGCTGAACCTGATCAGCGACGAGCTGGCCGGCCTCAGCCCGGTCAAGCGCCAGCAGCAGGTCTACGCCCACCTCAACGACTGGATCGCCAATGGCAGCATCCACGCCGTGACCATGAAATTCTTCTCCCAGGCCGCCTGGGCCGAGCGCGCCTGAGCGCCCCGCCCGAGATACCCCATGGACAAACTGATCATTACCGGTGGTGCCCCGCTCGACGGGGAGATCCGCATCTCCGGCGCGAAGAACTCGGCCCTGCCGATCCTCGCCGCCACCCTGCTGGCCGACGAGCCGGTCACCGTGCGCAACCTGCCGCACCTGCACGACATCACCACCATGATCGAGCTGTTCGGTCGCATGGGCGTGCAGCCGGTGATCAACGAGAAGCTCGACGTCGAGGTCGACGCCACCACCATCAAGACCCTGGTGGCGCCCTACGAGCTGGTCAAGACCATGCGCGCCTCGATCCTGGTGCTCGGCCCGATGGTCGCCCGCTTCGGCCAGGCCGAGGTGGCCCTGCCCGGCGGCTGCGCCATCGGCACCCGTCCGGTCGACCTGCACATCCGCGGCCTCGAGGCCATGGGTGCGGTCATCGACGTCGAGGGCGGCTACATCAAGGCCCGCGCTCCCGAGGGCGGCCTGCGCGGCGCGCACTTCTGCTTCGACACCGTCAGCGTCACCGGCACCGAGAACATCCTGATGGCCGCCACCCTGGCCAACGGCCGCAGCGTGCTCGAGAACGCCGCGCGCGAGCCTGAGGTGGTCGATCTGGCCAACATGCTGATCGCCATGGGCGCGAAGATCCAGGGTGCCGGCACCTCGACCATCACCGTCGACGGCGTCGAGCGCCTGGGCGGCGCCAGCTACGCGGTGATGCCCGACCGCATCGAGACCGGCACCTTCCTGGTGGCGGCCGCCGCCAGCCGCGGCCGGGTCAAGCTCAAGGACACCGATCCGACCATCCTCGAGGCCGTGCTGCTCAAGCTGCAGGAAGCCGGCGCCGAGATCACCACCGGCGACGACTGGATCGAGCTGGACATGAAGGGCAAGCGGCCGAAGGCGGTCAACATCCGCACCGCGCCCTACCCGGCGTTCCCCACCGACATGCAGGCGCAGTTCATCGCCATGAATGCGGTGGCCGAGGGCACCGGCACGGTGATCGAGACCATCTTCGAGAACCGCTTCATGCACGTGCTGGAGATGCAGCGCATGGGGGCGCAGATCCAGATCGAGGGCAACACCGCCATCGTCACCGGCGTGCCGCGCCTGAAGGCCGCACCGGTGATGGCTACCGACCTGCGCGCCTCGGCCAGCCTGGTGATCGCCGCCCTGGTCGCCGATGGCGATACCCTGATCGACCGCATCTACCACATCGACCGCGGCTACGAGTGCATCGAGGAGAAGCTGCAGCTCCTCGGCGCCAAGATCCGTCGCGTGCCGGGCTAGGGGCAAGTCATGCTGACCATCGCGCTGTCCAAGGGCCGCATCCTCGACGACACCCTGCCGCTGCTCGCCGCGGCCGGCATAGTGCCGACCGAGAATCCGGACAAGAGCCGCAAGCTGATCATCCCGACCACCCAGGAAGACGTGCGCCTGCTGATCGTGCGCGCCACCGACGTGCCGACCTACGTCGAGCACGGCGCCGCCGATCTCGGCGTGGCCGGCAAGGACGTGCTGCTCGAGTACGGCGGCCAGGGCCTCTACGAGCCGCTGGATCTGCAGATCGCCCGCTGCAAGCTGATGACCGCCGGCAAGGTCGGCGCGCCGGAGCCTTCCGGGCGCCTGCGCGTGGCCACCAAGTTCGTCAACGTGGCCAAGCGCTACTACGCCGAGCAGGGCCGCCAGGTCGACATCATCAAGCTCTACGGCTCCATGGAGCTGGCGCCGCTGGTGGGCCTGGCCGACAAGATCATCGACGTGGTCGACACCGGCAACACCCTGCGTGCCAACGGTCTGGAGCCCCAGGAGCTGATCTGCCACGTGACCTCGCGGCTGGTGGTCAACAAGGCGTCGATGAAGATGCAGCATGCGCGCATCCAGGCGCTGATCGATACCCTGCGCCAGGCCGTGGCTGCCCGCCAGAGCGCCTGATGCGGGCGCAGGAGGCCGGTTGCGACTGTCGGTCTCCTGCGCAAGTCCTGCGACCGCCGGTCGCGATCGTCTATCCGCGTCATAGCCACAATTGCCGGGTGCCCGCGCGGAAGGCCTGATAATCTAGCGGCGCCCGAATCTGCCAATCATGAGGCCCGTTATGACCGCACCGTTCGCCATCCGCCGACTCGACGCCGCCGATCCCCAGTTCGCCCGCCACCTGGATCATCTGCTGAGCTGGGAAAGCGTGTCCGACGATGCGGTCAACCAGCGCGTGCTGGAGATCATCAAGGGCGTGCGCGAGCGCGGCGATGCGGCGGTGGTGGAGTTCACCCGGCGCTTCGACGGTGTCGAGGCCACCGCGATGGCCGAACTGATCCTGCCGCGCGAGCGCCTGGAGCTGGCGCTGACCCGCATCAGCGCCGAGCAGCGCGAGGCGCTGGAAAAGGCCGCCGAGCGCGTGCGCCTGTACCACGAGCGGCAGAAGCAGGACTCCTGGACCTACACCGAGGCCGACGGCACCGTGCTCGGCCAGCAGGTCACTCCGCTGGACCGCGCCGGCCTGTACGTGCCAGGCGGCAAGGCCGCCTACCCGTCCTCGGTGCTGATGAACGCCATTCCGGCCAAGGTCGCCGGCGTCGCCGAAGTGGTGATGGTGGTGCCGACCCCGCGCGGCGAACTCAACGAGCTGGTGCTGGCCGCCGCCTGCGTGGCCGGCGTCGACCGCGTGTTCACCATCGGCGGCGCCCAGGCCGTGGCCGCGCTGGCCTACGGCACCGAGAGCGTGCCGCAGGTGGACAAGATCGTTGGCCCGGGCAACATCTACGTGGCCACCGCCAAGCGCCACGTGTTCGGCCAGTGCGGCATCGACATGATCGCCGGTCCCTCGGAGATCCTCGTGGTCTGCGACGGCCAGACCGATCCGGACTGGATCGCCATGGACCTGTTCTCCCAGGCCGAGCACGACGAGGACGCCCAGTCGATCCTGGTCAGCCCGGATGCCGCCTTCCTCGACCGGGTGGCCGAGAGCATCGCCAGGCTGCTGCCGACCATGGAACGCGCCGAGATCATCCGCACCTCGCTGGAAGGCCGCGGCGCGCTGATCCAGGTCGCCGACATGCAGCAGGCCATCGCCGTGGCCAACCGCATCGCTCCCGAGCACCTCGAACTGTCGGTGGCCGACCCGCAGCAGTGGCTGCCGCAGATCCGCCACGCCGGCGCGATCTTCATGGGCCGCTACACCGCGGAAGCGCTGGGCGACTACTGCGCCGGCCCCAACCACGTGCTGCCGACCTCCGGCACCGCGCGCTTCTCCTCGCCGCTGGGGGTCTACGACTTCCAGAAGCGCTCGTCGATCATCTTCTGTTCGGCCGAGGGCGCTTCCGCGCTGGGCAAGACCGCCTCGGTGCTGGCGCGCGGCGAGTCGCTGACCGCCCACGCGCGCAGCGCCGAGTACCGCATCAAGTAAGCCGCAGGGTGGAAAACGGCCGTCGGCCTTTTCCACCCGACGTCACTCGGTGGAAAACGCTGCGCGGTTTTCCACCCTACGCCAAGCAGATCGAATTCGAGGAGAGAAGGGCGTGAGCAAATTCTGGAGCCCCTTCGTCAAGGACCTGGTGCCCTACGTGCCGGGCGAGCAGCCCAAGCTGGCCAGACTGGTCAAGCTCAACACCAACGAGAATCCCTACGGCCCGTCGCCGAAGGTGCTCGAGGCGATCCGCGCCGAGCTGGACGACAGCCTGCGCCTGTACCCCGATCCCAGCGGCGAGCGCCTCAAGCAGGCCGTTGCCGACTACTACGGCGTGCAGCCGGGCCAGGTGTTCCTCGGCAACGGCTCCGACGAGGTGCTGGCCCACGTGTTCCACGGCCTGTTCCAGCACGGCAGGCCGCTGCTGTTCCCCGACGTCACCTACAGCTTCTATCCGGTGTACTGCGGCCTGTACGGCATTCCCTTCGAGGCCGTGCCGCTGGACGGGCGCTTCCGCATCAATGTCGACGACTACGCGCGGCCCAACGGCGGGATCATCTTCCCCAATCCCAACGCGCCGACCGGCTGCCTGCTGCCGCTCGCCGCGATCCGCCGCCTGCTGGAGGCGAACGCCGAGTCGGTGGTGGTGGTCGACGAGGCCTACGTCGACTTCGGCGGCGAGAGCGCGATCAGCCTGGTCGACCAGTATCCCAACCTGCTGGTCACCCAGACCCTGTCCAAGTCGCGCTCGCTGGCCGGCCTGCGCGTCGGCCTGGCGGTCGGTCACCCGGATCTGATCGAGGCGCTGGAGCGGATCAAGAATAGCTTCAACTCCTACCCGCTGGATCGCCTGGCGCTGGCCGGCGCGGTGGCGGCCTTCGAGGACCAGGACTACTTCGAGCAGACCTGCCAGGCGGTGATCGCCAGCCGCGAGCAACTGGTCAGCGAGCTGGAGGGCCTCGGTTTCGAGGTGCTGCCGTCGGCCGCCAACTTCGTGTTCGCCCGCCACCCGCGCCACGATGCCGCCACCCTGGCCGCGGCCCTGCGCGAGCAGGGGGTGATCGTCCGCCACTTCCGGCAGGCGCGCATCGACCAGTTCCTGCGCATCACCATCGGCACCGCCGAGCAGAACATGGCGCTGCAGGAAGCGCTGACGCCGCTGGTGCAGTGAGCGCGGCAGGATGAACGACGACGGCGCCCGCGGGCGCCGTCGTCGTTTCGGGGATATCAGCTGCTCGCCGGTGGACGCAGGCCGACCTCGGCCTGCAGTTCGTGACGCTCGCCGCCGCGCACCACGCTGATGCGCACGGTTTCGCCCGGGCGCTTGCGTGCCACCTGGTTCATCGCCCGGCGGCCGTCGCTGGCCGGTTCGCCGTCGATGGCGAGGATCACGTCGCCCGGCTGCAGGCCGGCGCGCAGCGCCGGACTGTCGCGGTAGATGCCGGCGACGATGATGCCGCCCTGGCCCTGCAGGCCGATGGACTCGGCCAGTTCGGCGGTCAGCGGCTGCACCTCGAGGCCCAGCCAGCCGCGGATCACCTGGCCGTGGGCGATGATCGCCTCCATCACTTCCTGGGCCAGCTTGGTGGGGATGGCGAAGCCGATGCCCTGCGAGCCGCCGGAGCGGGAGAAGATCGCCGTGTTGATGCCGATCAGGTTGCCGTGGGCGTCGACCAGCGCGCCGCCGGAGTTGCCCGGGTTGATCGCCGCGTCGGTCTGGATGAAGTCCTCGTAGGTGTTGAGGCCGAGCTGGTTGCGTCCGGTGGCGCTGATGATGCCCATGGTCACCGTCTGGCCGACGCCGAACGGGTTGCCGATGGCCAGGGCGACGTCGCCGATGCGGATCTCGTCGGAGCGGCCGAGGGTGATCGCCGGCAGCTCGGCCAGGTCGATCTTGAGTACGGCGAGGTCGGTCTCCGGATCGCTGCCGACCACCCGCGCCAGGGTCTCGCGGCCGTCCTTGAGCGCCACCACGATCTGGTCGGCGCCGGCGACCACATGGTTGTTGGTCAGCAGGTAGCCCTTCGGGCTCATGATCACCGCCGAGCCCAGGCTCGACTCCATGCGCCGCTGGCGCGGCAGGTTGTCGCCGAAGAAGCGGCGGAACTGCGGGTCGTCGAACAGCGGATGGCTGGGCTTGTCGACCACCTTGGTGGTGTACAGGTTGGCCACCGCCGGGGCGGCCAGCTCCACGGCATCGCTGTAGGACACCGGGCCGAGTGCCGGCAGGCCGATGGCCGGCGCCTGGCGCAGCTCGAGATCCTGGCGGTCGCGGCCGACCCACTGCGGGAACAGCTGGATCAGCAGCAGGGCCAGCAGCAGGCCGGCGATCACCGGCCAGCCGAGAAAGCGCATCGCCTTGTACATCGGGGAATCCTTGGGGTTGCGGGGGCCGGGGGCGGCTATTAAGGTGGCCGGCATTATACGAGGCCGGCGCGCCAGGCGCAGTCGCCAACTGTTACGGAGCATCACCATGGCCATTGCCCTCAATACCCTGGTCGCCGAGATCGACCGCCATCTGGATGCCGCGCGCATCAGCGACTACTGCCCCAACGGCCTGCAGGTCGAGGGGCGCGCCGAGGTGCGCCGCATCGTCAGCGGGGTGACCGCCAGCCAGGCCTTGCTGGATGCGGCGGTGGCGTGGGGCGCCGACCTGGTGCTGGTGCACCACGGCTATTTCTGGAAGAGCGAGAATCCCTGCGTGGTCGGCATGAAGCAGCGCCGCCTGAAGACCCTGCTGAGCCACGACATCAGCCTGCTCGCCTATCATCTGCCGCTGGACGTGCATCCCGAGCTGGGCAACAACGTGCAGCTCGCCCAGCGTCTCGGCCTGGCGGTGGAGGGGCCGCTGGAGCCGGGCAATCCGCGTTCGGTGGGGCTGCTCGGCAGCCTGGCCGAGCCGCTGGCGCCCGCCGAGTTCGCCGCCCGTGTCGCCCAGGCGCTGGGTCGCGAGCCGCTGCTGGTCGCCGGCACGCGGCCGATCCGCCGGGTCGGCTGGTGCACCGGCGCGGCGCAGGGCTACATCGAGCAGGCGATCGCCGCCGGCGTGGATGCCTACCTGACCGGCGAGGTGTCCGAGTCCACCGTGCACAGCGCGCGGGAGAACGGCATCAGCTTCCTCGCCGCCGGTCATCACGCCACCGAGCGCTACGGCGTGCAGGCGCTGGGCGAGTGGATCGCCAGTCGTTTCGGCGTCGAGCACCGTTTCGTCGACTGCGACAACCCGGTCTGACCGGCAACGGTTGGGCATATTTATAGAATGATTGGGTCTATGCTGGCGCCTTATTAGAAGCGGGACAGCATGGTATCGTGCGCCAACGTCCGCGGCCCGTAGGCCGCTCTTGTCCTTTGTGAGTAGCCATGGTCGACAAACTGACGCATCTGAAACAGCTGGAGGCGGAAAGCATCCACATCATCCGCGAGGTGGCCGCCGAGTTCGACAACCCGGTGATGCTGTACTCGATCGGCAAGGATTCCGCCGTGATGCTGCATCTGGCGCGCAAGGCGTTCTTCCCCGGCAAGCTGCCGTTCCCGGTGATGCACGTCGACACCCAGTGGAAGTTCCGGGAGATGTATGCCTTCCGCGACAAGATGGTCGCCGAGATGGGCCTGGACCTGATCACCCACGTCAACCCGGAAGGCGTGGCGCAGGGCATCAACCCGTTCACCCACGGCAGCGCCAAGCACACCGACATCATGAAGACCGAGGGCCTCAAGCAGGCGCTCGACAAGTACGGCTTCGACGCCGCCTTCGGCGGTGCGCGCCGCGACGAGGAGAAGTCGCGCGCCAAGGAGCGCGTCTACTCGTTCCGCGACAGCAAGCACCGCTGGGACCCGAAGAACCAGCGTCCCGAGCTGTGGAACGTCTACAACGGCAAGGTCAAGAAGGGCGAGTCGATCCGCGTGTTCCCGCTGTCCAACTGGACCGAGCTGGACATCTGGCAGTACATCTACCTGGAAGGCATCCCGATCGTGCCGCTGTACTTCGCCGCCGAGCGCGAGGTGATCGAGAAGAACGGCACGCTGATCATGATCGACGACGAGCGCATCCTCGAGCACCTGTCCGACGAGGAGAAGGCGCGCATCGAGAAGAAGATGGTGCGCTTCCGTACCCTCGGCTGCTACCCGCTGACCGGCGCCGTGGAGTCCACCGCCGCCACCCTGCCCGAGATCATCCAGGAAATGCTCCTGACCCGCACTTCCGAGCGCCAGGGCCGCGTCATCGACCACGATGGCGCCGGCTCCATGGAAGAAAAGAAACGTCAGGGCTACTTCTAAGGTTTCCGCATCATGTCGCACCAATCCGAACTGATCAGCGAGGACATCCTCGCCTACCTGGCCCAGCACGAGCGCAAGGAACTGCTGCGTTTCCTGACCTGCGGCAACGTCGACGACGGCAAGAGCACCCTGATCGGCCGCCTGCTGCACGACTCCAAGATGATCTACGAGGACCATCTCGAGGCGATCACCCGCGACTCCAAGAAGGTCGGCACCACCGGCGACGAGGTCGACCTGGCGCTGCTGGTCGACGGCCTGCAGGCCGAGCGCGAGCAGGGCATCACCATCGACGTGGCCTACCGCTACTTCTCCACCGCCAAGCGCAAGTTCATCATCGCCGACACCCCGGGGCACGAGCAGTACACCCGCAACATGGCCACCGGCGCCTCGACCTGCGACCTGGCGATCATCCTGATCGACGCCCGCTACGGCGTGCAGACCCAGACCCGCCGGCACAGTTTCATCGCCTCCCTGCTGGGCATCAGGCACATCGTGGTCGCCGTCAACAAGATGGACCTGATGGACTTCGACCAGGGCGTGTTCGAGGCGATCAAGGCCGACTACCTGCAGTTCGCCGAGCGCATCAACCTCAAGCCCAGTTCGCTGCACTTCGTGCCGATGTCGGCGCTCAAGGGCGAGAACGTGGTCAACAAAAGCGAGCGCGCGCCCTGGTACCAGGGGCCGACGCTGATGGAGATCCTCGAGACCGTCGAGATCGCCGCCGACCGCAACCTGACCGACATGCGCTTCCCGGTGCAGTACGTCAACCGGCCGAACCTGAACTTCCGCGGCTTCGCCGGCACCCTGGCCAGCGGCATCGTGCACAAGGGCGACGAGGTCGCCGTGCTGCCGTCGGGCAAGACCAGCAAGGTCAAGTCCATCGTCACCTTCGACGGTGAGCTGGAGCAGGCGATCCCCGGCCAGGCGGTGACCCTGACCCTGGAAGACGAGATCGACGTGTCGCGCGGCGACATGCTGGTGCACGCCGACAACCGCCCGCAGGTCACCGACAGCTTCGACGCCATGCTGGTGTGGATGGCCGAGGAGCCGATGCTGCCGGGCAAGAAGTACGACATCAAGCGCGCCACCAGCTACGTGCCGGGCAACATCGCCGCCATCGAGCACCGCGTCGACGTCAACAGCCTCGAGCAGCTGCCGGCCAGCGAGCTGAAGCTCAACGAGATCGGCAAGGTGCGCGTCAGCCTGGATGCGCCCATCGCCCTCGACGGCTACGCGCACAACCGCACCACTGGCGCGTTCATCGTCATCGACCGCCTGACCAACGGCACCGTCGGCGCCGGCATGATCATCGCCGAGCCGCTGGCCGGGCAGAACACCGTCGGTCACCACGGTCGCCTGGCCCACGTCAGTGCCGAGGAGCGTGCCGCGCGCTTCGGCCAGTTGCCGGCCACCGTGCTGTTCTCCGGCCTCTCCGGCGCCGGCAAGAGCACCCTGGCCTACGCTGTCGAGCGCAAGCTGTTCGACAGCGGCCGCGCGGTCTACGTGCTGGACGGGCAGAACCTGCGCCACGACCTCAACAAGGGCCTGCCGCTGGATCGTGCCGGCCGCGCCGAGAACTGGCGCCGCGCCGCCCAGGTGGCCCGGCAGTTCAACGAGGCGGGCCTCTTGACCCTGGCGGCCTTCGTCGCCCCGGACGCCGAGGGCCGCGAGCAGGCCCGGGCCATCGTCGGTGCCGAGCGGCTGATCACCGTCTACGTGCAGGCTTCGCCGCAGGCCTGCCGCGAGCGCGATCCGCAGGGCCTGTACGCCGCCGGCGAGGACAACATCCCCGGCGAGTCCTTCGCCTACGACGTGCCGCTGGATGCCGACCTGGTGATCGACACCCAGTCCACTCCGGTGGAGGAGGGGGTCAGGCAGGTGCTGGCGCTGCTGCGTTCGCGCGGCGCGATCTGATCCCGGCAGACTGAAACAGCAAGGCCCCGGCAACTGCCGGGGCCTTGCTGTTTTCGGCAGGCAAAAAGAAGCCCCGCCTGGGCGGGGCTGCTCGTTGACGTCGGGGTCAGGCCTTCTTCAGCACTTCCTCGTCGCTCAGTACGCCGGAGTGGCCGGGGGCGTAATCCTTCGGCGGCTCGGTGCTGGCGACGCTGGCGATGCGCTCGCGGGCCGGCTGGGCGGACTCGCTGAGGGCGGCCAGCAGGCGCTGGCGGGTCAGCTCGTCGAGGGCCAGGCGGTTGGCGCCCTCGGAGAGGTGCGACTGGATGTCCTGGTAGTTCTGGGTGAGCTTCTGCATCAGGCTGGCGGTGGTGTTGAAGTGGCTGACCACTTCGCTCTGGTAGCTCTCGAAGCGCTCCTGCATCTCGTCCAGCTTGTGCTGGACGCCCCCGGGGGCGGCGCCGGGCAGCAGGCGGGCCAGCAGGAAACCGATGGCCACACCGACGACCAAGGCCAGGGCTGGCAGCAGCCAGGCAGCGAATGACTGTTCCACGAATCCTTCCTCTATAGACGGGATTTGCATTACGTTAACGGCTTGTGCCTGCGCTGTATAGCGCCGGCGGTGCAATGCTAGACGAGTCCCCGCGCGGCGGGGTCACGGAGTCCCTGTGTCTTTGACCGAAATTCCCCTGCTGCTCGACGGGCCCTGCGGCGCCCTCGAGGCCCTCCATCTCGATCATCCCGAGGCCCGCGGTGTGGCGCTGATCTGCCATCCGCACCCGCTGCACGCCGGCAGCATGCTCAACAAGGTGGTGGCCACCCTGCAGCGCACGGCGCGCGACGCCGGCTACGCCACCCTGCGCTTCAACTTCCGCGGCGTCGGCCAGAGCGTGGGCGAGCACGCCCACGGCGAGGGCGAGATCGACGACGCCGAGGCCGCCGCACGCTGGCTGCTGGCCAGGCACCCCGGCCTGCCGCTGACCCTGATGGGCTTTTCCTTCGGCGCCTGCGTGGCGGCCTGTCTGGGCGGGCGTCTGGAAGCGCAGGGCGTCGCCGTCGAGCGGCTGTTCATGCTGGCGCCGCCGGTGATGCGTTTCGCCGTGGATGGCCGGCTGCCCCGGCAGGGTGCGCTGACGGTGATCCAGCCTGCGAGCGACGAGGTGGTCGAGCCGGCGGCCGTGCATGCCTGGTCGGCGCAGCTTTCGCGTCCCCACGAGCTGCTCGAAGTGGCAGAATGCGGGCACTTCTTCCATGGCCGGCTGACCGAGCTGAAAGCACTGGTCCTGCCGCGCCTCCAATCCTGATGCAGCACGACAAGCGATCGACCATGACCACCCGTATCCTTACCGGCATCACCACCACCGGCACCCCGCACCTGGGCAACTACGCCGGTGCCATCCGCCCGGCGATCATCGCCAGCCGCGCGGACAACGTGGACTCCTTCTACTTCCTCGCCGACTACCACGCGCTGATCAAGTGCGACGACCCGCAGCGCATCCAGCGCTCGCGTCTGGAGATCGCCGCCACCTGGCTGGCCTGCGGCCTGGACCCGGAGCGGGTGACCTTCTACCGCCAGTCGGACATCCCCGAGATTCCCGAGCTGACCTGGCTGCTCACCTGCGTGGCGGGCAAGGGCCTGCTCAACCGCGCCCACGCCTACAAGGCCGCGGTCGACCAGAACGTGGCCAGGGGCGAGGACCCGGACGCCGGGGTGACCATGGGCCTGTTCAGCTATCCGGTGCTGATGGCCGCCGACATCCTGATGTTCAACGCCCACCAGGTGCCGGTCGGCCGCGACCAGATCCAGCACGTGGAGATGGCGCGCGACATCGGCCAGCGCTTCAACCACCTGTTCGGCAACGGCCGCGAGCTGTTCACCCTGCCCGAGGCGCTGATCGAGGAGAGCGTGGCGACCCTGCCGGGCCTCGACGGGCGCAAGATGAGCAAGAGCTACGACAACACCATCCCGCTGTTCGGCACCAGCAAGCAGCTCCGGGAAGCGGTGGCGCGCATCGTCACCGACTCGAAGCTGCCGGGCGAGCCCAAGGATGCCGAGGGCTCGCATCTGTTCACCCTCTACCAGGCCTTCGCCACGCCCGCGCAGAGCGCCGAGTTCCGCGCCGCGCTGGAAGGCGGCCTGGCCTGGGGCGAGGCCAAGCAGCGCCTGAGCGAGCTGCTGGAGGGCGAGCTGGGCGAGGCCCGCGAGCGCTACAACGCGCTGATCGCCCGCCCGGCCGATCTCGAGGACATCCTGCTGGCCGGCGCCGCCAAGGCGCGCAAGGTCGCCACGCCGTTCCTCGGCGAGCTGCGCGAGGCGGTGGGGCTGCGCTCGTTCCGCAACGAGGTGCAGGTGGCCGGCGGGGCGAAGAAGAAGGCCGCCAAGGGCGCCCGCTTCGTCAGCTTCCGCGACGACGACGGCAGCTTCCGCTTCCGCCTGCTGGACGCCGACGGCAGCCAGCTGCTGCTCTCGGTGAGCTTCGCCGACGGCAAGAGCGCCGGCGCGGCGAGCAAGCGCCTGCAGGCCGGCGAGCTGGACCTGCGCGCCGAGGGCGAAGGGTTTGCCCTGTGGCTGGACGACGCGCCGGTGGCGCACAGCCCGGCCTTCGCCGAGGGTGCCGAGCGCGAGGCCGCCATGGCGCGCCTGGCCGAGGCGCTGGCGCCGCAGGACGCCTGAGCCGTGCCATCCGCCCGGCGGCAGCCTGCCGCCGGGCGCAACCGCTACGCCCGGGGGAGGCGCCTGCCTGCCTTCGGTCCCCGCAAGAGGGCGTCCGTGCTGAACGCTCCGAGTAAATTGCCAACCGCCGAGGCCGCCGCTAAAGTGTCGACCCCGTTTGCCTAACCCGACGCCGCCATGACTCCGCTCGAACGCTACCAGGCCGATCTGAAACGTCCCGACTTCTTCCACGATGCCGCGCAGGAAAACGCCGTGCGTCACCTGCAGCGCCTGTACGACGACCTGGTCAATGGCGGTCAGCAGGACTCCGGGTTGCTGGGCAAGCTGTTCGGCCGCAAGAAGCCGCAGGGGCCGATCAAGGGCATCTACTTCTGGGGCGGCGTGGGCCGCGGCAAGACCTACCTGGTCGACACCTTCTTCGACGCGCTGCCGTTCAAGCAGAAGATGCGCACGCACTTCCACCGTTTCATGAAGCGCGTGCACGAGGAGATGAAGACCCTCAAGGGCGAGAAGAACCCGCTGACCATCATCGCCAGGCGCTTCGCCGACGAGGCGCGGGTGATCTGCTTCGACGAGTTCTTCGTCTCCGACATCACCGACGCCATGATCCTCGCCACCCTGCTCGAGGAGCTGTTCAAGAACGGCGTCAGCCTGGTGGCCACCTCCAACATCGTGCCCGACGGCCTGTACCGCGACGGCCTGCAGCGCGCGCGCTTCCTGCCTGCGATCGCCCTGCTCAAGGAGCACACCGAGATCGTCAACGTCGACAGCGGCATCGACTACCGTCTGCGCGCCCTCGAGCAGGCCGAGCTGTACCACTTCCCGCTGGACGCCGAGGCCGAAGAGAGCCTGAGCCGCAGCTTCCAGAGCCTGCTCACCGAGAACTGCCACGTGGTGGAGAACGAGGTGCTGCTGATCGAGAACCGCGAGATCCGCGCGCGCAAGACCGCCAACGACGTCGCCTGGTTCGAGTTCCGCGAGCTGTGCGACGGCCCGCGCAGCCAGAACGACTACATCGAGCTGGGCAAGATCTACGGCGCGGTGCTGCTGGCCAACGTCGAGCAGATGAACGTCACCAAGGACGACATCGCCCGCCGCTTCATCAACCTGGTGGACGAGTTCTACGACCGCAACGTCAAGCTGATCATCTCCGCCGAGGTCGAGCTCAAGGACCTGTACACCGGCGGTCGCCTGGAGTTCGAGTTCCAGCGTACCCTCAGCCGCCTGCTGGAGATGCAGTCCCACGAGTTCCTCAGCCGGCCGCACAAGCCGTGATCGAGTAGAGGAGGGCGCCGGCGGCGCCCTCGTCGTTTCCGCCGCCGCCGCGGCTGGGTATACTGCCGCGCATTTCCCGTCCAACTCCCGGAGAGATCGACATGCTGCCCCGCCTGCTGCTTGGCCTGTTCGCCGCTGCCAGCCTGACCCTGGCCGGCTGTGCCCACAGCCCGCAACACCTGAGCCTGCAACCGATGGTCACCGCCCAGCTCAACCCGGTCGGCCAGGGCCAGCCGGTGGTGGTGCGCGTGGTCGACGGTCGTCCCTCGCCGGTGCTCGGCACCCGCGGCGGCCTGTATCCGGAGACCAGTGCGATCAGCGTGGCCAGCCAGGATCTGCTGCCCAAGCTGCAGGGCCAGGCCGAGGCCGCCGTGCGCCTGCTCGGCTTCACCCCGACGCCCAATGCCTACAATGCGCCGCAGCTGACCCTGACCGTGACCGACATGAAGTACCAGTCGCCGAAGGATGGCAGCTACGTCACCGAGGCCAACATCAGCGCCACCATCCGCGCCGATGTGCAGAACAGCGTGCGCCGCTACAGCGGCCGCTACGGCGCGACCCTCAACCAGCGCTTCGGCATGGCGCCCAACCAGCAGACCAACACCAAGCTGGTCAGCGACGTGCTCAGCGATGCGCTGACCCGGGTGTTCAAGGATCCGACCATCGGCCAGTTGCTCAACAACCAGTGAGCTGAGCGGCAGACGAAAAAAGGCGGTGGCATTGCCACCGCCTTTTTTCTGCCCGGCGGTCGGTGCGCCGGTCGGAAAGGCGCTGAGCGGGGCGGGGGCGAGGGAGTAGACTGCGGCGTTTGCTGCGGCTGCCGTCACCGAAAGAGGGCGCGCAGCGCCCGATTGCCAACTCTTCTGTGCGGGAGGTCGTGGATGTCGTTGCAGGTGTTGTGGTCGTTGTGCCAGAGCTATCCGGCGCAGGTGGTCAACGGTCTGGCGCTGTTCCTCGCGCTGGCTGGTGGCTGGCTGCTGCTGGCCACCCGGCTGCGCGAGCAGCGCGCGCAGGCGCGCCCGCTGCTCGAGGGCGAGCTGTCCGGGATGACGGCGGATGCGCTGGCGGGGGATGTCCAGGTCGCCCGTCTGAACCGCTTCTTCTACGCCTTCGGCAGCGCCTGCCTGGCGGCGGCGCTGGGGCTGTCCTGGCTGAGCACCGGCCTGCAGGCCGCGCTCTGAAGCCTGCGGCGCGCCTGGGGCGCGCCGCTTCCTCCCTTACAGCGCTCCGGCGCGGCTGCGGTACTGGTTGCGCACCGGGTTGGCGTACTGCATGACCAGGTACGGGCGCTGCTCGGCCGGGCAGGCGTCCAGGCGGCGCTGCCATTCGGCCTGGGTGCGTGCCAGTTCGGCGGCGTCGAACAGCTCGCCGGCCGCCGGCACCGCCAGCTGCGCATCGCGCTCCTCCCACATGGCGTAGGCCAGGTAGTTGACCGGGAACAGCCGGTAGTGGCCGAGGATCGCCTGGTCGATGCGCTGGGCCAGCTGCCTGGCGTCGTCGTCCGGCGTGGCGATCTCGGCGCCGAAGTGTAGGTGCACGCGGCCCTTGTGGCCGGTGATGCCCTGGGCGATGCTGGCGTCGTCCTCGCCCGGCGCCTTGCTGTAGCTGCCGGTGCTGGCGCGGATGTACAGCTCGCGGGCCTTGGCCAGGTCGCAGGGGTCGTATTCGTAGCTGATCGAGATCGGCACCAGGTGCAGGTCGGCCATCACCTGGGCGAATGCCTCGTCCTTGCGGCTCATGTGGAACATCTTGAGGATCGCCGGGTCGGTGCGGTCGTCGCCGTCCTTGGCGCGGCCCTCGGCCTGGGCGATCCAGATCGAGGCCTGCTCGTCGCGGATCGAGTGGTTGATGTAGGCGGACAGGGTCTGGAAGGCCGCCAGCTTCTCGCGTCGGCCGCTGATCGAGCGGTGCACGATGAAGCTCTTGTTCAGGCGCATCAGGTCGCTGACGAAGGGCTTCTGCAGCAGGTTGTCGCCGATGGCCAGGCGCGGGGTGGGGTGCGCGGCATGGTACAGCGCGTAGTTGACGAACGCCGGGTCCATCACGATGTCGCGGTGGTTGCTGAGGAACAGATAGGCGCGGCCCTTGTGCAGGTTCTCCAGGCCCGAGTAGCTGATGCCGTCGCTGGCCTTCTCGATGCTGCGGTCGACGTAGGGCTCGATGCGCGTCTGCAGGGCGGCGACGCTGTCCACACCCTGGATCTCGCGGCGCAGATAGTGGGCGAGGACTGGCCGCAGCAGCCAGCCGAGTGGCCCGGCCAGGCGCGGGAAGCGGTAATGGGTGAGGGTGGAGAGGAAGGCCTCGTCGGCGAGCAGGCGCTCGAGGACGGGACGCACTTCCGCGTCGGCATAGGGTCGGATGGCTTCGAACTCGCCCATTGGTGTCTCTTGACCAGGGAATCGGTGAGGGCGGCAACTGGAACTTCCGCCGGGTGGGGCGACAATTATAAACGAAGAGCATGGAGGGACGTGGATGCTGCAGAGCGAGCCCTACGAATGTCCCTGGTGCGGCGAGCCGGGCGAGGCGCTGCTCGACCTGTCGGGCGGCGATCAGTGCTACGTCGAGGATTGCGCGGTGTGCTGTCAGCCGATCGTCTTCGAGTTGCATACCGACGGGGTCCGCTGGACCCTGGAGCTGCGCCGGGAGGGCGACTGATGCAGCGGATTCACGAGCCGGTGAACCTGGGCGAGGGCGAACTGCTGGTCGCCATGCTGGCCAGCGAGGGCATCCGCGCCCACCTGTTCGGTCAGCACCTGCTGGGGGCGCTGGGCGAGCTGCCGGTGGCCGGCCTGCTGGCGATCGGCGTGGAGGATGCGGATGCGCCGCGGGCGCGGGCGCTGATTGCCGCGTACAATGCCGCGCAGCCCCTGGCGGGCGAGCCGCCGCTCGAGGATGCGTCCGGCAGTCTGCCGGATGTGCTGTTGTGCTGACCCTCTTCTGCTGCAGGTAGCTCCTTTCCCATGTGCGGACGTTTTGCCCTGTTTCGCTGGCCGCCGACGCTCGCCGCGCTGCCCGGCTTTCCCGAGCGCCTCGAGCCGCGCTGGAACATCGCCCCGGGTCAGCAGGTGCTGCTGCTGCGCGCCGAGGCTGGCCGGCGTGTGGCGGCGCAGGTGCACTGGGGGCTGACGCCGGCCTGGCTGCGCGATCTGTCGCGCGCCCCGGCCCAGGCCCGCGCGGAAACCCTGGCCGAGCAGCCGCTGTTCCGCGAGGCCTTCGCCAGCCGCCGCGGCCTGCTGCCGGCCAACGGCTTCTACGAGTGGCGAGGGCCGCGTCGCCGGCCGTTCTGGATGAGTGCGGAGCAGCCGCTGCTGTCGCTGGCGGCGCTGTGGGAAGCCTATCCGGTCGGCGAGCGGGTTTATCTGAGCGCCGCGGTGGTCACCGTGGCGGCCGGGCAGCAGCGCCGGCCGCTGCTGCTGGATGACGCCGGCGAGGCGCTGTGGCTGGACCCGGCAGCCGCGCCGGAGGACCTGCAGGCGCTGCTGGCGGCGCCGCCGCTGCCGCTGCGCGAGCGGCTGCTCGCCGGGCTGGGCAACAGCCCGCGGGAGGAGGGGCCGCAGTGTCTGACTCCGGCGTGAACTCGGCTGCGCCAGGCTGGTCTGATGCTGGGCCGGTGTTACGATGAATCCCCTGTGCTTTCGGGAGTGTCCTTGCATGAGTCGTGTCTTTCGTCTTGCCGCTCTGGCGGGTGCGCTGCTGCTGGCCGGCTGTCAGGCGGTCAATACCACCAGCGGCGGAGCGGTCGGTGTGAATCGCCAGCAGTACATGTTCACCATGCTGTCCAGCCAGGAGCTGGACCAGATGTACGCCAAGTCCTACCAGCAGACCCTGAGCAATGCCGCCACGGCCGGCAAGCTGGACAAGAGCAGCGCCCTGGCGCAGCGGGTGAACAACATCACCCGCCGGCTGATCGCGCAGACCCCGGTGTTCCGTCCGGACGCCGCCAGCTGGAACTGGCAGACCGCCCTGATCCGCAGCGACGAGCTGAACGCCAACGTCGGCCCGGGCGGCAAGATCATCGTCTACAGCGGTCTGGTCGAGAAGCTCGCCCTGACCGATGACGAGCTGGCGGCGGTGCTCGGCCACGAGATTTCCCATGCCCTGCGCGAGCACAGCCGCGAGGCCATGTCCAAGGCCTATGGCGCCGAGCTGGCCAAGCAGACCGCGGTGGCCCTGCTCGGCCTGGGCCAGGCCGGTGGCCAGCTCGCCGACGCCGCGGTGCAGTACGGCATGACCCTGCCCAACAGTCGCGGCAACGAGAACGAGGCCGACCTGATCGGCCTGGAGCTGGCGGCGCGTGCCGGCTACGACCCCAATGCGGCGCTGACCCTGTGGGACAAGATGGCCCGGGCGGGCAACGGAGCACCGCCGGAGTTCATGAGCACCCACCCCTCGTCGTCGACCCGCATGGCCAATCTGCGCGCAGCGATTCCGCGGGTCATGCCGCTGTACCAGCAGGCGCGCGGGCAGCGCTGAGATGTGGAGAATGCGGCTTGTGTTTTTCGGCGAACTCGGTAAAATTCGCCAGCTTTCGTGACGGGGGATGCCTAGCCCGTCCTGCTCGGCGGGAATGCCTAACCTGCCGATTTTGCCGAAGCAGACGCACTGACCCGAGCCCCCCCCGATTTAGTGTCTGCAGAGGCTGCCGTTGCCTTGAAAGAGGCAAGTACTGTCCAGTAAGATTCGCCGCTTGATTATCAGGCGGCCTCTGAGGCTATAACCAATGAAAACTTTCTCTGCGAAACCGGAAACCGTCAAGCGCGACTGGTACGTTGTCGACGCTGCTGGCAAGACCCTGGGTCGTCTTGCCACTGAAATCGCCAGCCGTCTGCGCGGCAAGCACAAGCCCGAGTACACCCCGCACGTGGATACCGGCGACTACATCGTCGTGATCAACGCCGAGCAGGTGCGTGTCACCGGTGCCAAGAGCTCCGACAAGATGTACTACCATCACTCCGGTTTCCCGGGCGGCATCAAGTCGATCAACTTCGAGAAGCTGATCGCCCGTGCTCCCGAGCGCGTGATCGAGACCGCCGTCAAGGGCATGCTGCCGAAGAACCCGCTGGGTCGCGACATGTATCGCAAGCTGAAGGTCTATGCCGGTGCCAGCCACCCGCACACCGCTCAGCAGCCCCAAGAACTGAAGATTTAACGGAGTAGGCTCAATATGTCGGCGACTCAAAACTACGGCACCGGCCGTCGCAAGACCGCTACCGCGCGTGTATTCCTGCGTCCGGGTACTGGCAAGATCTCGATCAACAACCGCAGCCTGGAGCAGTTCTTCGGCCGCGAGACCGCCCGCATGGTGGTTCGTCAGCCGCTCGAGCTGACCGAGAACACCGAAAAGTTCGACATCTACGTCACCGTCGCCGGTGGTGGTGTCAGCGGTCAGGCCGGTGCGATCCGCCACGGCATCACCCGCGCACTGATCGAGTACGACGAGACCCTGCGCAGCCCGCTGCGCAAGGCCGGCTACGTCACTCGCGATGCCCGCGAGGTCGAGCGTAAGAAGATCGGTCTGCGCAAGGCGCGCAAGCGTCCGCAGTACTCGAAGCGTTAATCGACTACGCTTCAGCGAACGCCCAGATTCCCCAGGGATCTGGGCGTTTTTTTATGTGCCGGATTTGTCTGCGACAGTCTGTCGCAGTCCGGAAAGTCTTGTGCTGCAAGGGTTTGCCGGTATTTGTTGCCAGTTATTGCCTTGTCAGAAAAGGGGCTTTTCATTACCATCTGGCGGATTTTTTGCGCAGCTGGTTTTAACTAGAGTGCCTGCCCGGGCAGGTCACAGAAAGCTGATGGGAGACGACTGAATGAGTAATGACGGCGTGAATGTGGGCCGGCGTCGGTTCCTCGTCGCCGCCACTTCGGTGGTGGGGGCGGCGGGAGCTGTCGGTGCTGCGGTCCCGTTCGTGGGGTCATGGTTCCCCAGTGCCAAGGCCAAGGCCGCTGGTGCTCCGGTGAAGGTGAACGTGGGCAAGATCGAGCCGGGGCAACAGATCGTTGCCGAATGGCGCGGCAAGCCGGTGTTCATCGTTCGCCGCACCGACGAGATCCTGGCCAACCTGGTCAAGATCGAAGGCTCCATGGCGGATCCGGAGTCCAAGGCCTCCGTGCAACCGACCTACGTGGACCCCAAGGTTCGCTCGATCAAGCCAGAACTGCTGGTCGTCGAAGGCCTGTGCACCCACCTGGGCTGCGCGCCGTCCTTCCGTCCCGAAGTCGCCCCGGCCGATCTGGGTGCCGACTGGGTGGGTGGCTATTTCTGTCCCTGCCATGGTTCCCGCTACGACCTGGCTGGCCGCGTGTACAAGGCGCAGCCGGCGCCGCTGAACCTGCCGGTGCCGCCGTACTCCTTCGAGACCGATGACGTCATCATCATCGGCGTGGATCAGGAGAAAGCCTGATGAGCAAATTCATGGAATGGGTGGACGCCCGCTTCCCCGCCACCAAGATGTGGGAAGATCATCTGAGCAAGTACTACGCTCCGAAGAACTTCAACTTCTGGTACTTCTTCGGCTCCCTGGCGCTGCTGGTGCTGGTCAACCAGATCCTCACCGGTATCTGGCTGACCATGAGCTTCGAGCCCTCCGCCGAAGGCGCCTTCGCCTCCGTCGAATACATCATGCGTGATGTGGAGTACGGCTGGATCCTGCGCTACATGCACTCCACCGGCGCCTCGGCGTTCTTCGTGGTGGTGTACCTGCACATGTTCCGCGGCCTGCTGTACGGCTCCTACCAGAAGCCGCGCGAGCTGGTGTGGATCTTCGGCATGCTGATCTACCTGGCGCTGATGGCCGAAGCCTTCATGGGCTACCTGCTGCCGTGGGGCCAGATGTCCTACTGGGGCGCCCAGGTGATCATCTCCCTGTTCGGCGCGATCCCGGTGATCGGTGCCGACCTGACCCAGTGGATCCGCGGTGACTACCTGATCTCCGGCATCACCCTGAACCGCTTCTTCGCGCTGCACGTGATCGCCCTGCCGATCGTCATCCTGGGCCTGGTCGTGATGCACATCATCGCGCTGCACGAAGTGGGCTCGAACAACCCGGATGGCATCGACATCAAGAAGAAGAAGGACGCCAACGGCATTCCGCTGGACGGCATCCCGTTCCACCCGTACTACACCGTCAAGGATATCGTCGGTGTGGTGGTGTTCCTGTTCGTGTTCTGCACCGTGATCTTCTTCTTCCCGGAGATGGGCGGCTACTTCCTCGAGAAGCCCAACTTCGAGACCGCGAACCCGTTCAAGACCCCGGCGCACATCGCCCCGGTGTGGTACTTCACCCCGTTCTACGCCATCCTGCGCGCCGTTCCGGACAAGCTGCTCGGCGTGATCGCCATGGGCGCGGCCATCGCCGTACTGTTCGTGCTGCCGTGGCTGGACCGCAGCCCGGTGCGCTCGATGCGCTACAAGGGCTGGCTGAGCAAGATCTGGCTGCTGGTGTTCTGCGTGTCCTTCGTGATCCTCGGCGTGCTGGGCGTGCTGTCGCCGACCCCGGGCCGCACCCTGCTGTCCCAGGTCTGCACCATTCTGTACTTCGCTTTCTTCATCCTGATGCCGTTCTACACCCGGATGGAGAAGACCAAACCGGTTCCGGAAAGGGTGACTGGCTGATGAAAAAGCAATTTGCTGCACTGATTCTTGCGCTACTGCCGACCTTTTCGTTTGCCGCTGGCGTTCTGGAATACCCGCTGGACAAGGTCGAGGTCGACCTGACTGACAAGGCTGCTCTGCAGGATGGCGCGCGTACCTTCGCCAACTACTGCATGGGTTGCCACGGCGCCCAGTTCCAGCGCTACGAGCGCGTAGCCAATGATCTCGGCATCCCCGAGCAGGTGATGATGGAGAACCTGGTCTTCACTGGCGCCAAGATCGGCGACCACATGAAGACCGGCATGCAGCCGCAGGATGCCAAGGTCTGGTTCGGCGCCGCGCCGCCGGATCTGACCCTGGTGGCCCGCGTGCGTGGCAACGACTGGCTGTACACCTACCTGCGTACCTTCTATGAAGATCCGGCGCGCCCGTACGGTGTGAACAACAAGGTGTTCCCGAACGTCGGCATGCCCAACGTGCTGAGCAGCCTGCAGGGCCGTCAGGTCATCGGCTGCAAGCAGGTCCAGGTGGTCGAGCACGGCAAGAAGGTGTTCGATCCGCTGACCGGTACCCCGGTGACCGAGGAAGGCTGCGACCAGCTGACCATCGTGCCGAAGACCGGCGAGCTGAGCGAGGCCGAGTTCGACGAGAAGGTCAAGAACCTGGTCAGCTTCCTGGCCTACTCGGCCAACCCGGTGAAGCTGGAAAGCCAGCGTATCGGTACCTACGTGCTGCTGTTCCTGGCGTTCTTCTTCGTGTTCGCCTACCTGCTCAAGCGTGAGTACTGGAAAGACGTGCACTGAGCACCCTTTCCTGTCTGAAGCATGCGCGCCCTCCGGGGCGCGCATGTGTTTCTGCCGCATGAAAATGTCCTGACTGGAGGGAGCCCATGGCTGCGCTCAATCGCCTGGCCTGCTATTCCGATCCCGCCGATCACTACTCGCACCGGGTGCGCATCGTCCTCGCCGAGAAGGGCGTGGAGGCCGAGATCATCGAGGTGCTGCCCGGCCAGCTGCCGGTGCAGCTGGCCGAGGTCAACCCCTACGCGAGTCTGCCGACCTTGGTCGATCGCGACTTGGCCCTGTACGAGCCGGGCGTGGTGATGGAGTATCTGGACGAGCGCTATCCGCATCCGCCATTGTTGCCGGTGTATCCGGTGGCGCGTGGCAACAGCCGCCTGCTGATGCACCGCATCCAGCGCGACTGGTGCACTCTGGTCGATCGCGTGCTCGATGCGCGCACGCCGGAAGCTGCCCGGGCGCAGGCGCGCAAGGAACTGCGCGAGAGCCTGACCGGCGTAGCGGCGCTGTTCGGCGGCCAGCCGTTCTTCCTCAGCGAGGAGTTCAGCATGGTCGACTGCTGCCTGTTGCCGATTCTCTGGCGTCTGCCGCTGCTCGGCATCGAGCTGCCGCGCCAGGCCAAACCGCTGCTGGACTACATGGAGCGGCTGTTCGCCCGCCCCGCCTTCCAGGCCAGCCTGACTGCCACCGAGCGCGCGATGCGCTGAGGAGCCCGATGATGAATTCCAGTCGCCCCTATCTGCTGCGTGCGCTCTACGAGTGGATCGTCGACAACGACTGCACTCCGCACATCCTGGTCGCCGCCGAGTACCCCAATACCCGCGTACCGGCGGGCTACGCCAAGGATGGACAGATCGTGCTGAACATCTCGCCCAGCGCGGTGCGCTATCTGGAGATGGGCAGCGAGGCGCTGACCTTCGAGGGTCGCTTCGGCGGTGTGGCGCAGAGCCTGTATGTCCCGGTCGCCGCCGTGCTGGCCATCTACGCTCGCGAGAACGGCCAGGGCATGGCCTTCGAGCTGGACGAACCCGAGGAGGGCGAGGAGCTCGACGAGGAGCCGTCCGGTGACGACGAGCCGCCGCGTCCCAGCGGGCGGCCCAGCCTCAAGGTGGTCAAGTAGACTGCGCGGTAAACAAAAAAGGCGATCCTAGGATCGCCTTTTTTGTCGCTGGCTGTCCGCTCAGTCGACGTACTCGAACAGGCGTACGATGCCCTGCACGCCGCCGACGCCCTGGACCACGGCCGTGGCGCGGTTGGCCTCGGCGCGGGTGACCAGGCCGAGCAGGTAGACCATGCCGTTCTCGGTGACCACCTTGATCTTGGTGCTCGGCACGGTGTTGTCGGCGAGCATGGCGGTCTTGATCTGGGTGGTCAGTGCGGCGTCGGTGCTGCGTGCCAGCGGCGAGGAGGGCGGAAGGACCTGCAGATGGTTGTGCACCAGCTTCACCCCCTGGGCGCGGCGGGCAGCCTGCTCGGCCAGGGCTTTCAGGTCGGCGCGCGGCGTCTGGCCGGCGAGCAGAACCACGCCGTTGTAGCTGGTCACCACCACGTGGGAGGTGGTGTCGTTGAGGTCGGCATGGCTGCTGCGGATCTCGCTGGCGACCCGTCCGGGGATGAACTGGTCGTCGATCTTGTTGCCGATGCTGCGTGCGCCGCAGCCGGCCAGCAGCAGGCTCAGGCCGAGGGCGGCGAGGAGCAGGGGGGAACGCTTCATTCTTCACTCCCGAATAGTTGACGGTCGATCAGGTCGCACAGGCAGTGGATGGCCAGCAGGTGGACTTCCTGGATGCGCGCGGTGACGCGCGCCGGCACGCGGATCTCGACGTCCTCGGGCAGCAGCAGCGAGGCCATGCCGCCGCCGTCGCGGCCGGTCAGCGCCACCACGGTCATCTCGCGGTCGTGGGCGGCCTGGATGGCCTGGATCACGTTGCCGGAGTTGCCGCTGGTGGAGATCGCCAGCAGCACGTCGCCGGGCTGGCCGAGGGCGCGGATCTGCTTGGAGAACACCTCGTTGTAGCTGTAGTCGTTGGCGATCGAGGTGATGGTCGAGCTGTCGGTGGTCAGAGCTACCGCCGGCAGGCTCGGGCGTTCGCGCTCGAAGCGGTTGAGCAGCTCGGAGGAGAAGTGCTGGGCATCGCCGGCGGAGCCGCCGTTGCCGCAGGAGAGGATCTTGCCCTCGCTGAGCAGGGCATGGACCATCACCTGGCTGGCCTGTTCGATGTGCGGGATCAGCACTTCCATGGCCTGGCGCTTGGTTTCGATGCTGTCCAGGAAAAGCTGGCGGATACGGGATTGCATGTCCATGGGGTGACCTTCGGTTGGGCGCTGTTCAGGCGTCGAACGCGCTGCGGATCCAGTTCAGTCGCGCAGGAGCGCTGTGCTCGGCGGGGCCGATGGCGATCACGTCGAAGCGGCAGGGGCACTGGCTCCAGCGCGACTGCTGTTGCAGGAAAACCTGGGCGGCGGCGCTGACGCGGGCGCGCTTGCGTGCGTCGACGCTGCCTTCGGCGCCGCCCCAGGCGCTGTGGCGCCGGTAACGCACTTCGACGAATACTACGGTATCGCCGTCGAGCATGACCAGATCCAGCTCGCCGAGGCGGCAGCGCCAGTTGCGCGCCAGCAGGCGCAGGCCGTGCTCCTCCAGGTGGGTCAGCGCCCAGCCTTCGGCGGCCTGCCCGGCGCTCTGGCGTGTGTCGCTCACTGGGCGGCTGCCTCCAGGCGATAGACCTGGCCGTTGCGGTACTCCGCCCACGGCAGGCTGCGCGCGACGCGCTGGCCGGGAGCCAGCTGCAGGCTGCCGGACAGGCCCTCCAGGCGGGTGCCCGGCAGGGTCTGCAGCTGGCCGAGGCGCGGCGCCAGGCGATAGGCATCGGCACCCATGGCGTACAGGCGGCCGAGGCTGCCGGCGGCGGCCGGCCACTGGCCGACCACCTGCTCGCGCAGCGGGTCGGCCTCGCCCAGCAGCCAGGGGGTTTCGCAGAAGCGGATGCCGTCGAGGTCGAGATCCTGGCTCGGGTCGTTGCTGCCGGTGAACAGGTGCGAGGTGGCGTACACCGGCAGGTCGCCGGCGTACTGGAAGGCCAGGGTCGGCTTGATCTGCCGGGCCTGCGCCGGGGTGGCGGCGAGGAACACGAAGTCGACGTCCTGGCGGCGTGCCGGCTGCGCCTCTACCTCGCTGCCGAGGCTGTCGCGCAGGCGCTTGGCGCGTGCTTCGCTGTCGCGCAGCTTGAGCAGGTCGGCGATCTGCTGGGCCAGGCGCACCGGCTGATCGACGTGCTCGGCCGCGATCAGGCTGCCGCCGCGCGCCTGCCAGTCCTTGCTGAAGGCGGCCAGGACGCGGTTGCCCCATTCACCGCTGGGCACCAGCGCCACGGCGCGGCGCATGCCGTCCTGCCACGCCCGTTCGGCGACCGCGCGAGCTTCGTCCTCGGCGGCCAGGCCGAACTGGAACAGCTGGGCCGGGCCCTCGCCGACGTTCTCGCTGTAGTTGAGCGCCAGGGTGGCGACCGGCAGCTGTTCGCGACGGTTGAGCTGGTTGACCAGCGGCTTCTCCAGCGGGCCGACCACCAGTTGCACGCCGTCGGCCTGGGCCTGGCGATAGAAGGCATCGAGATCGGTCAGATGGCTGCTGTCGTGCAGGCTGATGTGCAGTTCGCTGTTGCCGCTCTGGTAGTGCGCGGCGAGGAATCCGTCGCGCAGGGCCTGGGCGGCACTGGCCAACTGCCCCTGCTGGGGCAGCAGCAGGGCGACGCGGGTCAGCGGGCGGGCGGCGATTTCCTGCAGCTGGACCAGTGCCTGCGGCAGCTGGCGGGCTGCGGGGTGTTGCGGGTGCTGGGCCTGCCATTCGGCGATGCGCGTCACCTGCTGCGCGGGGGTGGCGTTGCTGCGCGCCAGGCGAGCGAGCTCCAGCCAGCCGCCGAGGTCGGCCTCGGGGCTGCTGGCGCTGGCCAGCTGGCTGGCGGACAGGTTGCCGAGCAGGCTCCAGATCGCCTCGTGGTTGGCGGCAGCGCTCTGGCCCTCCAGCAGCGGGGCGACGTACACCCGCTCGCGGGCGGCGGCCAGCGGCTGGCCGTCGGCCTGCAGGGCCTTGGCGCGGGTGAGCTGGCTGCGCACCTGCTGGCCGACCGGCAGTTCGCCGAGGCGCTCGAAGCTGGGATGCTGCAGCGCCTGCAGGGCGGCCTTGGGCTTGCCGCGGGCCAGGGCCAGCTCGGCCTGCAGGGTGCTGGCGAAAACCTGCTGGGCCGGCAGCAGCTCGTCGAGCTTGAGCAGGTCGAGGATCTGCTGGGTCTGCGCCAGATTGCCCTGGCGCAGGGACTGATCGGCGGCGGACAGGCGCAGCAGCGTGGCCTGTGCCGGCTTGACCTGCGCCGCCTGCTGCAGCAGCTGCTCGGCGCTGGCCTGGGACGGGACCGGCAGCTCACCGAGGCCGGACGTCTGCTGGCCGGCGCAGGCGGTCAGCAGGCCGACCAGGCAAAGGACGGAAAGGGGGCGCAGTCGGGCGATCATGTCAGTAATTCCGATTCGCAGGCTGGAAAGGGGCAATTGTACCCAAGCCCCGGCGGCGGTGCGATCTTGGCACGGTGAAACCCGCTACAATGCCGCATTTGGGCTGGCAGCGGGATGGCGATGTGAACACTCCGGGGACTCTTTATGTGGTGGCTACACCGATCGGCAACCTCGAGGACATCAGCGCGCGGGCGCTGCGGGTGCTGCGCGAGGTCGCGCTGATCGCCGCCGAGGACACCCGCCACAGTGCCCGCCTGCTGCAGCACTTCGGCATCAATACGCCGCTGGCTGCCTGCCACGAGCACAACGAGCGCGAGCAGGGTTCGCGCCTGGTGCAGCGCCTGCTGGCCGGCGACGACCTGGCGCTGATCTCCGACGCCGGCACGCCGCTGATCTCCGATCCCGGCTATCACCTGGTGCGCAACGCGCGGGCCGCCGGGGTGCGCGTGGTGCCGGTGCCCGGCGCCTGTGCGCTGATCGCCGCGCTGTCGGCTTCCGGGCTGGCCTCCGACCGCTTCGTCTTCGAGGGCTTCCTGCCGGCGCGCGCGACGGCGCGGCGGCAGCGTCTGCAGGCGCTGCTCGAGGAGCCGCGCACGCTGATCCTCTACGAGGCGCCGCACCGCCTGCTGGAGTGTCTCGCCGACCTTAGCGAGCTGTTCGGCGTCGAGCGTCCTGCGGTGCTGGCGCGCGAGCTGAGCAAGACCTTCGAGACCATCAAGGGGGCGCCGCTCGGCGAGCTGCACGACTGGGTGGCGGCTGACAGCAACCAGCAGCGTGGCGAATGCGTGCTGCTGGTGGAAGGTTGGCAGGCGCCGGAGGGCGAGGAGGCGCTGAGTGCCGAGGCGCTGCGCGTGCTCGACCTGCTGCTGGCCGAGTTGCCGCTCAAGCGGGCGGCGGCGCTGGCGGCGGAGATCACCGGGGTGCGCAAGAATCTGCTCTACCAGCAGGCGCTGGGGCGACAGAAAGCCGAGGATTGAGCTTGTTATCCGGGCGCGCAGTGAGTACCCTGCGCGCCGGAGAGTCGGCTGGACAGTCGCTGCCCTGCTTGCAGGGGGGAGGAAAGTCCGGGCTCCACAGGGCAGAGTGCCAGGTAACGCCTGGGAGGCGCGAGCCTACGGAAAGTGCCACAGAAAACAACCGCCTAAGCGCGCAAGCGCCGGTAAGGGTGAAAAGGTGCGGTAAGAGCGCACCGCACGACTGGCAACAGTTCGTGGCTAGGTAAACCCCACTCGGAGCAAGACCAAATAGGGATCCATTGGCGTGGCCCGCGCTGGATCCGGGTAGGTTGCTTGAGGTCGTCAGCGATGGCGATCCTAGAGGAATGACTGTCCTCGACAAAACCCGGCTTACAGGCCGGCTCTCCTTCCTTCCGCTTTCTTCTCTTTCATTATCGGCGGCAGTTTTTAATTTCGAATCGCTATTGCTCTTGATAAAGAACTTTAAGTTCGAGAGCTGGCATGCCGATATCCCTCGATTTTTTCTCCCGGTTTACCACTCCTAATTCCCGCCTGTCGGTCTCTTCTCTAAGTTGCGGTCCAGTAAGGATTTTTCCTGTCGGGCTCGCCTTGACTGGGTCGCTGGGGCGTTCCTATAGTGTGTAAGGGTGGGGGAAAGTGGGTGAAAGTGGGGATTCCAGCCGTGAAACACAGCTCTTGGCGGCTGAGCACAACGGGGATGCGCAGCCGTGTTTCGCGGAGCCAATGTCATAAGTCTTGACGCCAAGGGCCGCCTGACGATGCCGAGCCGGTATCGCGACGAGTTCATGGCGCGCTGCGCCGGTCTGCTTGTGGTGACCATCGACACCATCGACTCCTGCCTGTGTGTCTATCCCCTCGATGAATGGGAACTGATCGAAGCCAAGTTGCGCGAACTGCCGTCGCTGCGCGAGGAAAACCGTCGCCTGCAGCGCCTGCTGATCGGCAATGCGGTGGATCTGGAACTGGATGCCGCCGGACGTTTCCTCGTGCCGCCGCGTCTGCGCGATTACGCCGGGCTGGACCGCCGTGCGGTGCTGGTCGGCCAGCTCAACAAGTTCCAGTTGTGGGACGAGGCGGCCTGGGACCTGCGTTGTACGCAGGACCTCCAGGCCATCAAGGAACCCGGCGCGTTGCCGGAAGAATTACGCAACCTGATACTTTGATATGAATGCAGCCACCTTCAGCCATGTGACCGTCCTGCTCCGCGAAGCCGTCGAGGCGCTCGCCGTGCGCGCCGACGGCTGCTATCTGGATGGCACCTTCGGTCGCGGCGGTCACAGCCGCGAAGTGCTCCGCGCACTCGGCCCGGCCGGCCGCCTGCTGGGCTTCGACAAGGATCCGCTGGCGATCGCCACCGGTCGCGAACTGGCGGTGGCGGATGAGCGCTTCCAGATCGTCCAGCGCAGTTTCGCCGAACTGGGCGAGGAGGTCGCCGCGCGCGGCCTGAGCGGCAAGGTCGACGGCGTCCTCCTCGATCTCGGCGTATCCTCGCCGCAGCTGGACGACCCCGAGCGCGGTTTCAGCTTCATGAACGACGGCCCGCTGGACATGCGCATGAATCCGGATGCCGGGGTCAGCGCCGCGGACTGGATCGCCTCCGCCAGCGAGGAAGAGATTGCCCGGGTGTTCTACGAGTACGGCGAGGAGCGCTTCTCGCGGCGCATGGCGCGCGCCATCGTGCAGCGCCGCGGCGAGTGCCCGTTCACCCGTACCGCCGACCTCGCCGAGGTGATCGCCGCCGCCAATCCGGCCTGGGAGAAGGGCAAAAACCCGGCCACCCGTGCCTTCCAGGGCCTGCGCATCCACATCAACAACGAGCTGGGCGATCTCGAGCGGGGCCTCGGGGCGGCCCTCGAGGCGCTCGCCGTCGGCGGCCGCCTGGTGGTGATCAGTTTCCACTCGCTGGAGGATCGCATCGTCAAGCAGTTCATGCGCCGCCAGGTGAAGGGCGAGGCCGACAACCTGCCGCGCGATCTGCCGGTGCAGGTGGCCCGCTTCGAGCCGCGCCTGAAGCTGCTGGGCAAGCCTCAGTACGCGTCGGCCGAGGAACTCAAGGCCAACCCGCGCTCGCGCAGCGCGGTCATGCGCGTGGCGGAGAAGCTGAGATGATCCGCGGCGCCCGCGACGGCATGCCCAGCGGCAGTCTGCTGATGCTGGTGCTGTTCGGCCTCGTGCTGTGTTCGGCCGTGGCCGTGTCGTGGAGCGCGCACTGGAATCGCAAGCTGCTCAACCAGCTGTATGCCGAACTCAGCGTGCGCGACAAGGCGCAGGCCGAATGGGGCCGGCTGATCCTCGAGCAGAGCACCTGGACCGCACACAGCCGCATCGAGGCGCTGGCCAGCGAGCAGCTGCAGATGCGCATCCCCGAGCCCGGCGAAGTGCGGATGGTGGCGCCATGATCAGTCTCGAGGGGGCCCTCTACCCCTGGCGCTTTCGTCTGGTGCTCGGCGTCCTGTTCGCCATGGTGGCGGTGATCGTCTGGCGCATCGTCGATCTCCACGTGTTCGACCATGACTTCCTCAAGGCCCATGGCGATGCACGCAGCGTGCGGCACATTCCGATCCCGGCGCACCGCGGGCTGATCACCGACCGCAACGGCGAGCCGCTGGCGGTCAGTACCCCGGTCACCACCCTGTGGGGCAACCCCAAGGAGCTGATGGGCGCGCGCCAGCACTGGCCGACCCTGGCCGCGGCGCTGGGCCTGGATCCGCAGGCGCTCAGCGCGAAGCTGCAGCAGAATGCCGGGCGCGAGTTCCTCTACCTGGCCCGCGGTCTGACCCCCGAGCAGGGCGAGGCGGTGCTGGCGCACAAGATTCCCGGGGTCTACAGCATCGAGGAGTTCCGCCGCTTCTATCCGGCCGGCGAGGTGACTGCCCACCTGATCGGCTTCACCGACATCGACGATCGCGGACGCGAGGGGGTCGAGCTGGCCTTCGAGCAGTGGCTGGCCGGCATGCCCGGCCAGCGCGAGGTGCTCAAGGATCGCCGCGGCCGCCTGATCAAGGACGTCGGCGTGGCGCGCAACGCCAAGCCGGGCAAGGAGCTGGCGCTGTCCATCGACCTGCGCCTGCAGTACCTGGCGCACCGCGAGCTGCGCAACGCCCTGGTGGAGAACAAGGCCAAGGCCGGCAGTCTGGTGATCCTCGACGTGCAGACCGGCGAGGTGCTGGCCATGGTCAACCACCCCACCTACAACCCCAACAACAAGCGCACCCTGCAACCGCAGGCGATGCGCAACCGCGCGCTGATCGACGTCTTCGAGCCGGGCTCGACGGTGAAGCCGATCTCGATGATGGCGGCCCTGGAGAGCGGGCGCTGGAAGCCCACCGACACCGTCGAGGTCTGGCCGCACAGCCTGCGCATCGGCCGCTACACCATCCGCGACGTGTCGCGCGGCGGCGGCCCGGTGCTCGACCTTACCGGCATCCTGATCCGTTCCAGCAACGTCGGCATCAGCAAGATCGCCTTCGACATCGGCGGCGAGGCGATCTACCACAAGATGCAGCAGCTCGGCCTCGGCCAGGACACCGGTCTGGGCTTCCCCGGCGAGCAGGTCGGCAACCTGCCCAACCACCGCAAGTGGCCGCAGGCGGAGACCGCGACCCTCTCCTACGGCTATGGCCTGTCGGTGACGGCGATCCAGCTGGCCCATGCCTACGCGACCATCGCCAACCACGGGCGCATGGTGCCGCTGAGCCTGGCGCGCGTCGACCAGCCGGCGGCGGTCAGCCAGGTAATCCCCGACGAGGTGGCCAGGACCATGCAGGGCATGCTGCAGCAGGTGGTCGAGGCCCCGGGTGGCGCCCACCGCGCGCAGGTGCCCGGCTATCACGTGGCCGGCAAGAGCGGCACGGCGCGCAAGAACAGCGTGGGCAGCAAGGGCTACAAGCAGAACGCCTATCGCTCCCTGTTCGCCGGGTTCGCGCCGACCAGCAGCCCGCGCTTCGCCGCCGTCGTGGTGATCGACGAGCCGGGCGGCGAGGGCTACTTCGGTGGCCTGGTTTCCGCGCCGGTCTTCAGCAAGGTGATGGCCGGCACCCTGCGCTTGATGAACATAGCCCCGGACAACCTGCCGCCGCTGCCCGAAGCGCAGCAGGCGGTGGCGGTGCCCGGCAATGGAGGACGCGGCTGATGCCGATGAGTCTGCTGAAGATGTTTCCCCAGGCGCGTCGCGACGCGCTGATCCGCGAACTGAGCCTGGACAGTCGGGCGCTGCGCCCGGGCGACCTGTTTCTCGCCATCCCCGGCCATCACAGCGATGGCCGGGCCTATGTCGCCGACGCCATCGCCCGCGGTGCCGCTGCGGTGGCCTACGAGGCCGAGGGCGCGCTCGACATACCCGACTCCGCGGCGACCGTGCTGATCCCGGTGAAGGGCCTGGCCGGCCAGCTGTCGGCCATCGCCGGGCGTTTCTACGGCGATCCCAGCCGCAGCCTCGACCTGATCGGCGTCACCGGTACCAACGGCAAGACCAGCGTCAGCCAGCTGCTGGCCCAGGCCCTCGACCTGCTCGGCCAGCGCTGCGGCCTGATCGGCACCCTCGGCGTCGGCTTCCACGACGACCTGCAGTGCGGCCGCCATACTACTCCCGATCCGCTTGCCGTGCAGGCCGAGCTGGCGCGCCTCAAGCAGGCCGGCGCCCGGGCGGTGGCCATGGAGGTGTCCTCCCACGGCCTCGACCAGGGCCGGGTCGAGGCGCTGGACTTCGACGTGGCGGTGTTCACCAACCTGTCGCGCGACCACCTTGACTACCATGGCGACATGGCTGCCTACGGCGAGGCCAAGGCGCGGCTGTTCGCCTGGCCGGGCCTGTGCACCCGGGTGATCAACCTCGACGACCTGTTCGGTCGCGAGCTGGCCGCTCGCCCGGCACCGTCGCGGCTGATCAGTTACAGCCAGATCGATCCCGCCGCCACCCTCTACTGCACCGAGGCCGAGTTCGGCGAGGCGGGCGTGCGCGCCCGGCTGATCACCGCCCAGGGCGACGGCCTGCTGGTCAGCCCGCTGCTCGGCCGCTTCAACCTGAGCAACCTGCTGGCGGTGGTCGGTGCGCTGATGGGGCTGAATCACCCGCTGGACGAGATCCTGCGCGTGCTGCCGCAGCTCAAGGGCCCGGTCGGACGCATGCAGCGCCTCGGCGGCGGCGCCGGGCCGCTGGTGGTGGTCGACTATGCGCACACTCCGGATGCCCTGGAGAAGGTCCTCGAGGCCTTGCGCCCGCACACCCGTGGCCGCCTGCTGTGCCTGTTCGGCTGCGGCGGCGACCGCGACCGCGGCAAGCGCCCGCTGATGGCTGCGGCCGTCGAGGGGCTGGCCGACGGCGTCTGGGTCACCGACGACAATCCGCGCAGCGAGGATCCGCAGCGGATCGTCGCCGACATCCGCGCCGGCTTCCGCGAGCCGGAGCGGGTGACCTTCGTCGCCGGGCGCGGCGAGGCGATCCGCCGGCTGATCGCCGGCGCGGCGCCGGACGACGTGATCCTGCTGGCCGGCAAGGGCCACGAGGACTACCAGGAAATCGCCGGGGTGCGCCATTCCTTCTCCGATATCGAACAGGCCGCCGCCGCGCTGGCCGAACGCGAGGTGCAGGATGCTTGAAGCCTGGATGCTGAGCACGGTGCTGGGTGTCCTCAGGGGCCGCCTGGCCGGGCCGGATGCCTTCTTCAACGGGGTGAGCATCGACAGCCGCCGGATCGAGCCGGGCCAGCTGTTCGTCGCCCTGTCCGGCGCGCGCTTCGACGGCCACGACTACCTCGAGCAGGTCGCCGCCAAGAGCGCCGCCGCCGCGCTGGTCGAGCGCGAGCAGGAGGAAGTCGAGCTGCCGCAGCTGGTGGTGGCCGACACCCGCCTGGCTCTCGGTCAGCTCGGCGCGCTGAACCGCGCCGCCTTCCGCGGCCGGGTCGCGGCGGTCACCGGCTCCAGCGGCAAGACCACGGTCAAGGAGATGCTCGCCAGCATCCTGCGTGCCGACCACGGCGGCGACGCCGCCGCGGTGCTGGCCACCCGCGGCAACCTCAACAACGACCTCGGCGTGCCGCTGACCCTGCTCGAGCTGGCGCCGCAGCACCGCAGCGCGGTGATCGAACTGGGCGCCAACCATGTCGGCGAGATCGCCTACACGGTCGGCCTGAGCAGGCCGCAGGTGGCGATCATCACCAACGCCGGCAGCGCCCACGTCGGCGAGTTCGGCGGCCCGGAGAAGATCGTCGAGGCCAAGGGCGAGATCCTCGAGGGCCTGGACGCCGACGGCGTGGCCGTGCTCAACCGCGACGATCCGGCCTTCGAGGTGTGGTCCAGGCGCGCCGCCGGGCGCCAGGTGCTGAGCTTCGCCATGCACGCCGTCGCCGACTTCAGCGCCCGCGAACTGGCCCGCGACGCCCGCGGCTGCCCGGCCTTCACCCTGGTCGGCCCGGCCGGCGAGGTGCGCATCCAGCTCAACCTGCTCGGCGAGCACAACGTGGCCAATGCCCTGGCCGCCGCCGCCGCCGCCCACGCCCTGGGTGTCGGGGGCGCGGCGATCCGCGCCGGGCTGGAGGCCCTGCAGCCAGTCAAGGGGCGTGCCTGCGCGCAGCTCGCTCCGTCTGGAATGCGGGTCATCGACGACAGCTACAACGCCAATCCCGCCGCAATCAAGGCGGCGATTGATATACTGGCGGGCTTTTCCGGACGCACCGTCCTGGTGCTGGGCGACATGGGCGAGTTGGGCGCCTGGGCCGAGGCCGGCCACCGCGAGGTGGGCGCCTATGCCCGTGGCAAGGTCGACGCGCTGTACGCCGTGGGCCCGCTGATGAGCCATGCCGTCGCTGCCTTCGGCGAGGGTGCGCGGCATTTTGCCAGTCAGGCTGAACTGATCGCCGTCCTCGCTGCCGAACAGTCTCCGGAAACCACCCTGTTGATCAAAGGCTCGCGCAGCGCGGCGATGGAAAACGTCGTGGCTGCGTTCTGTGCCTGTGCTGGAGAACACTAAATGCTGCTGCTGTTGGCCGAGTTTCTGCAACAGTTCCACAAGGGCTTCGCGGTCTTTCAGTACCTGACCCTGCGCGGAATCCTCGGCGTGCTCACCGCCCTGGCCCTGGCACTGTGGCTGGGGCCGTGGATGATCAAGACCCTGCGCACCCGCCAGATCGGCCAGGCGGTGCGCGACGACGGCCCGCAGTCGCACCTGTCGAAGAAGGGCACGCCGACCATGGGCGGTGCGCTGATCCTCTCCGCCATCGCCATCAGCACCCTGCTGTGGGCCGACCTGTCCAATCGCTACGTGTGGGTGGTGCTCGGCGTCACCCTGCTGTTCGGCGCCATCGGCTGGGTCGACGATTACCGCAAGGTGATCGAGAAGAACTCGCGTGGTCTGCCGAGCCGCTGGAAGTACTTCTGGCAGTCGGTGTTCGGCCTCGCCGCGGCGGTGTTCCTCTATATGACCGCCGCCACCCCGGTGGAGACCACCCTGTTCCTGCCGCTGCTGAAGAACATCGAGATCCCGCTGGGGATCTTCTTCGTCGTGCTGACCTATTTCGTCATCGTCGGCTCGAGCAATGCGGTCAACCTGACCGACGGCCTCGACGGTCTGGCGATCCTGCCCACCGTGCTGGTCGGCGGCGCGCTGGGCATCTTCTGCTACCTGTCGGGCAACGCCAAGTTCGCCGAATACCTGCTGATTCCCTACGTCGCCGGCTCCGGCGAGCTGATCGTGTTCTGCGGCGCGCTGATCGGCGCCGGCCTCGGCTTCCTGTGGTTCAACACCTACCCGGCGCAGGTGTTCATGGGCGACGTCGGTGCCCTGGCGCTCGGTGCCGCACTGGGGACCATCGCAGTGATCGTCCGCCAGGAAGTGGTGCTGTTCATCATGGGCGGGGTGTTCGTCATGGAGACCCTGTCGGTGGTGATCCAGGTCGCCTCGTTCAAGCTCACCGGACGCCGCGTGTTCCGCATGGCACCGATCCACCACCACTTCGAGCTCAAGGGCTGGCCGGAGCCGCGGGTCATCGTGCGCTTCTGGATCATCACCGTGGTGCTGGTGCTGGTCGGCCTGTCCACCCTGAAGCTGAGGTAAGAGAGATGACGCTGATCGCTTCCGACCAGTTCCGCATCGTTGTCGGCCTCGGCAAGAGCGGCATGTCGCTGGTGCGCTTCCTCGCCCGCCAGGGCGTGCCCTTCGCTGTGGTCGACACCCGTACCAATCCGCCGGAACTGGCCACCCTCGAGGCCGAGTACCCGCAGGTCGAGGTACGCTGCGGCGCGCTGGACGTCGACTTCCTCTGCCGCGCCAGCGAGCTGTACGTCAGCCCCGGCCTGCCGCTGGCCACCGCCGCGCTGCAGGAGGCCCGGGCGCGCGGAGTCAGGCTGTCCGGCGACATCGACCTGTTCGTGCGCCACGCCCGGGCGCCGATCGTCGCCATCACCGGTTCCAACGCCAAGAGCACCGTGACCACCCTGGTCGGTGAGATGGCGCAGGCCGCCGGCAAGAAGGTGGCGGTGGGCGGCAACCTCGGCACCCCGGCGCTGGATCTGCTGGCTGACGACATCGAGCTGTACGTGCTGGAGCTGTCCAGCTTCCAGCTGGAGAGCACCGAGCGGCTGAGCGCCGAGGTGGCCACCTGCCTGAATGTCAGCGACGACCACATGGACCGCTACAGCGGCATGGAAAGCTATCACCTGGCCAAGCACCGCATCTTCCGTGGCGCCCGCCAGGTAGTGGTCAACCGCCAGGACCCGCTGTCGCGGCCGCTGATCGCCGACCAGGTGCCGTGCTGGAGCTTCGGCCTCGGCAAGCCGGACTTCAAGTCGTTCGGCATCCTCGAGGAGAACGGCGAGAAGTACCTCGCCTTCCAGTTCAGCAAGCTGATGCCGGTGCGCGAGCTGAAGATCCGCGGCGCGCACAACCAGGCCAACGCCCTGGCCGCGCTGGCCCTCGGCCATGCCGTCGGCCTGCCGCTGGCGCCGATGCTCGACACCCTGCGCCGCTTCACCGGCCTGGCGCACCGCTGCCAGTGGGTGCGCGAGCGTGACGGGGTGACCTTCTACGACGATTCCAAGGCGACCAACGTCGGTGCCGCGCTGGCGGCCATCGATGGCCTGGGCGCCGAGATCGACGGCAAGCTGCTGCTGATCGCCGGCGGCGACGGCAAGGGCGCCGACTTCAACCCGCTGCGTGCCAGCGTGGCGCGCTACTGCCGGGCGGTGGTGCTGCTCGGCCGCGATGCCGAACTGATCGCTGGCGCGCTGACCGGCAGCGACGAGCAGCCGGTGGTGCCGCTGGTGCGTGTCGCCAGTCTCGACGAGGCGGTGCAGCGCTGCGCCGAACTGGCCGAGGCGGGCGACGCCGTGCTGCTGTCGCCGGCCTGCGCCAGCCTGGACATGTTCAGGAACTTCGAGGAGCGCGGCCGTCTGTTCGCCGCGGCCGCGAGGGAGCTGCCCTGATGCGCGCGCTGCTGCGCCTGAGCCCGTCGCCGCTGCGCAGTCGGCGCGGCGTCGACATGGACTTCCCGCTGCTGGCGGGTTGCCTGGCGCTGCTCGGCCTCGGCTTCGTGATGGTCTCCTCGGCGTCCTCCGAGGTGGCCGGTGCCTTGTCGGGCAACTCGCTGTACTTCATGGTCCGCCAGCTGCTGTTCCTCGCCGTCGGCTGCGCGGCCGCCGGCGTGGTCCTGCTGGTGCCGGTGGCGACCTGGCAGAAGAACGGCGGCAAGCTGCTGATCGCCGCCTTCATCCTGCTGGTGCTGGTGCTGGTGCCGGGCATCGGCCGCGAGGTCAACGGCGCGCGGCGCTGGATCGGCTTCGGCGGCATCAACATCCAGCCTTCGGAGCTGGCCAAGCTGTTCACCGTGATCTACCTGGGCGGCTACCTGGTGCGCCGCCAGGCCGACGTGCACAACAGCTGGAAGGGGCTGCTCATGCCCTTGATCGTGCTCGGCCTGATGGCCGGCCTGCTGCTCTCCGAGCCGGACTTCGGCGCCACCGTGGTGCTGGTCGGCTCCGGCATCACCATGCTGTTCCTCGGCGGCGTCAGCCTGCTGCGCTTCCTGCCGATGGTGATCGGTGTGCTGGCGCTCGGCGTGGTGGTGATGACCAGCCAGGCCTACCGTCTCAAGCGCCTGACCAACTTCATCGACCCCTGGGCCGATCAGTTCGGCGCCGGCTACCAGCTCAGCCAGGCGCTGATCGCCTTCGGCCGCGGCGAGTGGCTGGGCGTCGGTCTGGGCAACAGCGTGCAGAAGCAGTTCTACCTGCCGGAGGCGCACACCGACTTCGTGTTCGCCGTGCTCGCCGAGGAGCTGGGCATGATCGGCGCACTGGCCACCGTGGCGCTGTTCGTGCTGGTCACCCTGCGTGCGCTGCACATCGGCCTGCAGGCGGAAAAGGACCAGCAGTATTTCTCGGCCTACGTGGCCTACGGAGTGGCCATCCAGTGGATCGGCCAGTTCCTGATCAACATCGGCGTGAACGTCGGCCTGCTGCCGACCAAGGGCCTGACCCTGCCGTTCCTCAGCTACGGGGGCAGTTCGCTGGTGGTCTGCTGCGTCAGCCTGGCCCTGCTGCTGCGCATCGACTGGGAGCGGCGCAACCTGCTGGGAAATGCAGAGATGGAGTTTACCGAAGAGGATTTTGCCGAGGAGGAACCGCGCCATGCCCGCTAACGTGCTGATCATGGCCGGCGGCACCGGCGGGCACGTGTTCCCGGCGCTGGCCTGCGCCCGCGAGTTCCAGGCGCGTGGCTACAACGTGCACTGGCTGGGCACCCCGCGTGGCATCGAGAACGAACTGGTGCCGCAGGCCGGCCTGCCGCTGCACCGCATCGAGATGAGCGGCCTGCGTGGCAAGGGCCTGCTGTCGCTGCTCAAGGCGCCGCTGCTGCTGGCCAGGGCGCTGTGGCAGGCGCGCCGCGTGCTGCGCGAGCTGCGCCCGGTCTGCGTGCTGGGCATGGGCGGCTTCGTCACCGGCCCCGGTGGCTGGGCCGCGCGCCTGGCCGGCGTGCCGCTGGTGATCCACGAGCAGAACGCCGTGGCCGGCACCGCCAATCGGGCCCTGGTGCCCTTCGCGGCGCGGGTCTGCGAGGCCTTCCCGGATACCTTCGCCGCCAGCGCCAAGCGCCGCACCACCGGCAATCCGGTGCGCCCGGAGCTGTTCCTCGCCGCCTCCCGGCAGAGCCCGGCCGCGCGCCCGGTGCGCCTGCTGGTGCTGGGCGGCAGCCTGGGCGCCGAGCCGCTCAACAAGCTGCTGCCGGCGGCGCTGGCACAGGTGAAGGCCGAGCTGCGCCCGCAGGTGCGCCACCAGGCTGGCCGGCAGCACGCCGAGGTGACCCGTGCGCGCTACGCCGAGGCCGGCGTCGACGCCGAGGTGCTGCCGTTCATCCGCGACATGGCCGCGGCCTATGCCTGGGCCGACCTGGTGATCTGCCGTGCCGGCGCGCTGACCGTCTGCGAGCTGGCCGCCGCCGGCCTGCCGTCGCTGCTCATTCCGCTGCCGCACGCCATCGACGATCACCAGACGCGCAATGCCGAATATCTGGCCAGGGCCGGTGCCGCCGTGCTCTTGCCGCAACATGCCACTGACGCGGCCGCGCTGGCCGCGCAGCTGACCGAGGTCCTGATGCACAGCGAAAAACTCGAAGCCATGGGCGCTACTGCCCGCCGCCTGGCCAAGCCCGAAGCCACCCGCGAGGTGGTCGATATCTGCCTGGAGGTGGCCCATGGCTGATGCCCTGCGCGGCAACAATCCGGCCGAGGTACGGCGCATGCGCCGCATCCGTCGCATCCACTTCGTCGGCATCGGTGGCGTCGGCATGTGCGGCATCGCCGAGGTGCTGCTCAACCTCGGCTACCAGGTGTCCGGCTCCGACCTCAAGGCCTCGCCGGTGACCGCGCGCCTGGAGAGCTTCGGTGCGCAGATCTTCATCGGCCACCGCGCCGAGAACGTCGAGCAGGCCGACGTGCTGGTGGTGTCCAGCGCCATCAACCCGGCCAACCCGGAAGTCGCCCATGCCCTGGAGCGGCGCATCCCGGTGGTGCCGCGTGCCGAGATGCTCGCCGAGCTGATGCGCTACCGCCACGGCATCGCGGTGGCCGGCACCCACGGCAAGACCACCACCACCAGCCTGATCGCCTCGGTGTTCGCCGCCGCCGGCCTCGATCCGACCTTCGTCATCGGTGGCAAGCTGACCGCTGCCGGCACCAACGCCCAGCTCGGCGCCAGCCGCTATCTGGTGGCCGAGGCCGACGAGAGCGACGCCAGCTTCCTGCACCTGCAGCCGATGGTCTCGGTGGTCACCAACATCGACGCCGACCACATGAGCACCTACGGCGGCGACTTCAACAAGCTGAAGAAGACCTTCGTCGACTTCCTGCACAACCTGCCGTTCTACGGCCTGGCGGTGCTCTGCGTCGACGACCCGGTGGTGCGCGAGATCCTGCCGCAGGTCAGCCGGCCGATCGTCACCTACGGCTTTGACGAGGGCGCCGACCTGCGCGCCATCGACGTGCGCCAGCAGGGCATGCGCACCTACTTCACCGTGCTGCGCAAGGACCGCGAGCCGCTCGCCGTGGTGGTCAACATGCCCGGCCGGCACAACGTGCTCAACGCGCTGGCCACCATCGCCATCGCCACCGACGAGGGCATCGGCGACGACGCCATCCTCGCCGGCCTGTCCGGCTTCCAGGGCGTCGGTCGGCGCTTCCAGGTCTACGGCGAGCTGCCGGCCGAAGGCGGCAGCGTGATGCTGGTCGACGACTACGGCCACCACCCGCGCGAGGTTGCCGCGGTGATCAAGGCGGTGCGCGACGGCTGGCCGGAGCGGCGCCTGGTGATGGTCTATCAGCCGCACCGCTACAGCCGCACCCGCGACCTCTACGACGACTTCGTGCAGGTGCTCGGCGAGGCCAGCGTGCTGCTGCTGATGGAGGTCTACCCGGCCGGCGAGGAGCCGATCCCCGGTGCCGACAGCCGCCAGCTGTGCCACAGCATCCGCCAGCGCGGCGTGCTCGACCCGATCTACGTCGAGCGCGGCACCGACCTGGCGCCGCTGCTCAAGCCGCTGCTGCGCCCAAACGACATCCTGCTCTGCCAGGGCGCCGGCGACATCGGCGGCGTCGCTCCGCAACTGATCAACCATCCGCTGTTCGCTGTGCAAGGTGAGTCGAAATGAGTCAGCCATCCAACCTCGATCTCCAGGCCTTCGGTCGTGTCGCCGTCCTCTACGGTGGCCGCAGCGCCGAGCGCGCGGTATCGCTGAAGTCCGGCGCGGCCGTGCTGGAGGCCCTGCAGGGCGCCGGGGTGGACGCCTTCGGCATCGACGTCGGCAGCGACCTGCTGCAGCGCCTGGCCGGCGAGCGCATCGACCGCGCCTTCATCGTCCTGCATGGCCGCGGCGGCGAGGATGGCAGCATGCAGGGCCTGCTCGAGTGCCTGGAGATCCCCTACACCGGCAGCGGCGTGCTGGCCTCGGCGCTGGCGATGGACAAGCTGCGCACCAAGCAGGTGTGGCAGAGCCTCGGCCTGCCGACGCCGCGCCACGCGGTGCTGGCCTCGGCCGCCGACTGCGAGCGCGCCGCCGTCGAGCTGGGCTTCCCGCTGATCGTCAAGCCGGCCCACGAGGGCTCGAGCATCGGCATGGCGCGGGTGGAGAGCCTGGAGGCGCTGCTGGCCGCCTGGCAGGACGCCCGCCGCTACGACCCGCAGGTGCTGGTCGAGCAGTGGATCAGCGGTCCCGAGTTCACCGTGGCCGTGCTGCGTGGCGAAGTGCTGCCGCCGATCCGCCTGGGCACCACCCACAGCTTCTACGACTACGAGGCCAAGTACCTGGCCGACGATACCCGCTACCAGATCCCCTGCGGCCTGGAGGCGGACAAGGAAGAGGAACTCAAGGCGCTCGTCGCACGCGCCTGCGAAGCGGTCGGCACCCGCGGCTGGGCCCGCGCCGACGTGATGCAGGATGCCGACGGGCAGTTCTGGCTGCTGGAGGTCAACACCGTTCCGGGGATGACCGACCACAGCCTGGTCCCGATGGCCGCACGGGCGGCTGGCCTGGATTTCCAGCAGCTGGTGCTGGAAATCCTCGCCGACAGCCTCGAGGCAAGGAGCTGATCCCATGATCGCGCTGCTGCGTCACCAGCGTCCGGGCCCGGCGGGCCCGCTGCGCAAGCCGGTCCCCCGCGGGGCCAGCCGTCTGGTGGTGCGCGAACCCCTGCGCAAGCGCCTGCCGCGCCCGTCGCTGAGCGGCCTCAAGCGGCTGGCATGGCCGCTGCTGCTGCTCGCTCTGGGCGTGGGAGCCCACGACCTCGGCCAGCGCCTGCTGCCCTACGCCGACCAGCCGATCGCCCGGATCAGCGTGCAGGGCGACCTGCACTACGTCAGCCGGGTGGCGGTGGCCAAGCAGGTGGAGCCCTTCGCCGACGCCCGCTTCTTCAGCGTCGACCTGGAGGCGATGCGCAGCGCGCTGGAGCAGATGCCGTGGATCGCCGAGGCCGAGGTGCGCCGGGTGTGGCCCGATCAGGTGCTGATCCGCCTGGAGGAGCAACTGCCGGTGGCCCGCTGGGGCGACGAGGCGCTGCTCAACCACCAGGGGCAGGCCTTCGCCCCGGGCGAGCTGGCCGGCTACGAGCACCTGCCCAAGCTGTGGGGGCCGCAGCGTGCGCAGCAGCAGATCATGCGCCAGTACCAGTTGCTCAGCCAGCTGCTGCGGCCGCTGGACTTCACCGTGACGCGCCTGGAGCTGCGCGAGCGCGGCAGCTGGTACCTCACCACCGGACAGGGGCTGGAGCTGCTGCTCGGCCGCGACCATGTGGTGGAAAAGATGCGCCGTTTCGTCAGCGTCTACGAAAAGGCCCTGAAAGAACACAACGCGAACATTGCGCGCGTCGATCTGCGCTATCCCAACGGCCTGGCCGTGGCGTGGCGCGAGATGCCGGCGGCGCCGGTCCCCGGCGACAGCGCCGGGGCCCTGCAGTGACTTGAGGAGAGAACTGGATCATGGCAAGCGCGCAGAGCGGCAAGATGATCGTCGGTCTGGATATCGGCACCTCCAAGGTGGTGGCGCTGGTCGGCGAGGTGGCGGCCGATGGCCAGCTGGAAATCGTCGGCGTCGGTACCCATCCGTCGCGGGGGCTGAAGAAGGGGGTGGTGGTCAACATCGAGTCCACCGTACAGGCCATCCAGCACGCCATCGACGAGGCGCAGCAGATGGCAGGCTGCCGCATCCACTCGGCCTTCGTCGGGGTGGCCGGCAGCCACATCCGCAGCCTGAACTCCCACGGCATAGTCGCCATCCGCGACCGCGAGGTGAGCCCGGCCGACATCGAGCGGGTGCTGGATGCCGCCCAGGCGGTGGCCATTCCCGCCGACCAGCGGGTGCTGCACACCCTGGCCCAGGACTACGCCATCGACCATCAGGATGGCGTGCGCGAACCGCTGGGCATGTCCGGCGTGCGTCTGGAGGCCAAGGTGCACGTGGTCACCTGCGCGGTCAACGCGGCGCAGAACATCGAGAAGTGCGTGCGCCGCTGCGGCCTCGAGGTGGATGACATCATCCTCGAACAGCTGGCTTCCTCCGACTCGGTGCTGACCGACGACGAGAAGGAGCTGGGCGTGTGTCTGGTGGACATCGGTGGCGGCACCACCGACATCGCCATCTTCACCGAAGGTGCGATCCGTCACACGGCAGTCATCCCGATCGCCGGCGACCAGGTGACCAACGATATCGCCATGGCCCTGCGTACGCCGACTCAGTATGCTGAAGAAATCAAGATTCGCTACGCCTGCGCCCTGGCCAAGCTGGCCGGCGCCGGGCAGACCATCAAGGTTCCCAGCGTCGGCGAGCGGCCGCCGCGCGAGCTGTCGCGCCAGGCGCTGGCCGAGGTGGTCGAGCCGCGCTACGAGGAACTGTTCTGCCTGGTGCAGGGCGAGCTGCGCCGCAGCGGCTACGCCGACCTGCTCCCGGCCGGGATCGTCCTCACCGGCGGCACCGCCAAGATGGAAGGTGCCGTCGAGCTGGCCGAAGAGGTATTCCACATGCCGGTACGCCTGGGCCTGCCGCAAGGCGTCAAGGGCCTCGAGGATGTCGTGCGCAACCCGGCCTATGCGACCGGGGTCGGGCTGCTGCTGTACGGCCTGCGCAAGCAGGGGACTCCGAGCTATGTCGGCCCGGGCAGCAGCAGTGAAGAGAGCAAACCGCCGGTATTCGTGCGCTTCAAGCGCTGGGTACAGGGCAACTTCTGACAGACGGCCGCGCGAGACGGCAACTGTTTGGGCAGAAAAGGGAAAGGAGAGGGAAAATGTTTGAAATGGTCGATAACGTTCAATCGAACGCGGTAATCAAGGTCATCGGCGTCGGCGGCGGTGGCGGCAATGCGGTCAACCACATGCTGCGCTGCAACATCGACGACATCGATTTCATCTGTGCCAACACCGACGCCCAGGCGCTGAAGAAGGTCGACGCCAAGACCATCCTGCAGCTGGGCATGAACGTCACCAAGGGCCTGGGCGCCGGCACCAATCCGGACGTCGGCCGCCAGGCTGCGCTGGAAGACCGCGAGCGCATCGCCGAGGTGCTGGAAGGCGCCAACATGGTGTTCATCACCACTGGCATGGGCGGCGGCACCGGCACCGGTGCAGCGCCGATCATCGCCGAAGTGGCGAAGGAGATGGGCATCCTCACCGTGGCCGTGGTCACCCGCCCGTTCCCCTTCGAGGGCCGTCGCCGCATGCAGATCGCCGACGAGGGCATCCGTGCCCTGTCCGAGCATGTCGACTCGCTGATCACCATCCCCAACGAGAAGCTGCTGACCATCCTCGGCAAGGATGCCAGCCTGCTGTCCGCCTTCGCCAAGGCCGACGACGTGCTGGCCGGCGCCGTGCGCGGCATCTCCGACATCATGCAGCGCCCGGGCCTGATGAACGTCGACTTCGCCGACGTGCGCACCGTGATGAGCGAGATGGGCATGGCGATGATGGGCACCGGCCACGCCAGCGGCCCGAACCGCGCCCGCGAGGCGGCCGAGGCGGCGATCCGCAACCCGCTGCTGGAGGACATCAACCTGCAGGGCGCCCGCGGCATCCTGGTCAACATCACCGCCGGCCTCGACCTGTCGCTGGGCGAGTACACCGAGGTGGGCAGCATCATCGAGCAGTTCACCTCCGAGCACGCCACCGTGAAGATCGGTGCGGTGATCGATCCGGAGATGCGCGACGAGCTGCATGTCACCGTGGTCGCCACCGGCCTCGGCGCGCGCATGGAGAAGCCGACCAAGGTGGTCGACAACACGCCGGTCGCCGCTCCTGCGCCCCAGGCCGCGTCGGTCAATTACCGCGATCTCGAGCGCCCGACCGTGATGCGCGAACCGCGCCCGGCCGCCGGCGGTGCCGCGCCCGCGCCGAAGATCGCCACCCAGGAGGATCTGGATTACCTGGATATTCCGGCGTTCCTGCGTCGCCAGGCCGATTGACGCGCTATATCAGCGGCATAGCCGTGATTGGTGTTCAGTAAGGGCGGGCTCTGCTATCATGCCTGCCATTGCTGAGAACAGTTCACAACTTGTGCAGATACGGCCAAAGCCATGATCAGACAACGCACTTTGAAGAACATCATCCGCGCCACCGGCGTCGGCCTGCATTCGGGGGAGAAGGTCTACCTCACCCTGAAGCCGGCTCCGGTGGATACCGGGATCGTGTTCTGTCGCACCGATCTCGACCCGATGGTGGAAATTCCGGCCCGGGCCGAGAACGTCGGTGATACCACCCTGTCGACCACGCTGGTCAAGGGTGACGTCAAGGTGGATACGGTTGAGCACCTGCTCTCGGCCATGGCTGGCCTGGGTATCGACAACGCCTACATCGAGCTGTCGGCGCCGGAAGTGCCGATCATGGATGGCAGTGCCGGTCCCTTCGTGTTCCTGATCCAGTCCGCCGGACTGCAGGAACAGGAGGCGGCGAAGAAGTTCATCCGCATCAAGCGGCCGGTGACCGTGGAGGAAGACGGCAAGAGCGCCACCTTCCTGCCGTTCGACGGCTTCAAGGTGAGCTTCGAGATCGACTTCGACCATCCGGTGTTCCGCGGCCGTACGCAGACCGCCTGCGTCGACTTCTCCAGTACCTCGTTCGTCAAGGAAGTCAGCCGTGCGCGCACCTTCGGCTTCATGCGCGACATCGAGTTCCTGCGTTCGCAGAACCTGGCGCTCGGCGGCAGCGTCGACAACGCCATCGTGGTCGACGAGTTTCGCGTGCTCAACGAAGACGGCCTGCGCTACGAGGACGAGTTCGTCAAGCACAAGATCCTGGACGCCATCGGCGACCTGTACCTGCTCGGCACCAGCCTGATCGGCGAGTTCCGCGGGCACAAGTCCGGTCACGCCCTGAACAACCGTCTCCTGCGCACCCTGCTCGCCGAGCGGGATGCCTGGGAAGTGGTGACCTTCGAGGATGCCAGCACCGCGCCGATCTCCTACATGCGCCCGGCAGCTGCCGTCTGAGGCAAGACCCTCCCTTTCTCTTGAGGCCACCCCTGCGGTGGCCTTTTTTTCGTCCGCGCCTTTTGCGGTGGGCTCAGTCGTGCGGGGTCGTGTGGCTGGCCAGGCGCTCGAGAGCGGCGCGCAGGCGTGGATCCTCGATGCCGCTGGCGGCGGCGCGCAGGGTGTCCGCGGCGCTGGCGGACAGGGTGGGATTTCGACCGGTGACACGCCTTTCGGCCGGTGCCGGTTGCACCTTGAAATGGATTTTCGCTAAGTTCGCGAACTCCCTGAGGCCCCGCAGCTGACGCAGCAGGCGTTTCTGCTGGTAGCGCAGGTGGGTGGCCCACTGGCCGTCGGTGACGATCAGCAGCAGGCAGTCCTCGCGCCAGGAGGCGACCTTGCAGTGCGCGCGGGCCGCCGGCTGCAGCTGGCTTTCCAGCAGCTGCTGCAGGTGGGCGAGGCGCTGCGCCTCACCGAACAGGCTCTTCAGCGTCCGCGTCTCGCGCAGCAGCGTGGCGGGCGCTCGGGCCGGCAGGGGACGAAAAGTCATGGCAGGACGCCTGGAAACAACCGAGCGGCCATCGTAGCAGAACGGCCGCGCCGATTCTTCTTGCGGGATGTTCCATGCATATCATTTTCATGAGCCGTCGCCACGGTGCGGCGCGCGCACTCACCCTCACTCCCCGCCGCGGCTTGCTGCTGGCCACTCTCCTGCTCGGCTGTACCCTGGCCACCGGAATGGTACTCGGCGCCTGGATCAGACCCGAGGCCCCTGTCGCGGTTCCCGACGAGCCGGTCGCCGCGACGAGCGGTGTGCAGCCCGAGGAACTGATCGAGGCGCGCGCCGTCGCCCAGCGCCAGCTGGACGCGCTCGGCGTGCACCTCGCCGAGCTGCAGGCGCGCCTGACTCGCCTGGATGCGCTGGGCGAACGCCTGGCCGAGCTGGCCAAGCTCGACGCCGACGAGTTCGACTTCTCCCAGCCGGTAGGGCAGGGCGGGCCGGACGAGCCGCTGGACGCCGAGCCGTTCACCGGCAGCGACGTGCTCGGCAGCCTCGACGCCCTGGCCGCCCGCATCGACGGGCGCGAGCAGCAGCTGGAGGTGCTCGAGCAGTTGCTCGCCGAGCGCCGCCTCGACGATGCGCGCCAGGTCGCCGGGCTGCCGGTGGCCAGCGGCTACCAGTCCTCGCCGTTCGGGCTGCGCCGCGACCCCTTCCATGGGCGTGCCCGCCAGCACAAGGGCGTGGATTTCGCCGCCAAGCGCGGTACCGAGATAGTCGCGGTGGCCACCGGGGTGGTCACCTGGTCCGGCCGCAAGTCGGGCTACGGCTGGACCGTCGAGGTCAGTCATGCCGACGGCTATACCACCCTGTACGGCCACAATCAGCGCAATCTGGTGCAGGTCGGCGACCTGGTGCAGCGTGGCCAGGCCATCGCCCTGGTCGGCAGCAGCGGGCGTTCCACCGGCCCGCACCTGCACTTCGAGGTCAAGAAGAACGGTCGCCAGGTCAATCCCGAGACCTACATCGCCCGTGCCGCCAGTGATGAATGAGGCGACTTTTCATGCGGGCATTTCCGGGTAGAATGCCTCCTTCGCTGCCGTGCAGACGGCACTGGGCGCTCCGCTGGGGTGCCCTCCATTTCCACAGATGGAAGACCCTCCCCCTATGTTTGCGCCTTTGTTGAGAAAACTCTTTGGAAGCAAGAACGAGCGTGAAGTCAAGCGCATGACCAAGGCTGTCCAGGCGATCAACGTCCTGGAAGAGCAGATGGTCGCGCTGTCCGACGAGCAGCTCAGGGGCAAGACCGAAGAGTTCAAGGCGCGTTTCGCCCAGGGCGAGAGTCTCGACAAGCTGTTGCCGGAAGCCTTCGCGGTGGCCCGCGAGGCCGGCAAGCGGGTGATGGGCATGCGGCATTTCGACGTGCAGCTGATCGGCGGCATGACCCTGCACGAGGGCAAGATCGCCGAGATGCGCACTGGCGAGGGCAAGACCCTGGTGGGCACCCTGGCGGTGTACCTCAACGCCCTGGCCGGCAAGGGCGTGCACGTGGTCACGGTCAACGATTACCTGGCCCGCCGCGACGCCAACTGGATGCGCCCGCTGTACGAGTTCCTCGGCCTGTCGGTGGGAGTGGTCAGCCCGTTCCAGGATCCGACCGACAAGCGCGCGGCCTATGCCGCCGACATCACCTACGGCACCAACAACGAGTTCGGCTTCGACTACCTGCGCGACAACATGGCCTTCAGCCTGGAGGACAAGTTCCAGCGCGAGCTGAACTTCGCCGTGGTCGACGAGGTGGACTCCATCCTCATCGACGAGGCGCGTACTCCGCTGATCATCTCCGGTCCGGCCGAGGACAGCTCGCGCCTGTACCTGCAGATGAACCAGCTGATCCCGCGGCTCAAGCGTCAGCTGAACTCGGAAGACGGTGAGGTGCAGGAGGAGGGCCACTACAGCATCGACGAGAAGGCCCGCCAGGTCGAACTCACCGAGCAGGGCCACCAGGTCATCGAGGACATGCTCAGCCAGGCCGGCCTGCTGGCCGAGGGCGAGAGCCTGTACTCGGCGCACAACCTCAGCCTGCTGACCCACGTCCATGCGGCGCTGCGTGCGCACACCCTGTTCCACCGCAACGTCGAATACATCGTGCAGGACAACCAGATCCTGCTGATCGACGAGCACACCGGGCGCACCATGCCGGGCCGGCGCCTGTCCGAGGGCCTGCACCAGGCCATCGAGGCCAAGGAGGGGGTGCAGATCCAGGCCGAGAGCCAGACCCTGGCCTCGACCACCTTCCAGAACTACTTCCGCCTGTACGGCAAGCTGGCGGGCATGACCGGCACCGCCGACACCGAGGCCTTCGAGTTCCGGCAGATCTACGGCCTCGACGTGGTGGTGATCCCGACCAACAAGCCGATCGCGCGCAAGGACTTCAACGACCTGGTCTACCTGACCCAGGAGGAGAAGTACGCGGCGGTCATCGAGGACATCAAGCAGTGCCAGGCCGAAGGCCGTCCGGTGCTGGTCGGCACCGCCTCGATCGAGAGTTCCGAGTACGTCTCCCAGCTGCTGGTCAAGGCCGGCATCGAGCACAAAGTGCTCAATGCCAAGTACCACGACAAGGAAGCCGAGATCATCGCCCAGGCCGGTCGCCCCGGCGCGGTGACCATCGCCACCAACATGGCCGGCCGCGGTACCGACATCCTGCTCGGCGGCAACTGGGAGGTGGAGATCGCCGCGCTGGAGAACCCCAGCGACGAGCAGGTGGCGAAGATCAAGGCCGAGTGGCAGAAGCGCCACCAGCAGGTCATCGAGGCCGGCGGCCTGCACGTGATCGCCTCCGAGCGCCACGAGTCGCGGCGCATCGACAACCAGCTGCGCGGCCGCGCCGGCCGCCAGGGCGACCCGGGCTCCAGCCGCTTCTACCTGTCGCTGGAAGACAACCTGATGCGCATCTTTGCCTCCGACCGGGTGAAGAACTTCATGAAGGCCCTCGGCATGCAGTCGGGCGAGGCCATCGAGCACCGCATGGTCACCAACGCCATCGAGAAGGCGCAGCGCAAGGTCGAGGGACGCAACTTCGACATCCGCAAGCAGCTGCTCGAGTTCGACGACGTGGCCAACGAGCAGCGCAAGGTGATCTACCACATGCGCAACAGCCTGCTGGCCGCCGAGAACGTCGGCGAGACCATCGCCGAGTTCCGCGCGGAAGTGCTCGCCCGCACCATCGATGCCCATATCCCGCCGCAGTCGCTGCCCGAGCAGTGGGACATCGCCGGGCTGGAGGCCGCCCTGCAGGCCGACTTCGGCCTGCACCTGCCGGTGCAGCAGTGGCTCGACGAGGACGACAAGCTGTACGAGGAAACCCTGCGCGAGCGCATCCTCGCCGAGCTGGTCAAGGCCTACGAGGAGAAGGAGGAGCTGGCCGGCGCCGAGGCGCTGCGCAGCTTCGAGAAGCAGATCCTCCTGCGCGTGCTGGACGACCTGTGGAAGGAGCACCTGTCGACCATGGATCACCTGCGCCACGGTATCCACCTGCGCGGCTACGCACAGAAGAACCCCAAGCAGGAGTACAAGCGCGAGTCCTTCGCCCTGTTCCAGGAGCTGCTGGAAAGCATCAAGCGCGACGCCATCCGTGTGCTCTGCCACGTGCAGGTGCGCCGCGAGGACCCGGCCGAGGAAGAGGAGCGCCTGCGCCGCGAGGCTGAGGCCCTGGCCGCGCGCATGCAGTTCCAGCACGCCGCCGCGCCGGCGCTCGACCAGCCGCTGGAGACCGCCGACGAGGAAGGCGAGGCGGCCCAGGTGGCGGTGGCCGTGCGTCAGGAGCCCAAGGTCGGCCGCAACGAGCCGTGCCCGTGCGGCTCCGGCAAGAAGTACAAGCACTGCCACGGCCAGATCAGCTGATCGGCTGACGCCGTGCCCGCGCCGCGACCGGCCTTGCCGCTCGCGGCGTTTTTGATACTGTTTCCCCCTTTATCCCGCGCCGCGCGCATCTCAAGGAGTCTGTCCCATGGCTGTCGGTCTTGGCCCCCTGCCCACCCTGCACCCGGTTCCCGGTTTCGAACTCGGCATCGCCTCGGCCGGCATCAAGCGCCCCGGCCGCAAGGACGTGGTGGTGATGCGCTGCGCCGAGGGCTCGACCATCGCCGGCGTGACCACCACCAACGCCTTCTGCGCCGCGCCGGTGCTGATCACCCGCGAGCGCCTGGCGGGCGAGGTGCGCTACCTGCTGACCAACACCGGCAACGCCAACGCCGGCACCGGCCCGGACGGCCTGGTGCGCGCCCGCCGCGCCTGCGCCAAGCTGGCCGAACTGGCCGGGGTGAGCGAGAGCGCCGTGCTGCCGTTCTCCACCGGGGTGATCGGCGAGCCGCTGCCGGTGGAGAAGATCGAGGGCGCGCTGGAGGCTGCGCTGGCCGACCTCAGCGTCGACCACTGGGCGCAGGCTGCCGAAGGCATCATGACCACCGACACCCTGCCCAAGGGCGCCAGCCGCCAGTTCCAGCACGACGGCGTCACCGTCACCGTCACCGGCATCAGCAAGGGCGCCGGCATGATCCGCCCGAACATGGCCACCATGCTCGGCTACATCGCCACCGACGCCAGGGTCGCCCGCGACGTGCTGCAGGACCTGGTACGCGATGCGGCCAACAAGTCGTTCAACCGCATCACCATCGACGGTGACACCTCCACCAACGACTGCTGCATGCTGATCGCCACCGGCCAGGCCGCCCTGCCGGAAATCACCGAGAAGAGCGGCGAGCTGTACGCCAAGCTCAAGCAGGCGGTGTTCGAGGTGTTCATGGAAGTCGCCCAGGCGATCGTCCGCGACGGCGAGGGTGCCACCAAGTTCGTCACCGTGCAGGTCAACGGCGGCGCCAACCACCAGGAGTGCCTGGACGTGGCCTACGCCGTGGCCCACTCGCCGCTGATCAAGACCGCGCTGTTCGCCTCCGACCCCAACTGGGGGCGCATCCTCGCCGCGGTCGGCTACGCCGGCGTGCCCAACCTCGACGTCAGCCTGATCGACGTGTTCCTCGGCGAGGTGTGCATCGCCAGCAAGGGCGGCCGTGCCGCCACCTACACCGAGGAGCAGGGCGCGGCGGTGATGAAGCAGGAGGAAATCGGCATCCGCATCGAGCTGGGCCGCGGCGACTGCAGCGAGACCATCTGGACCACCGACCTGTCCCACGAGTACGTGCGCATCAACGCCGAGTACCGTTCCTGACCTGCAGGAGCGCGCCGCCGCCCGGCGGCGCGCTGCGCGGAGCCATTCCGAGATGAAACGACTGCACGTGGCCGCGGCGGTGATCCGCGGCACCGACGGCCGGGTGCTGATCGCCCGGCGTCCCGAACACAAGCATCAGGGCGGGCTGTGGGAGTTCCCCGGCGGCAAGGTCGAGGCCGGCGAGGCGGTGGAGGTCGCGCTGGCGCGCGAGCTGCACGAGGAGCTGGGCATCGACGTGATGGCCTCGCGCCCGCTGATCCAGGTGCGTCACGACTATCCCGACCTGGCGGTGCTGCTCGACGTCTACGAGGTCGGCGCCTTCACCGGCGAGCCGCACGGGCGCGAGGGCCAGCCGCTGGCCTGGGTGGCGCCGCGCGAGCTGCCCGACTACCAGTTTCCCGAAGCCAACCGGCCGATCGTCGCCGCCGCGCGTCTGCCGGCACACTACCTGATCACGCCCGACGACCTGGAGCCCGCCGAGCTGCTGCGTGGCGTGCGCCGGGCGCTGGCCGACGGCATCCGCCTGCTGCAGCTGCGCGCGCCGAACATGTACAGCCCCGAGTACCGCGACCTGGCCACCGACATCCAGGGTCTGTGCGCCGGCAAGGCGCAGCTGATGCTCAAGGGGCCGCTGGAGTGGCTGGGCGACTTCCCCGCCGCCGGCTGGCACCTGACCGCCGCGCAGCTGCGCAAGTACGCGGCCAACGGCCGGCCGTTCCCCCGCGAGCGCTGGCTGGCGGCATCCTGCCACGATGCCGAGGAGCTGGCGCTGGCGGCGCAGATGGGTGTCGACTTCGTCACCCTGTCGCCCGTGCAGGCGACGCAGACCCATCCCGAGGCCGCGCCGCTGGGCTGGGATTCGGCCGCCGAGCTGATCCGCGGCTTCAACCAGCCGGTGTACCTGCTCGGCGGGGTCGGCCCGGGCGAGCAGGCGCGGGCCTGGCAGGCCGGCGCCCAGGGCGTGGCCGGCATCCGCGCGTTCTGGCCGGATTGAGTGGCGGAGCCGGCAGCCATGTCGGGCGGTTGCGGTAGGGCAACTCGCGCAGCGATTGCCCCCCGTGCGGCCCGCTGACGAGGTGCGTCGGTAGAAAGCCGCTGTGCGGTTTTCCTGCCCTACGGCTGCTGCATTGGCCGGCGCAGCGGCTCCAGCAGGGCGCGCAGGCCGTTGTGGTCGATCTCGTGCATCAGCGCCAGCAGGCGGCCCAGTTCGCCGCGCGGGAAGCCCTCGCGGGCGAACCAGGCCAGATAGTGGCCGGGCAGCTCGCTGATCAGCCGTCCCTGGTACTTGCCGAACGGCATCGGCCGACTGACCAGCAGCAACAGGTCCTCGGGCTTCACGCGTCGCGCTCCGCCGCCTGCCAGAGCACCTCGTCGACCTGCTGGCGGCGGGCGATCAGCCGCGCGCCGACGAACAGCAGGTCGGACAGGCGGTTGAGATAGGCCAGGCACTCGCCGCGCAGCGGCTCCACCGCGTTGAGGTGCTGGCAGCGACGCTCGGCGCTGCGCGCGAAACTGCGGCAGACATGGGCCTGGGCCACCAGGCGCGAGCCGCCGGGCAGGATGAAGTTCTCCAGCGGCCCGACCTCGGTGTTCCAGGCGTCGATGGCCTGCTCCAGGCGCGCCACTTCCGCGACATTCAGCGCCTGGTACTCGGGCATCGCCAGCTCGCCGCCAAGATCGAACAGGCGGTGCTGGCAGGGCGCCAGAGTTTCGATGACTTCCGCCAGCCCGGGCCGCAGGGCTGCCTGCTCGGCCAGTTCGGCGAGCAGCAGGCCGAGCTGGCTGTTGAGGGTATCGACCTCGCCCATGGCCTCGATGCGCGGATGGTCCTTGGTCACCCGGCGGCCGTCGGCCAGGCCGGTCTCGCCGGCATCGCCGGTGCGGGTGTAGATCTTCGACAGACGGTAGCCCATGGTGCTGGTCCTGTTGGCTGCAAGCGCGAGCCGGCAGGGTAGCGGGCCGTCAGTCCTGCGGCAATCCGCGCGCGGCCAGATGGGCGCGCAGGCGGCGGGCGAGATCTTCCAGTCGCGGCAGCCCGAGCCCGCGGCGCTGCGCCTCGCGGCAGGCATGGCCGAGCAGGTAGGCGATCTCGGTGCGCCGCCCGGCGGCGACGTCCTGGTACATCGATGAGTAGTTGGCGGCGGTGGCGGCGATCACCCGCTCCACCTCGGTCTGCAGGCCATCGGTCGCGGCGGCCTGGCCGCATGCGGTCAGCAGCTCGACCAGTTCGCGGCACAGTGCGGCCACTTCCACGGCATGCGCCTGCAGACCGCCGTTGCGGCAGTCGTGCAGCACGGTCAGCGGATTGATCGCGCAGTTCAGCGCCAGCTTGCGCCACAGGCGGGCGAGGATGTCGTCGCTCCAGCTGGCCGGGATGCCGGCCTGGGCCAGTTCTCCCAGCCAGCCGGGGGGGGGCGTGGGCGGCGCCGTGCCGAGCCAGGTATGCCCGCTGCCGGCGAACACCACATGGAAGTCGCGGCGGCGGAAGGCGCCTTCGGTGCTGGAGGCGAAGATGCAGCGTGCCTGCGGCAGCAGCGCCGCGACAGCGTCCTGGCTGCCCAGGCCGTTCTGCAGCAGGATCACTTCGGCGCCGGGAGCCAGGCGCGGGCGCAGGGCGCGCGCAGCCGCGGCTGCGTCATAGGCCTTGCTGGCCAGCAGCAGGCGGCGGATCGGCGCGGGTTCGTCGAGGGGTTGCGCCGGCAGGGCGAGCTGCCGGCAGTGGCCGTCGCGCTCGAAGGTCAGGCCGCCGGCTGCCCGGTACTCGGCGAGCCGCTGGCGATCGCGCAGCAGCAGCTCGACCGGCAGGCCGGCTGCGGCGAGGCGGGCCGCCCACAGGCCGCCGAGGCTGCCGCTGCCGAGCACATGCCAGGTGCTGGTCACGGGCTGGCGGCGGCCGAGCGCTGCAGGCGGCTGCAGGCTATGCGCCCGCTGCCGCGGGCCTCCTCCAGCTGCGCCGCGGCCTGGCGCATCAGTTGTTCGACGCCTACCGGGCAGTCGCGGCTTTCGACGCCGATCATGGCGATGGTGGCCTGCGGAGTGATGAAGCCCTCGCTGGTCTTCAGCGCCTTGCGGTTGAGTCCCTCGTGCAGCCGGCGGAAGCTGCCGTGGCCGCATTCGCGCAGGTCGTCGACCATGGCGACCACGGCGAAGTGGCGGTCGTCGAGGCGTGCCACCGCGTCGAGCGGGCGCAGCATCTGCTGCAGACGGCGGGCGACGTGATAGAGCAGCTCGCGCTGCAGGCCCTCGCCGTGGCCGTTGCCGGGATTCTCCAGGCCGATCAGCAGGTAGCACAGCGCACCACCGCGCGACTCGAGCTGGCGCAGGGCGCTGCCGAGGTGCTGCTGCAGGAAGCGCTGGTTGCCGAGGCCGGTCAGCGGGTCGATCACGTTGCGCTGTTCCAGATGGCTGAGGTTGTGCGCCAGCTGGCGCTTTTCCTGCAGCAGGCGCTGCAGGGTGGCGCACAGGCGTTCGGCGGCCAGAACCCGCGGCAGCAGCTGCTCGCTGACCGTGGACTTGCTGACGAAGTCGTCGACGCCGCGGCCGAAGGCGGCGCCGAGGATGTTCTTGGCGTCGCTGCCGGTGAGCAGGATGACGTAGGTGTAGTGCTCGCCGGACTCGTCGAGCTGGCGGACCTGTGCGGTCATCTGCAGGCCGTCCATCTCCGGCATCATCCAGTCCACCAGCAGCACGTTGGCCGGCCGTTGCTGGAGCGCTTCGAGGGCCTCGCGGGCGCTGCCGGCGATGCGGATGTCGCGATAGCCTGCCTGCTGCAGTACGCGGCAGATCAGGGCGCTGGAAAACCGGGCATCGTCCACCACCATGATGCTGAGATTGGGATTGGGCATGGCCTGGGGCTCGGCTGATCGTCGGGGCGGTGCTTGCGAGCGGCACCGAACGGGAGCTCAGTTATAATGACCCTCCATTTTTTACGTCAAGCCAGGCGCGACGCATCCGTGAACCCGGTCGCGCCGTTCATCGGAGAGTAACCATGCCCTCGTTCGACATCGTGTCCGAGCTGGACAAGCACGAAGTCACCAACGCCGTCGACAATGCCATCAAGGAGCTGGATCGCCGCTACGACCTGCGCGGCAAGGGCAGTTTCGAGTTCAAGGAAAAGACGGTCACCCTGACCGCCGAGGCCGAGTTCATGCTCGAGCAGATGATCGAGATCCTCAAGCTGGCGCTGGTCAAGCGCAAGATCGACATCCAGTGCCTGGAGTACAAGGATCCCTATGCGTCCGGCAAGGTGGTCAAGCAGGAAGTGACCATGCGCGAAGGCATCGACAAGGAGCTGGCCAAGAAGATAGTCGCGCTGATCAAGGATGCCAAGCTCAAGGTCCAGGCCGCCATCCAGGGCGAGCAGGTGCGCGTCACCGGCAAGAAGCGCGACGACCTGCAGGAGGCCATCGCCCTGCTGCGCACCCAGGAGCTGGGCATGCCGCTGCAGTTCAACAACTTCCGCGACTGATCGGCCGCGCTTCCGGTGGTCCGTTGTCCGAGGGCCAGCCGCAGGGCTGGCCCTCGGCGTTTCTGCCGGTCAGGAGCCCTGCGGCGGCTCGCCGGCGGAGGCGGTGGCCGGCTGGCGGCGCTCGCGGCCCCACTGCAGGCCGATCAGCAGCAGGGTGGGGATGCCGATCAGCGCGGTGACCAGGAAGAAGTCGGCGTAGCCGAGCTTCTCGACCAGCACCCCGGAGTAGCCGCCCATCAGGCGCGGCAGCAGCAGCATGATCGAGCTGAGCAGCGCGTACTGGGTGGCGGAGAACTGCAGGTTGGTCAGGCTCGACAGGTAGGCGACGAAGGCCGCGGTGGCCAGGCCGCCGCTGAAGTTGTCCACCGAGATGGTCAGCATCAGCATCTCGAGGTTGGGGCCCATGCCGGAGAGCAGGGCGAACAGCAGGTTGGTCGTCGCCGAGGCCAGGCCGCCGACGAACAGGATCGGCAGGATGCCGAAGCGGGCGATCAGCACGCCGCCGACACCGGCACCGAGCAGGGTCATCACCAGGCCGAACAGCTTGCTGACGCTGGCGATCTGGTCCTTGCTGAAGCCGAGGTCGACGTAGAACACGTTGGCCATCACGCCCATGACGGTGTCCGACATGCGGTAGGTGGCGATCAGGCCGAGGAGGACCAGCGCCTGCCAGCGGTAGCGGTGGATGAAGTCGCTGATCGGGGTGAGCACCGGCGCCAGGCCGCGGCGGCCGAACGGCGACAGGCACAGCAGGGTGAGCACGGTGTACAGGGTGAAGCGCAGGAAGGCGCGGTCGTCGAGCAGCAGGTCGAGCAGGGTCACCTGGCTGCTGAACACTCCGTCCACGCCGCTGTGGTAGAGCTGGGTGAACATCGCCGGCACCGAGATCAGCAGCACGATCAGCACCAGCACCGAGATCAGCTGGTGGCTCAGGCCGTAGCGGCTGGCCGCCTGCTGCAGCGGTGCCGGCAGCGGCGGCTCGCGCATCCACAGGGTGGTGAGCAGGCCGGGCAGCATCAGCAGGGCGAACAGCAGGTAGGTGCTGGCCCAGGCCGGGTACAGGTAGTTGCCGCCGGTCGAGCCGAAGCCCTCGGCGACGAACAGCGCGCCGGCGGTGGCCAGCAGCATGGCCACCCGGTAGCCGGTGGTGTAGCAGGCCGCCAGCGCGGCCTGCTGGGTATCCTCGGCGATCTCCAGGCGGTAGGCGTCGAGGGCGATGTCCAGGGTGGCGGAAGCGAAGGCCACCAGCACGGCGACGGCGATCAGCCAGGCCAGGTGGGTCTGTGGGTCGAACAGCGCCATGCCGGCCAGGCCGACGGCCACCATCAGTTGCGACAGCGCCAGCCAGGAGCGGCGCCGGCCGAGGCGGCCGAGCAGCGGCAGGCGCCACTGGTCGAGCAGTGGCGACCACACCCACTTGAAGGCGTAGGCCAGGCCGATCAGGCTGGCGTAGCCGATGGTCTCGCGCGCCACGCCGGCCTCGCGCAGCCATACCGACAGGGTGGAGAACACCAGCACCATCGGCAGGCCGGCGGCGAAGCCGAGCAGCAGGAGCGCCAGGGCGGAGGGGCTGGCATAGGTGGCGAAGGCTTCGCGCCAAGTTCGACGGGGCATGGAGCGCTGCATGGAGATCCGGGGCAAAACCTGCACTCTAACCGCTCTGGCCAGCGGGATGCCAGCCGTGGCGACGGATGTCGAGGCGTCCGCCGAGCAGCACCACGCCTTCGGCGGCGAGACGGCGGCGCTGCTCGTCGCCGGCGGGCGAGCCGGCCGGCAGGCTCAGGCGTCCGCCGGCAGCCACCACCCGGTGCCAGGGCAGGGCGCTGTCCTGCGGCAGCTGGGCGAGGCAGCGGCCCACCCAGCGGGCCGCGCGGCCCAGGCCGGCCAGGGCGGCGAGCTGGCCGTAGCTGACCACCCGTCCGGGCGGCACCTGGGCCAGCACGGCGTACAGCGCGGCGCGACGCGGGTCGGCAGGGACAGGCATGGGCGGTTCTCGGTGGGGGCGAAGGCATGGAGCATACTCCCAGTCCGGTCCGCCTGCAGCGTCCGCTACCGTACGACGGCCGTGGCTTGCCCGCCAGCCACGGCTCCGGATAATGGCGCGCTTTCCGCTCGTCGACCCTCGTTCCCATGCGCCTGCCGATCCTGCTGCTGTCCGTCATCCTGTCCCTGCTGGTCACTCCGGCCCTGGCCGATACCGTCTGGCTGAAGAACGGCGACCGCCTGAGCGGGCGGATCCAGCTGTTCGATGGCGGCAAGCTGCTGCTCAAGACCGACTACGCCGGCAGCGTGACTCTGGACTGGCGGCAGGTGGCCAGCCTGGAAAGCGACCAGGCCCTGCTGGTCAAGCTGGACGACGGCGAGGGCGAGCACGCCCGCGGCCTGCGTCGCGCCGCCGATGGCCGGGTCGAGCTGGTCAACGGTGCGGCGCGCAGCGTCGAACTCGCTGCGGTGCAGCAGATCCTGCCGCCGCGGCCGCTGGTGGAGGACTGGGTGTGGAGCGGCAGCGCGGACTTCGCCGTCGAGTACGAGCGGGCCGAGAAGGATGTCGAGGAGTTCGACGTCGATCTGCGCACCAAGGCCCGTCACGGCGACTGGCGGCACAATCTCAGCGCCAGCTACGACCGCGAGTCGAAGGACGAGGTGGAGACCGAGGACAGCATCGGCGCCGAGTATGCCCTCGACCGCTTCCTCGACGAGCACTGGTTCTGGCAGGGCAAGTTCGAGTACGAGCGCGACCGCATCGAGGAGGTGGCGATCCAGCGCACCCTGGGCAGCGGTCCCGGCTACCAGTTCTGGGACAACGAGCTGGGCGCCTTCTCGCTGGTGTCGCTGCTCAACCGCCACGACCTGGCCTTCGCCGCCGGCGGCAAGGAACACTTCTACGCGCTGGGCTTCAAGTGGGACTACAACCGCTTCCTGCTGGGCAAGCGCTTCGAGCTGTTCAGCCATGGCGAGCTGGGCGCGCCCTTCGTCGACGCCATCGACTACAAGCTGGAGAGCGACCTGGGGCTGCGCTACAAGCTCAACAGCTGGGCCTCGCTGCACCTCAAGGGCGAGTGGGACCAGCTGCGCGGCGAGCAGGGCGACGTCGACGAGGCGACCTACAGCCTCGGTTTCGGCGTCGGCTGGTAGGGCGGACGCCGGAGCGTCCGCCTGCCGCTGTCGGCCTTACAGGCGGATGCCGCCGTCCAGCTCGAGCACGCGACCGGTGAAGTAGTCGCTCTCGAAGATGAAGGCGGCAGCCTGGGCGATCTCCTCGGGCTGGCCCAGACGCCGGAGCGGGATCGCCGAGGTCATGCGCTCCAGGGCCTCGGGCTTCATGCTGGCGACCATCTCGGTGCCGATGAAGCCGGGGGCGATGGCGCCGACGCGGATGCCGTGGCGCGCCAGCTCCTTGGCCCACACCACGGTCAGCGAGGCCACCCCGGCCTTGGCCGCGGAATAGTTGCTCTGCCCCATGTTGCCGGCGCGCGACACCGAGGAGATGTTGACGATGGCGCCTGCGCACTTGAGTTCGATCATCTTCGCCGCCACCTCGCGGGTGCACAGGAAGGGGCCGGTCAGGTTGACGTCAAGCACTGCCTGCCACTGCGCCAGCGGCAGCTTCTCGATGACGCCGTCCCTGACCTTGAGCAGCATGCCGTCGCGCAGGATGCCGGCGTTGTTGATCAGTCCGTGGATGGCGCCGAAGTCGGCGGCCACCTGCTGCACCATGCCCTCGACCTGCGCCTCGTCGGCGACGTTGCACACGTAGGCGCGCGCCTCGACACCGTTGGCCTGGCAGGCGCTCACTGCCTGGTCCAGTTTTTCCGGGTTGAGGTCGACCAATGCCAGTTTTGCACCGCGGCAGGAAAGGTATTCGGCCATGGCCCGGCCGAGGCCCTGGCCGCCGCCGGTGATGATGATGACCTTGTCTTTGAGTTGCATGAGGGAATCCCCCTGCTTGTATTGTTTGTTGGCCTCGCCGGTGGCTGCGGAGGTTCCGGAGCCCCTGTCCGTTGCGACGGATTCTCTGCGAGGATTCATTCCCTGAGCGTCTTTTGCAGTGCAGCATCGGCGGGCTTGATAGTCAAGAATTTTCTCGGTGGCGGTGCGCGTCCGGATGCGTTTCGGTCGACGGGTGGCGGGCGGCGGGCTTGAATTCGCCTGACGCGGGCGCCATCTCGTGTCACATTGGGCTGTCCCGCCCGTTCCGGAAAACCGATTCGATGCGCCTACTGCTGTCCGCCTTCATCCTCTTCCCACTGCTCGAGCTGGCCGTGCTGATCGCGGTCGGCAGCCACATCGGCGTGCTGGCCACCCTGCTGCTGGTGGTCGCCAGCGCCCTGGCCGGTGGCTTCCTGCTGCGCATCGCCGGACCGGCCACCGCCTGGCGCGCCCGAGCCCGGCTGCTCGCCGGCGAGGCGCCGGAGCAGGAGATGCTCGACGGCCTGCTGCTGGCCCTCGGCGGCTTCCTGCTGCTGCTGCCCGGCTTGATCAGCGACGTTCTCGGCATCCTCTGCCTGCTGCCGTTCACCCGCCACGCGCTGCGCCAGCGTCTGCTGCGCAGCGCCGCCCGCCGTCGCCCGCAGGCCGGCCAAGCGGCGCACGAGCCAGCCCAGTCGCGCCCGCAGGTCATCGAGGGCGAGTGGCAGCGCCACGACGACTGAAATTTTTTTTGTCCTGCCCCTTGAAATGCCCTGGCCGGCCCTCATCTAGCGGTCAGCGCAGGATTGCCGAGCAATCACCGCCCAGACTTTCGCGACGTGCCCCGCGCGTCGCTCCCGGCAACGCCGGAATCTACCAACCCGCCGGTGAACTTCACCGGCAGCTGGAAACAACCTGTTAGGAGAGATCGACAATGAAGCTTCGTCCTCTGCATGACCGCGTCGTGATTCGTCGCAGCGAAGAAGAAACCAAGACCGCAGGCGGCATCGTCCTGCCGGGTTCCGCTGCCGAGAAACCGAATCGCGGTGAAGTCGTCGCTGTCGGCGCCGGTCGCGTTCTGGACAACGGCGAAGTGCGCCCGCTGGCCGTCAAGGTCGGCGACAAGGTGGTGTTCGGCCCGTACTCGGGCAGCAACACCGTCAAGGTCGACGGCGAAGACCTGCTGGTGATGGGCGAGAGCGAAATCCTCGCCGTCCTGGAAGACTGATTTCCCGCCGCTTTTCGCGCATTTCCTGAATTCCATCCGAGGTTTAGAAGAACATGGCTGCTAAAGAAGTCAAATTCGGCGATTCCGCTCGCAAGAAGATGCTGGTCGGCGTGAACATCCTGGCCGACGCCGTCAAGGCCACCCTCGGCCCGAAAGGCCGCAACGTGGTGCTGGACAAGAGCTTCGGCGCTCCGCTGATCACCAAGGACGGCGTGTCCGTGGCCAAGGAAATCGAGCTGAAGGACAAGTTCGAGAACATGGGCGCCCAACTGGTCAAGGACGTGGCCTCCAAGGCCAACGACCAGGCCGGTGACGGCACCACCACCGCCACCGTGCTGGCCCAGGCCATCGTCAACGAGGGCCTGAAGGCCGTCGCCGCCGGCATGAACCCGATGGACCTGAAGCGCGGCATCGACAAGGCGACCATCGCCATCGTCGCCCAGCTGAAGGACCTGGCCAAGCCGTGCACCGACACCAAGGCCATCGCCCAGGTCGGCACCATCTCCGCCAACTCCGACGAGTCCATCGGCAACATCATCGCCGAAGCCATGGACAAGGTCGGCAAGGAAGGCGTGATCACCGTCGAGGAGGGCTCGGGCCTGGAGAACGAGCTGTCGGTCGTCGAAGGCATGCAGTTCGACCGCGGCTACCTGTCGCCGTACTTCGTCAACAAGCCGGACACCATGTCCGCCGAGCTGGAAAACCCGCTGCTGCTGCTGGTCGACAAGAAGATCTCCAACATCCGCGAAATGCTGCCGGTGCTGGAAGCCGTCGCCAAGGCCGGCCGTCCGCTGCTGATCGTCGCCGAGGACGTCGAGGGCGAAGCCCTGGCCACCCTGGTGGTCAACAACATGCGCGGCATCGTCAAGGTCGCCGCCGTCAAGGCTCCGGGCTTCGGCGATCGCCGCAAGGCCATGCTGCAGGACATCGCCATCCTGACCGGCGGCACCGTGATCTCCGAGGAAGTCGGCCTGTCGCTGGAAGGCGCCGGTCTGGAGCACCTGGGCAACGCCAAGCGCGTGGTCCTGAACAAGGAAAACACCACCATCATCGACGGTGCCGGCGCCCAGGCCGACATCGAAGCCCGCGTGGCGCAGATCCGCAAGCAGGTCGAGGAAACCACCTCCGACTACGACCGCGAGAAGCTGCAAGAGCGCCTGGCCAAGCTGGCCGGCGGTGTTGCCGTGATCAAGGTCGGCGCTGCCACCGAAGTCGAGATGAAAGAGAAGAAGGCCCGCGTCGAAGACGCCCTGCACGCCACCCGCGCTGCCGTGGAAGAAGGCGTGGTGCCTGGCGGCGGCGTCGCCCTGGTGCGTTCCCTGCAGGCCATCGAAGGCCTGAAGGGCGACAACGAAGACCAGAACGTCGGTATCGCCCTGCTGCGTCGCGCCGTCGAGGCGCCGCTGCGCCAGATCGTCGCCAATGCCGGCGACGAGCCGAGCGTGGTGGTCGACAAGGTCAAGCAGGGTAGCGGCAACTTCGGCTACAACGCCGCCACCGGCGTGTACGGCGACATGATCGAGATGGGCATCCTCGACCCGGCCAAGGTGACCCGTACTGCCCTGCAGTCGGCTGCCTCCATCGCCGGCCTGATGGTCACCACCGAAGCCATGGTCGCCGACATTCCGGAAGACAAGGCCGCTCCGGCCATGCCGGACATGGGCGGCATGGGTGGCATGGGCGGCATGATGTAAGCCGACCGGCCTTCCGCCCGTAACGAAAACCCCGCGCCTCTGGCGCGGGGTTTTTTATTGCCCGTGAGTCAGCGCCGGGGCGCCGTCTCGAACGGGGGAGCCGGCTGCAGCGCCGCTGCCGGACGGTAGAGCAGCAGGCGATAGCAGCCCAGGCAGATCATCCAGTCGAACAGCGCGGTCCACAGGTTGTGCGACAGGAAGTGCGCGCCCTGCATGACCCGGCCGACGGAGAACAGCGAACCCAGTCCCAGGGCGAACAGCAGGGCGGCGCGGGCCAGGCGTGGCCGGCGGTCGCGCAGGACGAAGTACAGGGCGAACAGGGTGAAGCCGCTGCTGGCGTGGCCGCCCGGCCAGCAGCGGCCGGGGCTGTCGACCACCGGGGCGCGCTCGGCGAGCAGCGGCGTGTAGGTTTCCGCGCCGCCGTAGCGGGTCAGATCCCAGGGGCAATGCACGCCGGTGAGGGTTTTCACCGGGCTGACGATGGCGGTGGACAGCGCCATGGCCAGCACCACATAGCCGAGCGGCCGCCGCCAGGCGGCCCACGGCCGGTGCAGCCAGCTGGCCAGCAGGCCGGCGATGGCCAGCACGCCGATGAGGATCACCCCCTGCTTGGCGCGGTCGTGGAGGACGTTCTCCAGCCAGTAGCTGTGCTTGCCGGCGAAGCCGACGCCCGGCCGGTAGAACAGGTCGGAGATGGCGAAGTCGAGCCGGGTCGGCTCGACCAGCAGGAGCAGGGCGATCAGCGTCGCGGGCAGGACGAGGGCCAGCCCGATGCGCAGCGGGCGCGAGGCGCCCGGAGTCGAGTGGTTCATCGGCGCGCGCTCTCGGTGTGCTGTCCCAGGCCGAACTCCGCCGGCGGCAACTGGCCGTTCCAGGTCAGCAGGCCGTGGCGGAAAGCGTAGCTGGCGGCCTGGTAGTAGGCGATGTCGCGCTCGATCAGCGGATCGTCGAGCGCGGCTGCGCTTTCACGGCTGGCGCCGAGCGCGTCGTCGTGGCGGCGCATCTGCTTCGGCGGGCTGAGGATCGCCAGGTCGGTACCGTCGAACAGGCCGAGGTGCTGGTAGTTGCCGATCAGCACGCGCGGCGGGTTGCTGGCCGGCACGCGCAGGTCGCGGCCGAAGAAGGTCGACTGGTAGTCCAGGCCGAGCAGGCCGAGCAGGGTCGGCGCCAGATCGACCTGGCTGGCCAGTTGGCCGTCCTCGCGCGGCTGGATCCACTTGGGCGCGTGGATGAACAGCGGGATGTGGTAGTTGGCCACCGGCAGGTCTTCCTTGCCGGCGCTGCCGGCGCAGTGGTCGGCGACGAAGACGAACAGCGTGTCGTCGAACCAGGGTTTCTGCCGCGCCTTGGCGAGGAAGTCGCCGATGGCCCAGTCGGTGTATTTCACCGCCCCCTCGCGGCCATCGCCGGAAGTGATGTCGATGCGCCCGTCCGGATAGGTATAGGGGCGGTGGTTGGAGGTGGTCATCAGCTGCAGCAGGAACGGCTTGCCGGCGGCATGGTCGGCGTCGGCGATCTTCATCGCCTGGGCGTAGAGATCCTCGTCGGCCATGCCCCAGGCGTTGGCGAAGTGGATCTCGCTGTCGGGCACGCTGCTCTGGTCGACGATGCGGTAGCCGTTGCCGCCGAAGAAGGCGTTCATGTTGTCGAAGTAGCCGCGTCCGCCGTAGACGAACACGCTGTCGTAGCCGTGGGCCTTGAGCTGCTGGCCGAGGCTGGCGTAGCCGCTCTCGCGACCGATGCGCTTGACGATGGAGCGCCCCGGGGTCGGCGGCACCGACAGGGTGATGGCTTCCAGGCCGCGGTCGGTGCGGGTGCCGGTGGCGTAGAAGTTGCTGAAGGTCAGGCTGTCCTTGCGCAGCCGGTCGAGGTTGGGGGTCAGGCCGCGGCTGTCGCCGAAGCTGCCGAGGTACCTGGCCGACAGGCTCTCGATGGTGACCAGCACCACGTTGAGCCGGGCCGGCGGGCCGGGGTTGTCGATCTGCCGGCGGATATTCAGCGGTTCGCCGGCGTGGAAGCGGGCGTTGGGCGCCTGCAGCTCCTCGCGCAGGATGCTGGCTACCTTGTCCATGCCCAGGGTCGGGTAGAACTGCGGGTAGTCCAGCTCGTTGTTGCGGAAGGCGGCGAAGAACTGGTACGGGCCGTTGCTCGCCAGTTCGCGCTGGTAGGCATTGCCGCCCAGGCCGCGCGGGGACTGCTGGTCGAGCAGCGCGAAACCCAGGCCGCTGCAGGCGACGAGCAGGGCGAAGGCGGCCAGGCGGCGGGGCAATGGCGGCATTTCAGCGTCCAGCGCGCGGCGCAGGCACGGTCGCAGGGCGATGGTCAGGCCGATGGCGAGGACGGCGATGGCACCGAGCAGGCGGAACACCGGATAGGACTCGAGGATGTTGTGCAGCACTTCCTCCGAGTACACCAGGTAGTCGACGGCGATGAAGTTGAAGCGCACGCCGAACTCGTCCCAGAACAGCCATTCGGCCAGCGCGCCGAACAGCATGGCGAACAGGCTGACGGCGAACAGCGCCTGCAGCCACAGGCGGTGGCCGGGGCGGCGCCACAGGGATGGCGGGCACAGCAGCAGGTAGAGGGCCAGCGGCGCGGCGGCGAAGGCGAGGAAGCCGAGGTCGTAGAGCAGGCCGGTGCCGAACAGCGCGGCGACCTGCAGCGGCGCCAGGGCGGCCTCGCTCCAGTGGCCGAGCAGCAGCGCGGCACGGGTCAGGGTGAACAGGGCCAGCCAGCAAGCCAGCAGCAGGAACAGGTAGCGCAGGGGCGCGGAGCGTAGGAGTTGTGGCATGACGGGGTCCGAAGCGGTTGAGCGCGCGCAGACTGCGCGCGCGGACGTCATGCCGACGTGAGCGGCGCATGAAAAATGTGTCAAGGCGGGCGGCGTGCGGTAACTTTCCGGCTCTTAAGATTTCCCTAACCCGCCCGTGCGATCCTGGCGGTAGAGGTGACTGCATGCGTATCCTGCTGGTCGAAGACAATCGCGACATCCTGGCCAACCTGGCCGACTATCTGGAACTCAAGGGCTACAGCGTCGACTGTGCGCAGGACGGCCTGTCGGGGCTGAACCTGGCCAGCAGCGGGCACTACGACCTGCTGGTGCTCGACGTGATGCTGCCCGGCCTGGACGGCTACAGCCTGTGCCGGCGCCTGCGCGAGGAGGGCCGCAGCAGCGTGCCGGTGATCATGCTCACCGCCCGCGACCAGCTCGACGACCGTCTGCAGGGCTTCAAGGCCGGCGCCGACGACTACCTGGTCAAGCCGTTCGCCATGAGCGAGCTGGCCGCGCGCATCGAGGCGGTGCTGCGCCGCAGCCAGGGCGCGGCGCGCCGGCTGCTGCAGGTGGCCGATCTCAGCTACGACCTCGACACCCTCGAGGTGGCCCGCGCCGGCCGGCGCCTCAAGCTCAATCCGCTGGGCCTCAAGCTGCTCGCCCTGCTGATGCAGAGGAGCCCCCACGTGCTGCGCCGCGAGGCGCTGGAAGAAGCGCTGTGGGGCGACGACTGCCCGGACAGCGACAGCCTGCGCAGCCACATCCACCAACTGCGCCAGGTGATCGACAAGCCTTTCCCGGCCCCGCTGCTGCACACCGTGCACGGTGTCGGCTACCGCCTGGCCGAGAGTGTCGATGCGCTTTAAGCCCAGCCTGGCGCAGCGCATCGTCATCGCCTTCGCGCTGATGAGCCTGCTGGTGGCCGGCACCTTCGCCGTGGGCACCGTGGCCACCATCCACGTGGTCGAGGAGCGCCTGCTGTCCGCCCAGCTGGGGCGCGACCTCGACCGTCTGCTGAAGATGGAGACCATGGACGAGTGGCGCGCGCAGCCGCGCCCGGACCAGCAGTTCCACTTCACCGGCGGCGTCGAGGAGTTCGCCCTGCCGGTCGATGTCGCCGCGTTGGGCGAGGGGTTCCACGAGGTCTTCCGCGGCGAGCAGGCCTGGCACGCCATGGTGCGTCAGGTGGACGGCCGCCGCTACGTGCTGCTGCAGGACCAGAGCGACTTCGAGCGGCGCGAGCAACTGATCTATGTGGTGGTGGTGGTGGGCTTCCTGTCCAGCGTGCTGCTGGCCATGGGGCTCGGCTGGCTGCTGGCGCGGCGGGTGATGGCGCCGGTGAGCCGCCTGGCGCGCCAGGTGCGTCATCGCGACCAGTTGCTGGCGCTGGCGCCGCCGCTGGCGCCCGACTACGCGCCCGACGAGGTCGGCCAGCTGGCGGCGGCCTTCGATGGCACCCTCAGCCAGCTGCGTCAGGCGCTCAGCCGCGAGCAGCTGTTCACCAGCGACGTCAGCCACGAACTGCGCACTCCGCTGATGGTGCTGGCCGGCGCCTGCGAGCTGCTGCTGGAGAGTCCGGCGCTGGACGAGCGGGGGCGTCGTCAGGTGCAGCGCATCGCCCGGGCCACGGCCGAGATGCGCGAGCTGGTGCAGACCTTCCTGCAGCTGGCCCGCGCGCAATCCGCCCAGGGCGGCGGCGCACCGCGGGCGAGCCTGCGCGAGGTGGCCGACGAGCTGGTGGCGCAGTGGCGCGAGCCGATCGAGGCCAAGGGCCTGCGGCTGGACTATCGGCCGGGCCCGGAGGCGCCGGCCGGCCACCCCTACAACGCGCCGCTGCTGCGCGCGGTACTGGGCAACCTGCTGCGCAACGCCTGGCACTACACCGACAGCGGGCGGATCTGCCTGAGCCTGTCGACCCATGGCTTCAGCGTCGATGACAGCGGCGCCGGAATACCCGAGGAGATGCGCGCGTCGGTGTTCGAGCCTTTCGTGCGCGGCGACCGCGAGCGTGGCGACGGTCTCGGCCTCGGCCTGTCGCTGGTGCAGCGGATCTGCGCCCAGGAGGGCTGGCGGATCGCCCTGCTGCCGGTCGAGCCCCATGGCTGTCGCTTCGAGGTGGACCTGGATCATGGCGCTTGACGTTTTTTTCACATACTGTTCACCCGCCCTTGATGGCTCGGACCTTAGGGTCACGCGCCATCTTTCCTGTGGATCTCCGCGTATGGAACGACCTCGTCCGGCCGAGCCCGAGCAACTGGCGCACTCGCGCGATCACTCCTGCGCGGCAGGGCAGGGGGGCGCCCTGCGCCGGCGACTGCTGCTCTGGCGCGAGGCGCAGCTGCTCCGCCGGGCGCTGAAACTGGCCGGCGAGCCGAACCTGCTCCTCGACCTGTCGCCCGAGGCTGGCCGCTGCTGGCCGCTGCTGGCCGAGCATGACAACCGGGTCATCCTCGCCGCCGGACCTTCGCAGCAGCGCCTCGATGCCGTGCTGGCCGCCCAGCCTGCCGGGCTGGCGGAGCGAGTCAGGGTCTTCCAGGGGACCGCGGCGGCTCTGCTGCTGCCGGACAACGCGGTCGACTGCATTCTCGGCATCGGCCTGCTGCCGTGCGGCGCCGAGGCGCTGCAACTCCGCCAGCAGTTGCGCGAGCTGCGTCGCGTCACCCGCGACACCCTGATCCTGTCGCTGCCGGCCGGGCGTTTCCCCGCCGGCAAGGCCATCGAGGGCGAGCTGGTGCAGGCCGGCTTTGATATTCTTGGGCGTTATGGCCTTTTGCCAGGTTATTCCACTTCGTGGATATACGTGGTGCGCAAGGACGACTAATTAGAACATGAGCGGAGTGCTCGCGCGGCCAGTGCCCCCGGCTCTCCTGCTTGCCGATCGACGACCCGAGGGTCGCAGTTTCCGTTACGGTGTGAGACATCCATGAAAGTCACGGTTTTCGGTACGGGGTATGTGGGACTGACCCAGGCGGTATGCCTGGCGGAAGTGGGGCACTCGGTCTGCTGCGTGGATATCGACGCGGCGCGCATCGAGCGTCTCAACGCCGGGCAGTCGCCGATCTACGAACCCGGGCTGGCCTCGCTGATCACCAAGAACCTGGCCGCCGGCCGCCTGCAGTTCACCGTCGACGCCGAGCGGGCCGTGCGCTTCGCCCGGCTGATCTTCATCGCCGTCGGCACCCCGCCGCTGGCGGACGGCAGCGCCGACCTGCGCCAGGTGTTCGCGGTGGTCGACAGCATCGCCGCGCACAGCGAGCAGGCCAAGCTGATCGTCAACAAGTCCACCTCGCCGGTGGGCACCGTCGACCGCATCGCCGCGCACCTGCGCGAGGCCGCGGCGGGCAAGCCGTGGGCCGATGACTTCCGGGTCGCCTCCAATCCCGAGTTCCTCAAGGAAGGCTGCGCGGTGGACGACTGCATGCGTCCGGAGCGGATCATCATCGGCACCGACAGCCCCGAGCTGGTCGCCGTGCTGCGCGAGCTGTACCAGCCGTTCAGCCGCAACCACGAGAAGATCATGGTCATGGACGCACGCAGCGCCGAGCTGACCAAGTACGCCGCCAACTGCATGCTGGCGACCAAGATCTCCTTCATCAACGAGATCGCCAACCTGGCCGAACGCCTGGGCGCCGACATCGAGATGGTGCGCCGCGGCATCGGCTCGGACTCGCGCATCGGCTACGACTTCATCTACGCCGGCTGCGGCTTCGGCGGCTCGTGCTTCCCCAAGGACATCCAGGCCCTGCAGCAGATCGCCCAGGGCCTGGGTTACCAGCCGCGCCTGCTGCAGGCGGTCGAGGCGGTCAACGCCGCGCAGAAGCAGCGGCTGTTCGAGAAGGTCAGCGCCCACTACGGCGGCAACCTGCGCGGCAGGACCTTCGCCCTGTGGGGCCTGGCGTTCAAGCCCAACACCGACGACATGCGCGATGCCCCCAGCCGCGAGCTGCTCGCCGCGCTGTGGCAGGCCGGCGCGCAGGTACAGGCCTTCGATCCCGAGGCGATGGACGAGGCGCGGCGCCTGTTCGGCGCGCGTGACGACCTGCGGCTGACCGCCAGCAAGGAGGAAGCGCTGGAGGGCGCCGATGCGCTGCTGATCGTCACCGAGTGGCAGGACTTCCGCGTGCTGGACGAGGAACTGGTCAAGGCCAAGCTCGCCGACCGGGTGATCTTCGACGGCCGCAACCTGTTCGAGCCGGCCACCCTGGCGGCTGCCGGCATCACCTACTACGGCATCGGCCGCGGCTGCAGCGTCGAGGGGGCGGCATGAAGTTCCTGGTCACCGGAGCCGCCGGGTTCATCGGCTTCCATGTCGCCCGCCGGCTGTGCGCCGAAGGCCACGAAGTGGTCGGCATCGACAATCTCAACGACTACTACAGCGTGGCGCTCAAGGAAGCGCGCCTCGCCCGCCTGGCGGAGCTGCCCGGCTTCAGCTTCCAGCGGCTGGACATCGTCGACAAGGCGGGGCTGCTGGCGCTGTTCGAGGCACAGCGCTTCCAGCGCGTCATCCACCTGGCGGCGCAGGCCGGGGTGCGCTATTCGGTGGACCATCCGGAGGTCTACGTCGAGTCCAACCTGAGCGGCTACCTGAACATCCTCGAGGCCTGCCGGCATTTTCCGGTCGAGCACCTGCTCTACGCCTCGAGCAGTTCGGTGTACGGCCTCAACGACAAGCTGCCGTTCGCCACCCGGGATCCGGTGGAGCAGCCGGCCTCGCTGTATGCCGCCAGCAAGCGCGCCAACGAGCTGATGGCCTTCACCTACGCGCACCTGTACGGCGTGCGCGCCACCGGCCTGCGCTTCTTCACCGTCTACGGCCCCTGGGGCCGCCCGGACATGGCGCTGTTCAAGTTCACCGACGCCATCCTCCATGGTCGGCCCATCGACATCTACAACGACGGGCAGATGTCGCGCGACTTCACCTACATCGACGACATCGTCGAGGGCATCCTGCGCCTGCAGGCCCTGCCGCCGGCCGGCGCGGTGCCGAGCAAGGTGTACAACATCGGCCGCGGCGAGCCGGTGCGCCTGCTCGACTTCGTCGAGTGTCTCGAGGCCGCCCTCGGCGTCGAGGCGCAGAAGAACTTCCTGCCCCTGCAGCCCGGCGACGTGCTGCGCACCTGGGCGGATGTCGACGAGCTGGCCGAACTGATCGACTTCCGTCCGGCAACCACGCTGCAGAGCGGCGTGAGCCACTTCGTCAACTGGTATCGGGATTACTACGCGGTATAACAATGACCCAACAGACCATTTCCAACCCGGCCGGCACCGCCGCGTCCGGCGACATCTACGTTTCCGTGGTGATCCCGGCCAAGAACGAGGCCGACAACCTGCCGAGCCTGCTCGGCGAGGTGCGCGCCGCGCTGGCCGACGAAGCCTACGAGGTGATCGTGGTGGACGACGGCAGCACCGACAGCACCGCCGCCGCCCTGCGCGCGCTCAAGCGCGAGGGCTTCGACCAGCTGCGCATCCTCAGCCACACCCACTCGCTGGGGCAGAGCACCTCGATCTACCACGCCGCCCAGGTCGCCCGCGGCCAGTGGCTGGCCACCCTCGACGGCGACGGGCAGAACGATCCGGCCGACCTGCCCGGCATGCTGGCGCTGGTGCGCGGCACCGAGGGGCATGCCGATGCGGTCAAGCTGGTCGCCGGCCACCGCGTCAACCGCCGCGACACCGCCAGCAAGCGCTGGGCCTCGCGCTTCGCCAACCGCCTGCGCAGCCGCCTGCTGCGCGACGAGACGCCGGACACCGGCTGCGGCATCAAGGTGATCGAGCGCGCCGCCTTCCTGCAGCTGCCCTATTTCGACCACATGCACCGCTTCATCCCGGCGCTGATCAAGCGCCACAACGGGCGGATGATCGTCCATCCGGTCAATCACCGTCCGCGCGGCGCCGGCGTCTCCAAGTACGGCAACCTGGATCGCGCGCTGGTCGGCATCCTCGACCTGTTCGGCGTGTGGTGGCTGATCCGGCGCACCCGCCTGGATCTGGCGGCGCACGAGGTCGAGGGCTGACATGGGGCGTGAGACTCTCTGGCTGGTGGTCGGCTTCGCCGGCCAGCTGGCCTTCACCGGCCGCTTCGCCCTGCAGTGGCTGTACAGCGAGTACAAGAAGCGCAGCATCATTCCGGTCGGTTTCTGGTACCTGAGCATCGTCGGCAGCGCGCTGTTGCTGGCCTATGCCATCTACCGCGAGGACCCGGTGTTCATCCTCGGCCAGTCGTTCGGCTTCGTCGTCTACCTGCGCAACCTGCAGCTGATCGCGCGGCACAAGGACAAGGAAAAGGGGGACTGAGCCGATGCGTCTGCCGATCTCGCCGCGGCGCGCCCCGCTGTGGCTGCTGGCCCTGGCGCTGCTCATGCTCGGCGCCGGTCTGGGCCTGCGCCAGCCGCTCAATGTCGACGAGGAGCGCTTCCTCGGCGTCGCCATGGAGATGCTGCAGAGCGGTTCCTGGTTCATCCCGCACCGCGCGGCGGAAATCTATCCGGACAAGCCGCCGCTGTTCATGTGGGCGGTGGCGCTGTTCGTCCGGCTCACCGATGCGCCCATCCTGGCGCTGTTCCTGCCGGCGCTGCTGGCCGGCGCGGTGGCCACCCTGTGCCTGTACGACCTGGGGCGGCGGCTGTGGAATCCGCGCATCGGCGTGATCGCCGCGCTGCTGTTCCTCGCCACCTACCAGACCCACAGCATCCTGCGCGCCGGGCAGATCGACGGCTTCCTCTGCCTGTGGATCATCCTCGGCGTCTACGGCCTGCTCCGCCACCTGCTGCTGGGGCCGGCCTGGGGCTGGTTCTACCTGGGCTGCGCGGCGATGGGGTTCGGCATCATCAGCAAGGGCGTCGGCTTCCTGCCGATCCTGCTGCTGATCCCCTATTTCTACGCCGCGCGCCGGGGCTGGACGGGCGTGGTGGCGATGCCGGGACAGGGGCGGCGCTGGTGGCTGGGCCTGGCAGCGATGCTGGCGGCCATCGCGGTCTGGCTGCTGCCGCTGCTGGTGATGGTCGCGCTGCAGGGCAATGCCGAGAGCGTCGCCTATGTGCAGGAGATCCTCCTCAAGCAGACCGCCAAGCGCTACGCCGACGCCTGGCACCACCGCGAGCCGTTCTGGTACTTCTTCGCCGAGGTGATTCCCAAGTACTGGCTGCCGATGTTCCTCGCCCTGCCGTGGCTGGTGCCGGCCTGGCGCCGCCAGCTGGCCAAGCGCGACGGCCGGGTGCTGGTGCTGCTCGGCTGGGTGGTGCTGGTCCTGCTGTTCTTCTCGCTGAGCAGCGGCAAGCGCAAGCTGTACATCTATCCGGCGCTGCCGGGGCTGGTGCTGCTGGTCGCCCCGCTGGTGCCCTGGCTGCTGCGCCGCTGGTTCGCCCGGCGGCCGCGTGGGCGCCAGGTCTTCGTCGGCCTCGCGCTGGTGTGGTTCGCCCTGTGGTTCGCCCGCGGCTGGATCGAGCCGCTCAAGGAGGGCGCCAATCCCCACGACGCGATCATGGCCCAGGCGGCCGAGCTGAGCGGCGGCGCCGATCTGGTGCTGACCACCTGGCGCGAGGGCCACTGGCTGTATGCGCGCCAGCCGATCGTGCATTTCGGCTTCGCCCGGCCGGAGTCGGTGGATCGGGCGGCCGAGTGGCTGCGCGGCCATCCGCAGGCCTTCGCGCTGATTCCCTCCACGGAGCTGGCGCGCTGCTTCGATCCGGAGCAGGCCCGCCAGCTGGGCGAGACCTCGCGGGAGGTCTGGTACCTGGTGGGTGCCGCGGCGGACAACGGCCAGTGCCGGAGCTCGCAGCCGGCCAAGGCCTATCGCTTCGCCTGGCGCCGGCCGCTGCCATGACCGGCCGCCATTCGTCGCAGCTGATCCGGGAGGGGAATGGCCTCGGCTACGGTTATCTGTGTATCTCCGGTGAGGATGTCAGGAGGTGACCAAGATGAAACCGTATGTGGTTCGCGGCCTTTTCCTGGTGGCGGCGTTCGGAGTGGTCGCGCAGGCCGCGGCCAGCTGGTGGAATCCGGGCGTGACAGTGATCCGCAGCAGCCAGCTGGCCCAGCAGCCGCTCGCCCACAGCATTCCGAGCGAGCGACAGCGGGCACGGAGCAGTACCGATCCGCAGGGGCTGCTGATGCTCTACCAGATCGTGCAGGGCATGCGCGGCTGAATCGGCCGGGCGGCCCGGGCTGGGCGGTGGGCAACCCGCGCCCTGGCTCAGGCCAGGCGCAGGTGGTTGTCCCACAGCCCGGCCGGCAGCTGCAGTGCCTGCATGGCGATGTCCGCCTGGCGGCAGTCGTACAGGCGGCAGCGGCCCTGCCCTGAGCTGACCACGAAGCCCTCGGCGCAGGCGGCGACGCCGGCGCAGTCGGGCAGCGGCGCATCCAGGCGCAGTTCGGCGCTGTCCAGATCCCAGATGAACACCCGGTTGCCGCGCGGCGCGGTGATCGCCAAGAGGCGCAGGCCGCTGTGGATCGCCACGCTGGCGGTGTACTGGTGCATCGCCAGGCGCTGCGCCTCGCCGAGCGGGAACGCCTGGAAGGCCTGGCCGGGACGCTTGATCGCCACCAGCGGCACGGCGTCGCCCGGGTCGCCCTCGTACTGCTGGCCGCTGACCACGGTGCCGTCGCTGGCCACCGCCAGGTGGCGCACGCTGTTCATCGACTCGGGCAGCTGCTCCTTGCTGAGCAGCGTGCCGTCGCGGCGCAGCAGCACCAGGCTCGGCTCCATGGCGTCGAGGTTCATCGCCGCGCGGCTGTCGGCCTCGGTGCGGATGCCGCCGTTGGCCACCACCAGGGTCTCGCCGTCGGGCAGCCACAGCAGCTGGTGCGGGCCGACGCCGTGGCTCGACAGTTCGCCGTGGCGCACCAGGCGCTGGCCGTCCAGACGCCAGACGCCGACCACCCCGCGCCCCGGCTCGCCGGTGTCGTTCTCGGTGCTGTACAGCCACTGTCCGCTGCGGTGGAACACCGCATGGCCCTGGAAGTGCCGGTCGGACGGCGTGGCCACGGTCTGCAGCAGACGGCCGTCGCGGGTGTCGATCAGGTAGCTGTCGCGGCTCGGCCGGCGGCCGACGAACAGCGCCAGCGGCAGCGCCGGGTGCGGTACCACGTCGTGGCAGCGCTCGGCGACCGGGGTGGCGAACTGGCGGCTGCCGTCGAGGCGGTAGCCGACCGCGTAGTGGCGGCCGTCGGCGTCGTTGCGCGCCGACAGCAGCAGCGGCGCCTGGCCGGCGCCGCGGCCGAGGGTCCAGCCGCCGAGGGCGGAGGCGGCGAGCAGGGCGCCGCCGAGGCCGAGGAAGGTGCGTCTGTGCATGCTCAGTCGCCGTCGTGGGCGTTGAAGCCCAGCTGGATGCCCAGCGCCTTGGCCAGCTCGGCCTCGTGCAGACGGTGCAGGGTGCCGAGGCTGTCGTACAGCTGGCCGAGGCTGGCGCGGCCGGCCTCGTCGGCGAGCAGTACGCCGAGCGGCTGGCCGAGGGCGGCGATGCGCTGGCGGGTCTCGTGGTAGGCGGCGTCGATGCGGGTGGCCAGGTCTGCCTGCTCCTTGCCCAGCAGGCCGCGCACGCCTTCGCGCCACAGGCTCTCGGCGCTGGCCAGGCTGGCGTCGATCAGCGCCAGCGAGGCGCCGCTGCGCCAGGCTTCGGCCTGGTAGGGCTGCGGCGGCTTGCCGCCGAGCGGCAGCGGGGTGTTGAGCTTGCGCTTGAGGCCGTCGAGGGCGCCGACCTGGGCGCGCAGCAGCTCGGCGACGGCCTCGCGGCCCTCGGCGTAGCGGGTGTTGGGGAAGCTCTTGAGCTGCGCGGCCAGCCCCTGTTCGCCCAGCCAGCTACCCAGCACCTGGGCCGAGAGGGCCTGCTGGTGGCTGCCGATGGCCAGCAGCAGCGGGCAGTAGCGGCGCTTCTGCTCGAGGTCGGCGAGGTCGATGCCCTGGTCGAACAGCAGGTATTCGTAGGCGCTCAGCCCCTGCACCACCACGCTGGCCTTCTCCAGCTCGGCCTGCCTGAGCTGCGGGGTCTTGTCGAGCAGGGCTTCGACCTGGCGGGCCACCAGGTTCTTCTTGTCCGGCCAGAACTGCACCTGCCAGGCCAGGTTGCCCTCGCCGAGCGGGCCGACGGCCAGCGGCTGCAGGGCGGCCCAGGCGCCGTGGGCGGTGAGGTAGGCCTGGCGGGCGGCGGCCAGGTCCTGCTCGCCGGCGCAGAAGGCGCGGGCGCTGTCGGCCAGCTGGCGGTCGCTGTCGGTCCAGCGGGTGTAGGCGGGCAGCAGCACGCCGTCGGTGAGCGCGGCGCTGGCGGCGGCGAAGGGCTCGGCCTTCGGCTTGGGCGGCTCGCCGTTCGAGCAGCCGGCCAGCAGGGCCAGCAGGGACAGGGAGAGCAGGGCGGGGCGCAGCATCGATTGCTCCTTAGAGGGAATTGAGGAAGGCCAGCAGGGCGGCGCGCTGGCTGGCGTCGAAGGCGATCACCGCCTGGCGGGCGCCTTCGGCCTCGCCGCCGTGCCAGAGGATGGCCTCCAGCAGGTTGCGCGCGCGGCCGTCGTGGAGGAAGCGGGTGTGGCCGTTGACCGTCTCGGTGAGGCCGATGCCCCACAGCGGCGGGGTGCGCCATTCGCGGCCGCTGGCCTGGAATTCGGGGCGATTGTCCGCCAGACCGTCGCCCATGTCATGCAGCAGCAGGTCGCTGTAGGGGCGGATCAGCTGGCCGGCCAGCTCCGGCTCGGCGGCGTCCGCCGCAGTGGTGAAACTCGGCGTGTGGCAGGCCTGGCAGCCGGCCTGGTGGAACAGGCCCTTGCCGGCGAGCACCTGCGGGTCGTCGACCTGGCGCCGCGCCGGCACCGCGAGGTTGCGGGTATAGAACAGCACCTGGGCGAGGATGTGCGCGCTGACTTCCGGTGTGCCGCCGTCGGGCAGCGCCCGGCAGTCCAGCTGGCTCTCGGTGCAGCTGCTGCCGGCGAGCAGCGGGGTGGACAGGCCCATGTCGTTGAAGAAGGCGTCGGCGTTCTGCTGGTTGAGCGACGGCTGGCCGGCCTTCCAGCCGAAGCGGCCGAGGCGGGTGGTCTGGCTGGCATGGTCCCAGACCCGGTTGGGCCGGCCGGAAATGCCGTCGCCGTCGCGATCGTCGGGATCGGCATTGGCGAGGATCGCCGCCTCGGGGATCGCCTCGAGCAGGCCCAGGCCGATCATCGGCGGCGCCACGCGCAGGGAGAACAGGGTGTCGGGATGCAGCGCGCCGTAGCCGAGCTGGCTGAGCTGCAGCTCGGGACGCTGCAGCTCGACACGGCTGCCGTCGCCGAGGGTGACCAGCTCGGTCGAGTAGCGCACTCGCACCCGGCCTTCCGGGGTTGCGCCGGGGATGGCGGTGTCCTGCAGCTGGCCGCCGTAGGCCGGCTCGGGGATCAGCCCCTGGCGCTCGAGCAGGGCCTCCTGGCCAGGCTGGGCGGGGATCGACAGGCGCACCAGGCTGGACACCGCGTTGTCCGCGGCGCTGCCCGGCGGATGGCCGCGGCCGTCCTTGATGTGGCAGTTCTGGCAGGCGTTGGTGTTGAACAGCGGGCCGAGGCCGTCGCGGGCGTCGGTGGAGGCCGGGGCGATCACCCAGGGGTTGCGGAAGAAGCTGTTGCCGACGCTGAAGTCCAGGCGGCGGCTGGGCGAGAGGTTGGCCGAGGGCAGCGAGAAGGCGTTCTGGTCGGCCTTGCGGACCGTGGCGGCGCCGCCGGACAGCGCCTCGCCGGGTTCGGCGGCGCTGAAGCGTGGCGTCTCGGGTTGCTCGCAGCCGGCCAGCAGCAGGCTCAGGGCCAGTGCGCCGAGGGGGCGCAGGACAGGCAGGACGGGCATGGCGGTGAAACTCCCGGGGGGCCGAACGGTGCGATAGTGTAACAGCGCGTTTCGGTGCAAATAAGAGTTTTTTTCATTTGCCCGGCAGCCTGGCGGGCGCCAGGGCTCGGCCGTCGGGGGCTGCCGCGCCGCTACCGTGGCAGGAGGCGGCGGGAGCCGGGGCCTGAGGCCCGCGCTCCCGCCGGAGGCGGCTCAGAACTGGTGGTCGGCGGTATCCGGGTTGAGGTCGCTGATGCCCAGCTTGCCGGCGGCCTGCTCGATGCTGGCGGTCTGCTTGACCAGCGCGGCGATGCCGTCGCGGATGATCTGCTGGCCGGCGGTGTTGTCGGCGGCGATCAGCTGGTCGAAGTGCACGCCGTCCTTCTCGGCGCTGTCCACCAGCTTCTGCAGGGCGGCCTGGGTGGCGTCCAGGTCGGCCTTCAGCGCGCTGTCGGCCGCGGCGTCGGCCTGGGCCACCAGCGAGGACAGGCTCGGGCCGCCCAGCAGGCTGCCGTCGACGCGGCGGTACTCGCCGAGGTAGACGTTGCGGATGCCCAGGGCGTTGAAGAAGTGCGAGTTGTGGGTGTTGTCGCTGAAGCAGTCGTGCTCGTCCTCGGTGGAGTTGGCCTCCAGCGCCACCTTCATGCGCTCGCCGGCCAGCTCGCCCAGCGACAGGCTGCCCATGCCGAACAGCATCTTGCGCAGGCCGTTGTCGGCCGGCTCGGCCTCCAGCCTGGCGCGGTAGTTGTCGGCCACGCCGGCCTGCCACTGGCCGGCCATGTATTCGAGGTCGCTGACCAGCAGGGCGGTGGCGGCCTTGAGGTACTCGCGGCGGCGCTCGTTGTGGCCGCCGGTGGCGCCTTCGCCGACCAGGTAGTCGCTGGCCGGGCGGTTGCCGGCACCCGGCTGGCTGCCGTTGAGGTCCTGGCCCCAGAGCAGGAACTCGATGGCGTGGTAGCCGGTGGCGACGTTGGCTTCCGAGCCGCCCAGTTCGTTGAGGCTGGCCAGCAGCTCGCCGGTGATGGTGCTGGCGTCGAGCTTGTCCTCGCCGACCTGGATTTCGGGGTTGGCGATGAGGTTGGCGGTGGCGCCGGGGTTGCCGAGGGCGTGCTGGTAGTCCTTGGCCACGTAGTCGATCAGGCCCTCGTCCAGCGGCCAGGCGTTGAGCTGGCCTTCCCAGTCGTCGACCACCGGGTTGCCGAAGCGGAACACCTCGCTCTGCATGTAGGGCGTGCGCGCGGCCAGCCAGGCCTCGCGGGCCGCCTTGAGGGTGGCCTCGTTCGGGGTGGTGAGCAGGGCGTCGACCGCCTGCTGCAGGGCCTTGGCAGTGCCGAGGGCGTCGCTGAACACCGCGGAGGCCAGCTCGGCGTAGTGGCCGACCACCGCCTTGGCCGCGGCCGGGTCAACATTCGCGGCCGGTGCGGCGGCCGACACCTGCGGGGCAGCGGTCGGGGCGGCGCTCTGCGCCGGCGCCTCGACTTTCTTGTCCTCGCCGCAGCCGGCGAGGGCGATGGACAGGGCGAGCAGGCTGGTGGCGACCAGGGGGAAACGGGGCATGGGGCGATCCTTGTGTGGGCAGCGGGTGGCAGCTGAGAGATGGTTTCGAAACATAATGCGAAATATTCGCATCGATGGGAAGGGCTGTCGTGCGCCGTCGGGCGATGCCGCGCGGCTGTGCGGCGCCGCGCGCCGTGCCCGGCGGGCTCCCGTTATACTGGCGGCCACTTCACAGGGAGTCCCGCGCATGAGTCCGAGTACCGTCGCCATTCTGGTGGTCATCGTCCTGCTGGCCGGCTACGCCGTGCAGATCTACAACGCCCTGGTGCGCCTCAAGCACGGGGTGGGCAAGGCCTGGTCGAACATCGACGTGCTGCTGCGCCAGCGCCACGAGGAGTTGCCCAAGCTGGTGGAGACCTGCCGGCAGTACATGCAGCACGAGCGCAATACCCTGGAGGCGGTGATCGCCGCGCGCAGCGCGGTGGCAGCGGCGCGCGAGCAGGGCGACGTCGCCGCCCTCGGCCGTGCCGAGAGCGGTCTGCGCGCCGGCCTCGGCCAGCTGTTCGCGCTCGCCGAGAGCTACCCGCAGCTCAAGGCCAACGAGAGCTTCCAGCACCTGCAGCAGCGCATCACCGGGCTGGAGAACGGCATCGCCGACCGCCGCGAGCTGTACAACGAGTCGGTCAACCTCAACAACGTGCGCATCGAGCAGTTCCCCGACGTGCTGGTCGCCCGCCTGTTCGGCTTCGGGGCCGCCGAGCTGCTGCAGTTCAGCGAGGCGGAGAAGGCCGACGTCGACCTCAGGCAGCTGTTCGGCTGATGGCCGTCGATCCGGGCCAACTGCTGGCCCTCGGCATGGCCGGCGCGGCCAGCGTCGGCGGTGGCTGGTGGTGCCTGCGCCGCCTCGGCCAGGCGCGCCTGCTGGAGGACATGCCGACCTCGCGGATCCGCTCGGCGGCGCAGGGCTACGTCGAGCTGTACGGCGTGCTGCGCGACGGCCCGGGCGAGCCGCTCGTGGCCCCGCTGACCGGCATGCCGTGCCGCTGGTGGCGCTATCGCATCGAGGAGTATCGCGAGAACGGCAAGCACAAGTCCTGGCGGGTGGTGGAGTCGGCCAGCAGCGAGGGCTGGCTGGCCCTCGAGGATGCTTCTGGGCAGTGCCTGATCAATCCGCTCGGCGCCGAGGTGCGGCCGCTGCACCGCCAGGTATGGCACGGCGACCAGCGCCACCCGCGCCACGCCCCGGCGCACGGCCTGCTCGGCAGCCTGCTGAACATGGGGCGGCGCTATCGTTATGTCGAGGAGCGCCTGCACGCCGGCGATCCGCTGTACGCCCTCGGCGAGTTCCGCACCAGCGGCGGCGGGCGCCAGGGACTCGACCTGGCCGCGGCCCAGGCGGCGCTGGTGCGCGAGTGGAAGCAGGATTTCCAGGGCCTGCTGGGGCGCTTCGATCGCGATGGCGACGGCCGGCTCAGCGAGCAGGAGTGGCGCCTGGTGCGCCTGGCCGCGCAGCTGGAGGCGGAGGATCGCCACGCCCAGGCCAGCCGGGCGCCGGAGCAGAACCACCTGCGCCGCCCGCCGGAGGGCCTGCCGTTCCTGCTGTCCTGCAGGGGCGAGGACGAGCTGGCGCGCACCTTCCGCTGGCAGGCGCTGGGCGGCGCGCTGCTCTGCCTGGGCGGGGCGCTGGCCGTGACCTGGCTGCTGCGCCAGGGCGGCTGAGGTCGTTCAGCCCAGGCGGCCCAGCGGCCGGCCGGCTGTCCCCTGGGCCGCGCGGCGCAGGGCGTTGCTCAGGTACTGGGTCACCTCGAAGGCCGGCAGCGGCCGGCAGTACAGGTAGCCCTGGCCCTCGTCGCAGCCGTGTGCGAGCAGGTAGGCCTCCTGCTCCGCGGTTTCCACGCCCTCGGCGATCACCTGCATGTCCAGGTTGTGCGCCAGCTGGATGATGGCATGGGCGATGATGGCGTCGTCCTGGTTGCGTGGCAGGTCGCGCACGAAGCTGCGGTCGATCTTGATCTTGTCCAGCGGCAGGCTCTTCAGGTAGCTCAGCGACGAGTAGCCGGTGCCGAAGTCGTCGACCGCCAGCAGCACCTTGGCCAGGCGCAGGCTGTTGAGCTGCTGGGCGGCCTGGGCGACGTTGGTCATCAGCCCGGTCTCGGTCACTTCCAGCTCGAGGCTGTAGGGCTGCAGGCCGTAGCGCTGGATCAGGCCGAGCACCTGGCGCGGCAGTTTCTCGCTGCGCAGCTGCGCGGTGGACAGGTTGATCGCCATGCGCAGCCCTTCCAGGCCCTGGGCGTGCCAATCGCGCAACTGGCGGCAGGCCCGCTCCAGCACCCAGTCGCCGATCTCGAGGATCAGCCCGCTCTGCTCGGCCAGCGGGATGAACTGGTCCGGTGGCACGAAGCCCAGCTGCGGATGGCGCCAGCGCAGCAGCGCCTCGACGCCGACCACCCGCTGCGCGGCCCCGGCGACCTGCGGCTGGTAGTACAGCTCCAGCTGCTCGCTGTGCAGGGCCTGGCGCAGGTCCTGCTCGAGCTGGCGGCGTCGGCGGATCTCGCGGTCGAGGCTGGCGATGAAGAACTGGTAGCGCTGGCGGTTGCCCTGCTTGGCCAGGGTCAGGGTCTGCTCGGCGCGCTGCAGCAGGCGCTCGCCGTCGTCGCCGTCATCGGGATACAGGGTGATGCCGATGGTGGCGCCGAGACGGATCTGCTGGTCGCCGATGGTCTGCGGGCTGGACAGCGCATCGAGCACCTGCTGGGCCAGTTCGGCGACCTCGTAGCCGTGCTGGAAGGCGATCTGCACCAGGGCGAACTGGTCGCCGCCCAGGCGCGCCAGGCCGGCCAGCCGGCTGTCGAGGGCGCGCAGGCGCTCGGCGACGGTGACCAGCAGGCGGTCGCCGGCCTGGTAGCCGTATTTCTCGTTGAGGCTGTTGAAGTCGTCGAGCCCCAGGCACAGCACCGCTACGCGTCCCTGGCTGCGATTGGCCTCGCGCAGCAGGCGGCCGAGCTGCTGCTGCAGCAGCGGCCGGCCGGGCAGGCCGGTGAGCTGGTCGAACTGGCTCATGCGCTGCAGGTTGCTCTCCGCCTCGCGGCGCCGGCTCTGGTGGTGGGCGATGGCGGCGAGCAGCTGGTTGGCGCGCGCGACCCACTGGCCGAGTTCGTCGCGTTCGTGGCCGCGCAGCGGCGGCAGCTGGTGCTCGCCCGGGCGCTCCGGGTCAATGCGCGTCAGGTTGCCGAGCAGGCGCGCCAGCGGCAGGGTCAGCTGGCGGCGGCACAGCCAGAACAGCGCCAGGCCCAACAGCAGGATGAACACCAGGCTGCTGGCGAGCTGGAAGCGCACGCCGGCGACGAAGCGCTCGGCCAGGTGGCTGCTGTCGAGGGTGAGGGTCAGCTCGCCGCAGGACTCCTGCCTGAGCGTCGGGCAATGCAGGCGCAGGCTGAAGGGCTGCGGCGGGCCGAACAGCTCCGCGGCTAAGCCGGGCGCGGCAGGTGCCGGCTGGGTGCGCTGGTCGCCGGCCAGCGGGGTGCCATGTCCGTCGCGCAGGCTGGCGCGCAGCACGCCCGGGTGTTGCAGCAGGCCGGCCACCAGCTGTTCGGCGAGGCGGCGATCCTCGCGGAAGCTGGCCAGGGCCGCGCCCTCGCGGAACATGCCGAGCAGTTGCCGGCCCTCGGTGCGGATGGCCTGGCGGCTCAGCTGCAGGTCGTGGGCGATCTGCGCGCTGCTGAACAGCAGGCCGAGCGCGACTGCCGCCAGCAGGATGAAGCCGAGCAGGCGCTGCGAGAGGCTCTTCTGGACGTCTGGCGGCACGGGAGGACGTTTCCTTGTTTGGCGCTTCCGGTTGCGCGAAGCCGCACAGAGTATTCGGATTTGCCGCGCGAGCGTCAAAGGGGGCGGGGCCGGCGGCGTGCCGGGCAAAAACGCAGAAGCCCGGCCGGGGCCGGGCTTCTGCGTGATGGTCAGGCGACTCAGGCGGCGTAGTTGGCGGCCACGAAGTCCCAGTTGACCAGGTTCCAGAACGCCTCGACGTACTTCGGACGCAGGTTGCGGTAGTCGATGTAGTAGGCGTGTTCCCAGACGTCGCAGGTCAGCAGCGGGGTGTCGCCGCTGGTCAGCGGGCAGCCGGCGCCGATGGTGCTGGCCAGGGCCAGGGAGCCGTCGGCCTTCTTCACCAGCCAGGCCCAGCCGGAACCGAAGGTGCCGATGGCGACCTTGGTGAACTCGGCCTTGAAGTTGTCGAAGGAGCCGAAGGTGGCGTTGATGGCGTCGGCCAGGGCGCCGGTGGGCTGGCCACCGCCGTTGGGCTTCAGGCCGTTCCAGTAGAAGGTGTGGTTCCACACCTGGGCCGCGTTGTTGAAGATGCCACCGGTGGAGGTCTTGACGATCTCTTCCAGGGTCTTGCCTTCGAATTCGGTACCCGGGATCAGGTTGTTCAGGTTGACCACGTAGGTGTTGTGGTGCTTGCCGTAGTGGTATTCCAGGGTCTCGGCGGAAATGTGCGGCTCGAGGGCGTTCTTCTCGTAAGGCAGCGGCGGCAGTTCGAAAGCCATGGTTTCTCTCCCTATCATCATCAGGTATGTGCGAGCGCAAGGTGCGCGCGACCCGGCTCGTGGGCCGGTCTGGCAGCTCCCCTGCAGCGGAGCTGCCGCAGCGCTATGGCGCGCCGTCGGCCCCGAATCATAGCACCCACCCCCTGCCTTATCCACGCAGCAGCCGTGGGGTTATGCGGCCCAGAGCGGCCGCGCCAGCTGCACCGCCATCGCCAGCATCATGCTCGCCACGCCGAGGTCGATCAGCCGCCAGGTGGTCGGTCGCGCCAGCCAGGGCGCCAGGCGGGCGGCGCCGAGGGCGAGGGTGGCGAACCACAGCAGCGAGGCGCTGGCGGCGCCGAGGGCGTAGGCGCCGGGGACTGCCTGCTGGGCGCCGAGCGAGCCGATCAGCAGCACGGTGTCGAGGTAGACGTGCGGGTTGAGCAGGGTCACGGCGAGGGCGGCGAGCAGCACCGCGCGGCGCGAGCGCGGCAGGGCGTCGCCGGCGCCGGCCAGGCCCTGGCTGGTCCAGGCGCGGCGCAGCGCCTGGCTGGCGTACCAAAGCAGGAAGGCGATGCCGCCCCAGCGGGCGACGGCCAGCAGCAGCGGGCTCTGTGCCAGCAGGCTGGCCAGGCCGAACACCCCGGCGGTGATCAGCAGGGCGTCGCACAGCACGCAGAGCGCGGCCACCGTCAGGTGGTGCTCGCGGCGCAGGCTCTGGGCGAGGACGAAGGCGTTCTGCGCGCCGATGGCCACGATCAGGCCGGCCGTGACCAGCAGGCCGTTGCTGTAACTCTGCCACATCTCGGGAACTCCGCCAGGGTAGACAAGGATGTGGCCACTCTAGGCAGCGCGGATGTATAAGAGAAACGAATACTGCTGATCAGGCATTAGGTAAATCGATATGTTCGACTACAAGCTGCTCGCTGCCCTGGCCACCGTGGTGGAGCAGGCCGGCTTCGAGCGCGCCGCGCAGCGTCTGGGGCTGTCGCAGTCGGCGGTGTCGCAGCGCATCAAGCTGCTGGAGATGCGCCTCGGCCAGCCGGTGCTGGTGCGCAGCACGCCGCCGCAGCCGACCGAGCTGGGCCAGCGGCTGCTCAACCACGTGCAGCAGGTGCGCCTGCTCGAGGGCGACCTGCAGCAGCTGGTGCCGGCGCTGGACGAGGAGGGCGGGGCGGAGCGCCTGCGCGTGGCGCTGAGCGCCGACAGTCTGGCGACCTGGTGGGCGGAGGCGGTCAGCGACTACTGCAGCGAGTCCGGCGTGCTCCTCGACCTGCTGGTGGAGGACCAGGCGGTGGGCCTCAAGCGCATGCGCGCCGGCGAGGTGGCCGCCTGCCTGTGTTCCAGCCCCCGGCCGGTGGCCGGCGCGCGCGCCCTGGCGCTGGGGGCGATGCGCTACCGGGCGATGGCCAGCCCGGCGTTCATCGCCCGTCATCTGGCCGGCGGGGTCAGCGGCGAGCGGCTGGCGCGGGTGCCGGCCATCGTCTTCGGCCCGGACGACCGTCTGCAGCACCGCTTCCTGGCCGCACTCGGCGTGGAGGGCGGCTTCCTCCACCATCTGTGCCCGTCGTCGGAAGGCTTCGTGCGCATGGCCGAGGCGGGGCTCGGCTGGGGGCTGATCCCCGAGCTGCAGGTGGCCGAACAGCTGGCCAGCGGACGCTTGCGGGAGGTGCTGCCGGAGCGGCCGGTCGACGTGCCGCTGTACTGGCACAGTTGGCGTCTGGGCGGCGAGCGCCTGGACAGCCTCACCCGCCATGTCGAGCGCACGGCGCGGCGCTGGCTGGTGGCCCTGCCGGGCGCCTGAGGCGCCGGGGGTCAGACGTAGATGCGCTGGCCGCGGTAGATGCGCACCTGGCGCTCCTCGGTCGGGCCCGGTGCGTCGGCTTCCGGCGTCGGAATCTGGCCACGGTACAGCGGACGCTTGCGGGCCGCTTCCTCGCCTTCCGGCGTGCCGGCCAGTTCGGCCAGCTGCGCGCCGAGGCGGCGGGTTTCCATCGAGTCGCTGCGCTCGCAGGCGGCGAGCAGGGCGCTGATCACGTCGCTCTGGCTGAGGTGGATGTCGGTCCCCAGTTCCTCGCGCAGGCGGCGGCGCAGCTTCTGCATGCAATCGAGGGTGGCCTTGTTCAGTTCCATGGGGGTCTCCTTGACGCGGTCCGGGGTTTCCCGGGATCAAGCAAGCCCCATACCAGAATTCCCGAGCGCAACTCTGCGCTTTGCCGCCGCCGGCCGGGCCGGACAAGCTTCGTTGCGGTGCAACATGCACCGTAAGCGAGCGTCAGCCGGTGGCTGCCGGGGCGCCGTATAATGGGCGAGCCGATTTCCCTTTCCCCACAGGTTGTGCCGGTATGCGTAACGATGCCCTCGACGAGCTGGACGAACTTCCCAGCCTGACCCCCGATGTCCGGATGCCCCCGGACAGCCGGCGCGAAGCGTCGGCCCGCGCCGAGGCGCGTGCACCGCAGCTGGCCGCGGCCGCGCCGCGCGGGCGCG
>NZ_SSTC01000042.1 GCF_004801855.1 Pseudomonas sp. A-1 | reverse complement strand
TCGGCGCGCGGCGCCGCGCCGGGCGCGCGCCGGCCGCCGGGCTGCAGCTGGAACACCTGCGCGCCGGGGCGGGCCTGGTCGCTGTAGGTGACCACGCCGTTGGCGTCGACATGCTTGTAGATGGTCAGCGCGCCGGCCGGGGCGGCCAGGCCGACGAGCAGGAAACCGAGCAGGAGGGAGCGGACGGACATGATGGCACGCTGTCAGCAGGGCGGAAGACCGGGCAAGCCTACCAGCCCGGCCGGCGTCCGGGTGAGACGCGTTCGGCGCTGCCGCGAACGGATTCGCGCCGGCCTGATCTGGATCAGGCCGGCGGCGTTCAGGCCTGGTCGGCCGGTCCCTGCTTGGCCAGCCCGGTGTGGCGCACGTCGGTGCCGCGCACCAGGTAGATCACCAGCTCGGCGATGTTGCGCGCGTGGTCGCCGATGCGCTCCAGCGAGCGCAGCGCCCAGATCACGCTGAGCACGCGGGAGATCGAGCGCGGGTCTTCCATCATGTAGGTGGCCAGCTCGCGCAGCGCGCTCTTGTACTCGCGGTCGACGATCTTGTCGTACTGCGCCACCGACAGGGCGAGGTCGGCGTCGAAGCGGGCGAAGGCGTCCAGCGCCTCCTGGACCATCTTGCGCACCTGCTCGCCGATGTGGCGGATCTCCACGTAGCCCTTGGGCGCCATGCCGTCCTCGCACAGCTCGATGGCGCGCTTGGCGATCTTGGTGGCCTCGTCGCCGATGCGCTCGAGGTCGATCACCGACTTGGAGATGCTGATGATCAGGCGCAGGTCGGAGGCCGCCGGCTGGCGGCGGGCGAGGATGCGCACGCACTCCTCGTCGATGTCGCGCTCCATCTGGTTGATCTGGTTGTCGACGTCGCGTACCTGCTGGGCGAGGCCGGAGTCGGCGTCGACCAGCGCGCTGACCGCGTCGCTGACCTGCTTCTCCACCAGGCCGCCCATGGCCAGCAGGTGGCTGCGGATGTCCTCCAGCTCGGCGTTGAACTGGGCGGAGATGTGATGGGTGAGACCGTCTTTGTTGATCATGTGCGAACCCTCGCTGAAACCGGATACCTGAACAGGATGGAGTGGCCCTTGGAAAATCGTGTCGGACAAGGAGGCGACGCGCAGACAGTACACGACCCGTACGGCAAGCGTCGCCGACGCAGTCCGGCGCGATTTGCCATGGCCACTAGCCGTAGCGGCCGGTGATGTAGTCCTCGGTCTGCTTCTTCGCCGGGTTGGTGAACAGGGTATCGGTATCGCCGAACTCGATCAGCTTGCCCATGTACATGAACGCGGTGTAGTCGGAGACGCGCGCCGCCTGCTGCATGTTGTGGGTGACGATGACGATGGTGTACTGGCCCTTCAGCTCGTTGATCAGCTCCTCGACCTTGAGGGTGGAGATCGGGTCGAGCGCCGAGCAGGGTTCGTCGAGCAGCAGCACTTCCGGCTGCACCGCCACGGTGCGGGCGATCACCAGGCGCTGCTGCTGGCCGCCGGAGAGGCCCAGCGCCGAGTCGTGCAGGCGGTCCTTGACCTCGTCCCACAGCGCCGCGCTCTTCAGCGCCCACTCCACGGTCTCGTCGAGCACGCGCTTCTGGTTGATGCCCTGCAGGCGCAGGCCGTAGACCACGTTCTCGTAGATGCTCTTGGGGAACGGGTTGGGCTTCTGGAACACCATGCCGACGCGGCGGCGCAGCTCGGCGACGTCGACGCCCTTGGCGTAGATGTCCTTGCCGTCGAGGCGGATCTCGCCTTCCACACGGCAGCCGTCGACCAGGTCGTTCATGCGGTTGAAGGTGCGCAGCAGGGTCGACTTGCCGCAGCCCGACGGGCCGATGAAGGCGGTGACGCGGTTGCGCGGGATGTTCATCTGCACGTCGTACAGCGCCTGCTTGTCGCCGTAGAACAGGTTGAGACCGGGCACCTCGAGGGCCACCGGCTCGCTGGCCAGGTCGAGGGTCTGCTTCTTGCGGCCCAGGCTGTCGAGGTTGATGCCGTGGGTGTGTTGTTGCGACATGGGGATCTCCCTACGCTCACAGTTCGGTTGCGCAGCGCGGGCCGCCGTGCGGCCCGCCGGCTGCGGCGGAAATCGGTCAGTGGTCCAGCGCCTTGTACTTCTCGCGCAGGTGGTTGCGGATGTACACCGCGCTCAGGTTGAGCAGGGCGATCACCAGCACCAGCAGCAGCGCGGTGGCGTACACCAGCGGGCGGGCGGCCTCGACGTTGGGGCTCTGGAAGCCGACGTCGTAGATGTGGAAGCCCAGGTGCATGATCTTCTGGTCGAGGTGCAGGTACGGGTAGTTGCCGTCCAGCGGCAGGCTCGGCGCCAGCTTGACCACGCCGACCAGCATCAGCGGCGCCACCTCGCCGGCGGCGCGCGCCACGGCGAGGATCATGCCGGTCATCATCGCCGGGCTGGCCATCGGCAGCACCACCTTCCACAGCGTCTCGGCCTTGGTCGCGCCGAGCGCCAGCGAGCCCTCGCGCAGGGCGCGCGGGATGCGCGCCAGGCCTTCCTCGGTGGCGACGATCACCACCGGCACGGCGAGGATCGCCAGGGTCAGCGACGCCCACAGCAGGCCCGGGGTGCCGAAGGTCGGCGCCGGCAGCGCCTCGGCGAAGAACAGCTGGTCGATCGAGCCGCCCAGCACGTAGACGAAGAAGCCCAGGCCGAACACGCCGTAGACGATCGCCGGCACGCCGGCCAGGTTGTTCACCGCGATGCGGATGATGCGGGTCAGCAGGCCCTGCTTGGCGTACTCGCGCAGGTAGATGGCCGCCAGCACGCCGAACGGGGTGACGATCACCGCCATGATCAGGGTCATCATCACGGTGCCGAAGATCGCCGGGAAGATGCCGCCCTCGGTGTTGGCCTCGCGCGGCTCGTCGCTGACGAACTCCCACAGCTTGGCGAAGTAGAAGCCCAGCTTGTCGAAGGTGCCCATGGCGTTGGGCTGGAAGGCGCGCACCACCTTGCCCAGGCTCAGCTCCACCTCGCGGCCCTCGACGGTCTTCAGCACCACGCTGTCGCGGTTGAACTGCTGCTGCAGGGCGACCAGCTGCTCCTCGAGCACCTTGTACTCGGCGTCCCACTGGGCGCGCTCGGCGTCCAGGTCGGCCTGCGCGGCGGCGTCCAGGCGGCCCTCCAGCTCCAGCTCGCGGGTCTGCAGGCGCAGGCGCTCGAGGCCGGCGTTGATGCGACCGATGTCCTTCTTCTCCAGGCGGGCGATCTGCGCGTGCAGCTCGTCGACGCGCTCGATGCGCGCCTGCAGCTCGGCCCAGGCGGCGTCGCCCTGGGCGACCTGCTGGCCGCCTTCCTTGACCGCCTGCAGATAGCCGTAGAAGTTGCCCCACTCGCGACGCTCCAGCACCACCAGCTGCTCCGGGGTGCTCGGCGCGTGCAGCCACTCGCCGACCACCCAGCTGAAGTCGGCACCGTACACCTCGCGGTTGCCGACCTTGAGCAGTTCGCGGGTCATGAACTCGCCGCCGGCGGCGTCCACCGGCAGGCCGCTGGCGGCCAGGCGTGCGCGCGGCACTTCCTCGGCCTGCACCACCTCGCCGGCGACCAGCTTGGCCGGCTGGCCGGGGATGCGGTATTCGGCCTGCACCACGTCGGCCGGCCAGAAGTGGCCGAGGCCGCGGGTGGCGATCACCGCCAAGAGGCCGAGGGTCATGATCACGGCGATCGACACCGCGCCGCCGGTCATCCACACCCAGGGCGTGCCGCTCTTGAACCAGGTTTTCAGGTTTTGCTGTTTCACGTTCACGGACGTCTACCTTTCCAGAGCCTCAGAGCGACGCGTACTTCTTGCGCAGGCGGGTGCGGATCAGCTCCGCCAGGGTGTTCATCACGAAGGTGAAGGCCAGCAGTACCAGCGCGGCGAGGAACAGCACGCGGTAGTGGGTGCTGCCCACCTCGGACTCCGGCATCTCCACCGCCACGTTGGCGGCCAGGGTGCGCAGGCCCTCGAAGATGTTCATCTCCATGATCGGCGTGTTGCCGGTGGCCATCAGCACGATCATGGTCTCGCCCACCGCGCGGCCCATGCCGATCATCAGCGCCGAGAAGATGCCCGGGCTGGCGGTGAGGATCACCACGCGGGTCAGGGTCTGCCACGGGGTGGCGCCGAGGGCCAGGGAGCCGAAGGTCAGGCTCTTCGGCACGCTGAACACGGCGTCCTCGGCGATCGAGAAGATGTTGGGGATCACCGCGAAGCCCATCGCCAGGCCGACCACCAGGGCGTTGCGCTGGTCGAAGGGGATGCCCAGGTCGTTGGACAGCCACAGGCGCATGTCGCCGCCGAAGAACCAGTTCTCCAGGTGGCCGCTCATGCTCAGGGCGAAGGCGCCGACGCCGAGCACCACCGGGATCAGCAGCGCGGCTTCCCAGCCGTCCGGCACGCGCAGGCGGATGCTCTCCGGCAGGCGGCTCCAGATCCAGGCGGCGAGGACGATGCCGAGCGGGGTCAGCAGCAGCAGGCTGAAGATGCCCGGCAGGTGGCCCTCGACGTAGGGGGCGAGGAACAGGCCGGCGAAGAAGCCGAGGATCACCGTCGGCAGCGCCTCCATCAGCTCGATCACCGGCTTGACCTTGCGGCGCATCGCCGGAGCCATGAAGTAGGCGGTGTAGATGGCCGCGCAGATGGCCAGCGGGGCGGCCAGCAGCATGGCGTAGAAGGCCGCCTTGAGGGTGCCGAAGGCCAGCGGGGCGAGGCTCAGCTTGGGCTCGAAGTCGGTGTTGGCCGAGGTCGACTGCCAGACGTGCCTGGGCTCGTCATAGCTCTCGTACCAGACCTTGCCCCACAGCGCGCTCCACGACACTTCCGGGTGCGGGTTGTCGACCACGAAGCGCTTGAGCTGGCCGTTGCTCTCCACCAGCACGCGGGTGGCGCGCGGCGACAGGGCGGCGACCGCGGCGCCGTCGGCGACCGGTTCGGTGAGCAGGGTGCGGTGTGCAGTGCTGTGGAAGATGCCCAGGGTGCCCTTGGCGTCCAGGGCCATGAAGCCCTTGCGGCGCTCCTCGGCGAGGATCTGGGTCACCGGGCTGTCGCCCAGCTGGAAGTCGCGGATGCGGGTCAGGCTGGCCTTGCCGTCCTGGCCGCGGACCATGAACCACTGGGCGATGCCGCCTTTCGAGTCGCCGACCATCAGCGACAGGCCGCCGAGCAGCGGGCTGGCGGTGGTGATCTCGGTGCCGGCGTCGCGGGCCAGGTCGTAGCGGCCGTTCAGGCTGTTGTTGCGCAGGTCGAACACGTCGGCGGTGGCGCGGCCGTTGAACACGTACAGCCACAGGTGGCGCGGATCGATGTCCAGGGCGCGGATCGGGTCGGCGATCTGCGGCAGGTCGATGCGCCGCTCGCTGAGGCTGGTCTCGCCGGTGAACAGGTTCTCCTCGCGCTCGAGGCTCAGCACGTGCAGCTCGGCGCCGGTGGAGGCGGCCAGCAGCAGGGTCGAGTCGTTGAGGCTGACGCCGACGGTGTCCAGCGCGCGGCCCTGCGGGTCGAGGGCGATCGGCGCCTCGCCGAACGGGTACTCGACCACCGGGACGATGGTCTTGACGTTGTTCGGGTAGGACACCTTGTAGTTGTGCTGCAGCACCAGCACCTGGCCGTTGGACAGGCCCAGCGCCACGCGGCGGCTGCCCGGCTGGTCCTGGCCGACCGAGCGGATGGTCGTCCCGGCCGGCAACGGCAGGCCGACCCTGTCCAGCGCCGCGCCGTTCTGCAGGTCGAAGAACTGCACGCTGCCGGCGCGATCCAGACGCATGGCCACCTGGTTCTGCTCCTCGATGGCCAGCAGCAGCGGCTGCTCCTGCTGGGCCAGCCAGGCCGGCTGCTGGGCGTCGCGCGCCTCCAGCGAGGCGCCGCCGAAGATCGGCAGCACCACATAGGCCAGGTAGAAGAAGATCAGGGTGATGGCGGCCAGCACGGCCAGGCCGCCGATGGACACGTACCAGCGCGCCAGGCGGTCCTTGAGTGCACGCATGCGACGCTTGCGCTGCAGCGCCGGGGTATCGAAATCCAGCCGCTGCGATTTTGTGAGAGAGGTCATGGTTTCACGGGCCAAGTCATTCATGCGCACACCCTAGCGGGGCTTTATGACACAAAGATTACAGAGCGGTGACGCGGCGACGCCCGCCACTCTCGCGAGGGTGGCGGGCGTCGCTGGGGTCGGGCTGGCGCCCGGGGCGTCCGTGCCGCCTGCAAGTCGACGACTTACAGGCCCAGCTCCTTGAGGGTCTTCTCGGCGATCTTGCTCGGCAGCGGGATGTAGCCGTCCTTGACCACCACTTCCTGGCCCTGCTTGGACAGCACCAGCTTGATGAACTCGGCGTCCAGCGGGCTCAGCGGCTTGTTCGGCGCCTTGTTCACGTAGACGTAGAAGTAGCGCGCCAGCGGGAACTTGCCGGCCAGGGCGTTGGCTTCGTTGGCCTCGAAGGCTTCGCCGCCCTTCTTGGACAGCGGCACGGCCTTGACGCTGGAGGTCTTGTAGCCGATGCCCGAGTAGCCGATGGCGTTCAGGGTGCTGGAGATCGACTGCACCACCGAGGCGGAACCCGGCTGCTCGTTGACGTTGGCCTTGAAGTCACCCTTGCACAGGGCTTCTTCCTTGAAGTAGCCGTAGGTGCCGGACACCGAGTTGCGGCCGAACAGCTGGATCGGCTTGGCGGCCCACTCGCCGGTCAGGCCCAGGTCGCCCCAGGTCTTGATGTCCTTGTCGCCACCGCACAGGCGGGTGCTGGAGAAGATCGCGTCGACCTGGGCGATGTCCAGCGACTTGATCGGGTTGTCCTTGTGCACGAACACAGCCAGGGCGTCGATGGCGACCGGCACGGCGGTCGGCTTGTAGCCGTACTTCTCTTCGAAGGCCTGGATCTCGTTGTCCTTCATCGGACGGCTCATCGGACCCATGTTGGCGGTGCCTTCGGTCAGCGCCGGCGGCGCGGTGGAGGAACCGGCGGCCTGGATCTGGATGTTCACGTTCGGGTAGTTCTTCTTGTATTCCTCGGCCCACAGGGTCATCAGGTTGGCCAGGGAATCGGAACCGACGCTGGACAGGTTGCCCGACACGCCGGTGGTCTTCTCGTAGGTCGGCAGAGCCGGGTCGATGGCGGCAACCGCACTGGCGGTGGCGACGCCGGCGGCGACGAAGGTCATGGCCGCCATCAAACGCTTCAATTTCATGCCTTGCTCCTAACGGGGGAGGGGATGGTTCGGATCGGGGGCCAGTATCGGCAGGCCGCATGAACACTCTATGAAGCGTTTGTGACAATTGCATGACGACACCGGGCGTGCGGCGGGTTGCCGCGGCCGGGCCCGCCGGCGCTGTCGCTTTGCCCCGGGGCTTGGCACAATTGCCGCTGTGCACAACAACAATTCCCCGAGCCCCGCTGAAAACATGAACGAATTCGAACAGGAAGATCCCATCCCGCAGGGCGACCTGGCCCTGCAGATCACCGCGCTGCCGCGCGAAACCAACGGCTTCGGCGACATCTACGGCGGCTGGCTGGTGGCGCAGATGGACCTGGCCGGCACCGCCATGGCCAGCCGCATCGCCGGCGGCCGGGTGGCCACGGTGGCGATCGACCGCATGGCCTTCCTGGTGCCGGTGGCGGTGGGCGCGCAGCTGTCCTTCTATACCCAGACGGTGGCCGTCGGCCGCAGCTCGGTACGCCTCTTGGTCGAGGTGTGGAGCGACGACCCGCTGACCAGCGAATGGCGCAAGGTCACCGAGGCGGTGTTCGTGTTCGTCGCCATCGACGCCAGCGGCCGCACCCGCCCGCTGGCGACGCGCGCCTGACGGCGGCCCCGGACGGCACAACGCCAGCCCGAGGGCTGGCGTTGTCGTTTCAGCAGCGCGCGCCGCGATTCAGCTGCGGATGTTGTAGATCAGCTTCTCGTTGTCCTCGGCATAGTCGCGCAGGCGCTTGAGATAGGCCTTCTGCTGCGCCCACACCTTGCCGGCGGCCGGGTCGGCGGCGGCCGCCGCCTCGACCACCTCGGCGGCCACCTCGCGCAGGCGGGCGATCACCGCATCGGGCAGGCGGCGCACCTCGACACCCTCGGCCCTGAGCTTCTCCATCGCCTCCATGTTGCGCGCGTTGTAGTCGTCGAGCATGTCGCCGTTGACGTCGCGGGCGGCGGCGCTGACGATGGCCTTGAGGTCGGCCGGCAGCTTGTCCCAGGCGGCCTGGTTGACGGTCAGCTCGAAGGTCACGTTGGGCTCCTGCCAGCCCGGGGTGTAGTAGTACTTGGCCGCCTTGTGCAGGCCGAGGGCCAGGTCGTTGTACGGGCCGATCCACTCGGTGGCGTCGATGGCGCCGGTCTGCAGGGCGGTGAAGATCTCGCCGGCCGGCAGGTTGACCACGGTGCCGCCCATGCGGGTCAGCACCTCGCCGCCCAGGCCCGGGGTGCGCATCTTCAGGCCCTTGAAGTCGTCGACCGAGTTGATCTCCTTGTTGAACCAGCCGGCGGTCTGCACGCCGGTGGCGCCGCAGGCGAAGGGCACCACGTTGAACGGCTTGTACACCTCCTCCCACAGCTGCATGCCGCCGCCGTAGTGCAGCCAGGTGTTCATCTCCTGGGCGTTGGGGCCGAACGGCAGGGCGCAGAAGAACTGCGCCGCCGGCACCTTGCCCTTCCAGTAGTAGGGCGCGCCGTGGCCCATCTCGGCGGTGCCGCGCGACACCGCGTCGAACACCTCCAGCGCCGGCACCAGCTCGCCGGCCGCGTAGACCTTGACCTGCAGGCGGCCGCTGCTCATCTCGTTGACCAGCCGGGCGAAGCGCTCGGCGCCGACGCCGACGCCGGGGAAGTTCTTCGGCCAGGAGGTGACCATCTTCCAGGTGAAGGTCTGCGCCGGAGCGGCGGCGCCACCCGGGGCACTCTCGTTCTGCTTCTGGCAGCCGGCCAGCGCGGTGGCGGCCAGGCCGACACCGGCGGCGGCGAGTATGTCGCGACGTTTCATGCAGGACTCCTTGTTGTTGTGCGGCGCTGCCATCTGCGGCGGCAGGCGTGCCTCTTGATAACACGGGCGCGGGTTGTCTCTCCAGCATAGTCGCAGCGGCTAGACTGACAGACGGTTATTCCAAATCATCCAGCAATTGCCGTCCGATCATCGCTATTGCGAGAATCGCCGGACTGACCAATTGACAACTACAAGGACCCTCCCATGTCCGACTCACCTCCTGCCCTGCTCAGGCTGGCACGCGGCATCGAGGCGCTCAACGCGCGCTTCGGCAAAGCCTGCGCCTGGCTGACCCTGTTCCTCGTCCTCGGCACCGCCGTGGTGGTGGTGCTGCGCTACGGCTTCGGCATCGGCGCCATCGCCCTGCAGGAAGCGGTGATGTACGCCCACGCCCTGGTGTTCATGGGCGCCGCCGCCTGGACCCTGCAGCGCGGCGGCCACGTGCGCGTCGACATCTTCTACCAGAAGTTCCCGCAGCCCCGGCAGGCGCTGGTCGACCTGCTCGGCCACCTGTTCCTGCTGCTGCCGGTATGCCTGTTCCTGGCCTGGAACAGCTGGGACTACGTGGCCTCGTCCTGGGCCACCCGCGAGGCCTCCGGCGAGAGCGGCGGCCTGGCCTTCGTCTACCTGCAGAAGAGCATCATCCTGGTCCTGCTGGTCAGCCTGATGCTGCAGGCGCTGGCCGACATCATCGTCTACGGCTACCGCCTGGCCGGCCGCGAGCCCTACCCGGAGGTGCACCATGGCTGAGCTGATGGCGATCCTGCTGTTCGTCAGCATCTGCGTGTTCCTCATGTCCGGCTACCCGGTGGCCTTCACCCTGGGCGGCGTGTCGCTGCTGTTCGCCGGCATCGGCATCGTCACCGGCACCTTCGACGGCAGCTACCTGCACGCCCTGCCCAACCGCCTGTTCGGCATCATGAACAACCAGACCATGCTGGCGGTGCCGCTGTTCGTGTTCATGGGCGTGATGCTGGAGAAGTCGCGGGTCGCCGAGGACCTGCTGGAATCCATGTCGCGGCTGTTCGGCACCCTGCGCGGCGGCCTGGCGATCTCGGTGTGCGTGGTCGGCGCGCTGCTCGCCGCCTCCACCGGTATCGTCGGCGCCACCGTGGTGACCATGGGCCTGCTCGCCCTGCCGACCATGCTGCGCCGCGGCTACGACCCGGCCATCGCCACCGGCACCCTGGCCGCCACCGGCACCCTCGGCCAGATCATCCCGCCGTCGATCATCCTGGTGCTGCTCGGCGACGTGATGTCCAGCGCCTACCAGCAGGCGCAGCTGAAGATGGGCATCTTCTCGCCGAAGACCGTTTCGGTGGGCGACCTGTTCGTCGGCGCGCTGATCCCCGGCCTGGTGCTGGTCGGCCTGTACATCCTCTACCTGATCGCCGTCGCCATCCTGCAGCCGAAGAGGCTGCCGGCGCTGCCGCAGGAGGAGCTCGGCCCGATCGAGTGGGGCAAGCTGTTCAACGCGCTGATCCCGCCGCTGGTGCTGATCGCCGCGGTGCTCGGCTCGATCCTCGCCGGCTACGCCACCCCCACCGAGGCGGCGGCCCTCGGCGCGGTGGGCGCCATGCTGCTGGCGCTGGTCAAGGGCAAGCTGAACTTCTCCCAGATGCGCGAGGTGGCCTACGGCACCACCGAGATCAGCGCCATGGTGTTCCTGATCCTGATCGGCGCCTCGCTGTTCTCCCTGGTGTTCCGCGGCTTCGGCGGCGAGGTGCTGATTGAGGACGTGTTCAAGCAGCTGCCCGGCGGCGTACTCGGCGCCTTCTTCCTGGTCATGCTGGTGATCTTCCTGCTCGGCTTCATCCTCGACTTCATCGAGATCATCTTCGTGGTGGTGCCGATCGTCGGCCCGGTGCTGCTGGCCATGGGCCTCGACCCGGTGTGGCTGGGGGTGATGATCGCCCTCAACCTGCAGACCTCGTTCCTCACCCCGCCGTTCGGCTTCTCGCTGTTCTACCTGCGCGGCGTCACCCCGCGCTCGATCCCGACCAGCGTGATGTACAAGGGCATCGTGCCGTTCATCATCATCCAGATCCTGATGCTGGTGATCGCCTACCTGTGGCCGGACCTGATCACCTGGCTGCCGGAGGCGGTGTACGGCAAGTAAGCCTGCGCTGTAACGAGAAGGGCCGGTCAAAGACCGGCCCTTCTCGTTTGGCCTGCAGAATGCTCGCCTTTTCAGGCCGCCGCTCCGGCGAGTCAGCCATGGCGGGCCGCTTTCGGGGTCGTGACGGGTTGCTGTCGTCTTGCCGTCGTGGCGGAATGTGGCGCGCTGCGTCAGATTGGACACTCCGCAACAAAGGGATCTTGAAAATGTCGGTTCAGAAATTGCGCCTCAAACTGGGCTGGTCCCAGCAACAACTTGCCGAGGCCAGCGGCCTGAGCGTCCGCACGATTCAGCGCATAGAAGCCGGCTATCCGGCCAGTACGGAATCCCTCAAGTCTCTTGCTGCTGTATTCGAGGTCGACTTCTCAGCCCTTAATCCGGAGCAGGCCATGGAATCCAGAACCCCTGATCCATCCGAACAGCAAGAGACGGAAGCGTTCAACTACGTTCGCAAACTACGAGGTTTTTATCGGCACATGGCACGTTACGCCGTGATCACGCTTACCCTGTTGGCGATCAATCTGACCGTCACGCCCAACAGGATGTGGGCACTTTGGGTAATGGGCGGCTGGGGGCTTGGTGTCCTCATGCATGCCAGCCGTGTCTTCCGTCCTGACGGATTCCTCGGCCCTCAGTGGGAGAGGCGACAAGTCGAAAAACGCCTGGGGCGTCCGCTTTGACGCGGAAGGCATCGCTTCAGACCGCGCATGCTCCAAAGGCTGGGCCGGCAGGCGGTGCTTTCTTGGCCCACCAGAGCGCCGTAGGGTGGAAAACGACCGCAGGTCTTTTCCACCGTCAGCCCTGCTGCGTGACTCGGCGCAGGGTCGCGGTAGAAAACCGCTGCGCGGGTTTTCTAGCCTGCATTTGCCCCGTTACCCCCTGCGCTGCGGCGCCGGCTGCTGCTGGGTGATGCAGTGGATGTTGCCGCCGCCGAGGAGGATCTCGCGGCCCGGCAGCATCACCACCTCGCGCTCGGGGAACAGGCGCTGCAGGGTGGCGGCCGCCTCGGCGTCACGGGGGTCGTCGAAGCAGGGCGCGATGATGCCGCCGTTGACGATCAGGAAGTTGATGTAGGAAGCGGCCAGGCGGATCGCCGGGTCGCGCGGCTGGCTGCCGGCGACCAGGTCGACCCCCGCGCACTCCTCGGCGGTGGCGTGCAGCGGGCCGGGGATCGGCATGCGGTGCACGACCAGCACGCGGCCGCGGGCATCGCGCACCTGCTCGAGCACCGCCAGCGCGGCGCGGCAGCGCGACCAGTTGGGATCGCGCTCGTCGTCGGTCCAGGCCAGCAGCACCTCGCCGGGGCGCACGAAGCAGCAGAAGTTGTCGACGTGGCCGTCGGTCTCGTCGTTGTACAGGCCGTGCGGCAGCCAGATCACCCGCTCCACCGCCAGGTGGGCATGCAGCACCGCCTCGATCTCGCCGCGGGTCAGCTGCGGATTGCGGTTGGGGTTGAGCAGGCACTCCTCGGTGGTCAGCAGGGTACCCTCGCCGTCGACATGGATGGCGCCACCCTCCAGCACGAAGCCTTCGGCGCGGTAGCGCGCGCAGCGCTCGATCTCGAGGATCTTGCCGGCCACCTGGTCGTCGCGGTTCCACGGCGCGTACAGGCCGCCGGCGAAGCCGCCCCAGGCGTTGAAGGTCCAGTCCACGCCGCGCACCTCGCCGCGGCCGTCGACCACGAAGGTCGGCCCGGTATCGCGCACCCAGGCGTCGTCGCAGCTCAGCTCGACCACGCGGATGTCGCCGTGGGCCAGGCGCGCGCGGGCGTTCTCGTACTGCGCCGCACTGACCCCGACGGTCACCGGCTCGAAGCGAGCGATGGCCTTCGCCACCGCGGCGAAGGCCGCCTGCGCCGGCTTGGCGCCGAGGCGCCAGTTGTCCGGCCGCTCCGGCCAGAGCAGCCAGGTCTGCGCATGCGGCTCCCATTCCGCCGGCATGCGGAAACCGTCGGCGCGCGGGGTGGTGTTCAGGGTGGTCATCGCGGCTACCTGTCGAGCTTGATCGTTCCCGCGCTCCCGCGTGGGAGCGCAACCGGGGACGCTCCGCGTCCCCTCTGATTCCCTGCCTATTGCTTGATCGTTCCCACGCTCCTGCGTGGGAACGTCGCTGGAGACGCTCCGCGTCTCTGCGGATGGCCGCGCTACTCGGAGCGCTGCACGCCATCGAGGGTGGCCAGCGCGCCGTACAGGTTCGGCCGGCGGTCGCGGAACACGCCCCAGGCGCTGCGGGTGTGCTCCAGCTGGTCGAGGTCGAAGCTGTGCACCAGGACGCCCTCCTCGTGCTCGCCCAGCTCGGCGACCTTGGCGCCGAACGGGTCGGCGATGAACGAGGAACCGTAGAAGGTGATGTGGTAGTCGTCCTGGTCCTCGCGGCCGATGCGGTTGCTGGCGATCAGCGGCATCAGGTTGGCGCCGGCGTGGCCCTGCTGCACGCGCTGCCAGTGGTCGCGGGAGACGATGGTCGGGTCGTGCGGCTCGCTGCCGATGGCGGTCGGGTAGAACAGCAGCTCGGCGCCCTGCAGGGCCATGGCCCGCGCGCACTCGGGGAACCACTGGTCCCAGCAGATGCCCACGCCGATCTTCGCATAGCAGGTGTTCCACACCCGGAAGCCGCTGTCGCCGGGGTTGAAGTAGTACTTCTCGTGGTAGCCGGGGCCGTCGGGGATGTGGCTCTTGCGGTAGCTGCCGAGCAGGCTGCCGTCGGCGTCGATGACGGCGACGCTGTTGAAGCGCGCCCGCCCGGCGCGCTCGAAGAAGCTGATCGGCAGCACCACCTTGAGTTCGCGGGCGACCTTGCGGAAGTGGGCGATGGCCTCGTTGCCTTCCAGCGGAGTGGCCAGCTGCAGGTAGTCCGGGTTGGGCTTCTGGCAGAAGTACGGGGTCTCGAACAGCTCCTGCAGGAGGATGATCTGCGCCCCCTGCGCCGCCGCCTGGCGCACCAGCTTCTCGGCGTTGGCGATGTTGGCGGCGCGTTCCCAGGAGCAGGCCATCTGGGTGGCGGCGACGGTGACGATGCGGGACATGGCGACCTCGTGGCGACGCGGAAGGAAGTGCCTTCAAGCTGGCAGAGGATGGCGACGGGGTCAAATGGCCAAGGCCCTGGGTCGAGAGCCGATGACGGCAGGGTGGCCGGCCACCCCGCCGCTGGCCGATGATTCAGACCGTATGCAGGTACCAGTTGTACTCGAGGTCGGAGATCGAGTGCTCGAACTCCTCCAGCTCGTGCTCCTTGCAGGCGACGAAGATGTCGATGTAGTCGGGGTTGATGTAGCGACCGAGGATCTCGCTGTCGTCCAGCGCGCGCAGGGCGTCGCGCAGGTTGTTGGGCAGGCTCTGCTCGAGCTGCTCGTAGGAGTTGCCCTCGATCGGCTCACCCGGCTCGATGCGATGGCTCAGGCCGTGGTGCACGCCGGCCAGCAGGGAGGCCATCAGCAGGTAGGGGTTGGCGTCGGCGCCCGCCACGCGCTGCTCGATGCGCAGCGCGTCGGGGTTGCCGGTGGGCACGCGCAGGGCCACGGTGCGGTTGTCCATGCCCCAGGACGGCGCATTGGGCACGTAGAACTGCGAGCCGAAACGGCGGTAGGAGTTGACGTTGGGGCAGAGGAAGGCCATCGACGCCGGCAGCGTCTCCAGCACGCCGCCGATGGCGTGGCGCAGGGCGTCGTTGTCCTGCGCGTTGTCGGCGGCGAAGATGTTGCGTCCGTCGCGATCCAGCAGCGAGATGTGCACGTGCAGACCGTTGCCGGCCTGGCCCGGATAGGGCTTGGCCATGAAGGTGGTGTCCATCTCGTGGTCGTAGGCGGTGTTCTTGATCAGCCGCTTGAGCAGCACCGCGTAGTCGCAGGCCGCGAGCGGGTCGGCGACGTGGTTGAGGTTGACCTCGAACTGCGCCGGCGCGCTCTCCTTGACGATGGCGTCGGCCGGGATGCCCTGGATGTGGGCGCCGTCGAGGATGTCGCGCAGGCAGTCGGCGTATTCGTCGAGGTCGTCGATCGAGTAGACCTGCACCGCCTGCGGGCGCTTGCCGGAGATCGGCGAGCGCGGCGGCTGCGGGCGGCCGTTCACGTTCTCCTGGTCGATCAGGTAGAACTCCAGCTCGAAGGCCGCGCACACGGTCAGGCCCATGTCGGTGAAGCGCTGCACCACCTGGCGCAGCACCTCGCGCGGATCGGCGAAGAACGGCCGGCCTTCCATTTCGTGCATGGTCATCAGCAGCTGGGCGGTAGGCCGGCGCTGCCAGGGCTCCATGCGCAGGGTGCCGGGAATCGGGAAGCACACCCGGTCGGCATCACCGATGTCGAGCCCGAGGCCCGAGCTTTCCACGGTCGAGCCGGTGATATCCAGGGCGAACAGCGAAGCGGGAAGGTTGATGCCCTTTTCGTAGACCTTGAGCAGATTGCTGCGGTCGATGCGCTTGCCGCGCACCACGCCGTTCATATCCGCGATCAGAAGGTCAACGAACTGCACCTCGGGATGTTCCGCAAGGAACTCGTTCGCTTCCTTGAGCAGAACAGCACTCGTAGCGGCCGACATGATGGAACACCTTATATCTTGTTAAAAATATCAATCACGTATGTGCTCAGTTTTGAGTCAATCCCAAAGCCAATGGCTTGTCAATAGGCCCAAATGTTGCACGATGTCAGGGCGGCACGACCTCTTTCAGGGCGACGCCCGTGCCGCGAACGGCGGGCAACTGGCGCCGTTCGTCGCACCTGTTCAGGCAATCCTGCAGGTGTTGTCGAATAAATCGAACAAGTCTAAGCTCGGGCCAGATCACCCACTGCGACCTACCGGTGCCCCATGTCCCGCCAGCCCCTGATCGGCGTCACCGCCTGCAGCAAGCAGATCGGCCTGCACCCCTTCCACATCGTCGGCGACAAGTACCTGCGCGCCGTGGCCGTCGGTGCCGGCGGCCTGCCGCTGGTGATCCCGGCCCTGCCCGGGCTGATCGACATCGAGGCACTGCTCGGGCATCTCGACGGCCTGCTGTTCACCGGCTCGCCGTCCAACGTCGAGCCGCAGCACTACCAGGGGCCGGCCAGCGAGCCGGGCACCCACCACGATCCGGCGCGCGACGGCATCACCCTGCCGCTGATCCGCGCCGCGGTGGACGCCGGCGTGCCGCTGCTCGGCATCTGCCGCGGCTTCCAGGAAATGAACGTGGCCCTCGGCGGCAGCCTGCACCAGCGCGTGCACGAGGCCGGCCCGTTCATGGACCACCGCTCCGACGACGAGGCCCCCGTGGAGGTGCAGTACGGCCTCAGCCACCCGCTGCACGTGCAGCCGGGCGGCCTGCTCGAGCGCCTGGGCCTCGGCCCGCAGTTCGAGGTCAACTCGGTGCACGGCCAGGGCGTCGAGCGCCTGGCTCCCGGCCTGCGCGTCGAGGGCCTGGCGCCGGACGGGCTGGTCGAGGCATTCTCGGTGGAGCGGGCGCAGACCTTCGCCCTCGGCGTGCAGTGGCACCCGGAGTGGAAGGTGGCCGAGCACCCGGCCTACCTGGCGATCTTCCGCGCCTTCGGCGACGCCTGCCGCGAGCGCGCGGCACACCGCTGAGCCATGCTGTAAGGGACTACCGACTCGCAAGCAAACGAGGTCGTTATGGCTACCAAGCTGGACCGGCTGAGCAGCTGGCTGAAGGAGCACAGGATCATCGAGGTGGAGTGCCTGGTCACCGACCTCAACGGCATCGCCCGCGGCAAGATCGCGCCGACCAGCAAGTTCCTCGCCGAGCGCGGCATGCGCCTGCCGGAGAGCGTGCTGCTGCAGAGCGTGACCGGCGACTACGTCGAGGACGAGCTCTACTACGAGCTGCTCGATCCCGCCGACATCGACATGTTCTGCCGTCCGGACGAGCACGCGGTATTCCTCGTCCCCTGGGCCGCCGAGCCGACCGCCATGGTGATCCACGACAGCTACGACAAGGTCGGCAACCCCACCGACCTGTCGCCGCGCAACGTGCTCAAGCACGTGCTCAAGCTCTACGCCGAACGGGACTGGCAGCCGATAGTCGCGCCGGAGATGGAGTTCTACCTGACCCAGCGCTGCGACGATCCCGACTACCCGCTGCAGCCGCCGGTGGGCCGCTCCGGGCGCCAGGAGACCGGCCGCCAGTCGTTCTCCATCGACGCCGCCAACGAGTTCGACCCGCTGTTCGAGGACATGTACGCCTGGTGCGAGGCCCAGGGCCTGGATCTGGACACCCTGATCCACGAGGAAGGCACCGCGCAGATGGAGATCAACTTCCGCCACGGCGACGCCCTGCAGCTGGCCGACCAGATCTTCGTGTTCAAGCGCACCCTGCGCGAGGCGGCGTTCAAGCACGGCGTCACCGCCACCTTCATGGCCAAGCCGATGACCGGCGAGCCGGGCAGCGCCATGCACCTGCACCAGAGCGTGGTCGACCGCAAGAGCGGGCGCAACGTGTTCTCCAGCGAGGACGGCAGCATGAGCGAGCTGTTCCTCAACCACATCGCCGGCCTGCAGAAGCTGATCCCCGAGGCGCTGCCGCTGTTCGCCCCCAACGTCAACTCGTTCCGCCGCTTCCTGCCCGACACCTCGGCGCCGGTCAACGTCGAGTGGGGCGAGGAGAACCGCACCGTCGGCCTGCGCGTGCCGGACGCCAACCCACAGAACCGCCGGGTGGAGAACCGCCTGCCGGGCGCCGACGCCAACCCCTACCTGGCCATCGCCGCCAGCCTGCTGTGCGGCTACGTCGGCATGGTCGAGGGCCTGCACCCGTCGCCGCAGGTCAAGGGCCGCGCCTACCAGCGGCGCAACCTGCGCCTGCCGCTCAACATCGAAGCGGCGCTGGAGGCCATGGAGCAGTCGAAGACCCTCGAGCGCTACCTGGGGCGGCGCTTCTGCCGCGGCTACGTGGCGGTCAAGCGGGTCGAGAACGAGAACTTCAAACGGGTGATCAGCTCCTGGGAACGAGAGTTCCTGCTGCTCTCGGTGTGAGCGCAGACACCCGGTCACCACTTGCATCAGGGGGAATCGCAATGACCCAGCACCGCAGTACCGCCGAGTGGCAGGCCCTCGGCCGCGAGCACCTGCTCGCCCCGTTCACCGACTACAAGCAGCTCGGCGCCAAGGGCGCGCGCATCGTCACCCGGGCCGATGGCGTCTACCTGTGGGACAGCGAGGGGCACAGGATCCTCGACGGCATGGCCGGCCTGTGGTGCGTCAACGTCGGCTACGGCCGCCGGGAACTGGCCGACGCCGCGCACCGGCAGATGCTCGAACTGCCCTACTACAACCTGTTCTTCCAGACCGCCCACCCGCCGGCCATCGAGCTGGCCGCGGCGATCGCCGAGATCGCCCCGCCGGGCATGCAGCATGTGTTCTTCACCGGCTCGGGCTCGGAGGCCAACGACACCGTGCTGCGCCTGGTGCGCCACTACTGGGCGATCAAGGGACAACCGTCGAAGAAGGTGATCATCGGCCGCATCAACGGCTACCACGGCTCCACCGTGGCCGGCGCCAGCCTCGGCGGCATGAAGGCGATGCACGAGCAGGGCGACCTGCCGATCCCCGGCATCACCCATATCGCCCAGCCCTACTGGTACGGCGAAAGCGGTGCGATGGGGCCGGAGGAGTTCGGCGAATGGGCCGCCAACGAGCTGGAGAAGAAGATCCTCGAGGTCGGCGAGGACAAGGTCGCTGCCTTCATCGCCGAGCCGATCCAGGGCGCCGGCGGGGTGATCATCCCGCCGGAGAGCTACTGGCCGCGGGTGCGCGCGATCCTCGCCAGGCACGACATCCTGTTCGTCGCCGACGAGGTGATCTGCGGCTTCGGCCGCATCGGCGAGTGGTTCGGCAGCCAGTACTACGGCCTCGAACCGGACCTGATGCCGATCGCCAAGGGCCTGACCAGCGGCTACCTGCCGATGGGCGGGGTGATCGTCCGCGATCACGTGGCGCAGACCCTGGCCGAGGGCGGCGAGTTCTACCACGGCTACACCTACTCCGGGCACCCGGTGGCGGCCGCCGTGGCGCTGGAGAACATCCGCATCCTGCGCGAGGAGAGGATCGTCGAACGGGTCAAGGCCGAGACGGCACCCTATTTGCAGAAACGCTGGCAGGAGCTGGCCGACCACCCGCTGGTGGGCGAGGCCCGCGGCCTGGGCATGCTCGGCGCACTGGAGCTGGTCAGGGACAAGAAGAGCCGTGCCCGTTTCGAGGGCGGCATCGGCATGCGCTGCCGCGAGCACTGCTTCCGCAACGGCCTGATCATGCGCGCGGTGGGCGACACCATGATCGTCTCGCCGCCGCTGGTGATCACGCCCGAGCAGATCGACGAGCTGGTCGCCCTGGCGCGCAAGTGCCTGGATGCCACCGCTGCCGAGGTGCGCGGCTGAACGCCGGGCGGGGCCGGCGTTGCCGCTACAGTTTCGCTGGCGGCGGTTGAGTGGCACGGCACTCCTTGCCAGACTCTGCAGCCGTGCGCTGGCCAGATGCAGCGGGGCGCGGACAGCAACGGCGCACCAGCGGACGGACCGGCCCAGCCGCCGATACAGACGGCAGCCGGCCCCGACCGGGGAAACCATTAGGAACCTTAAGGAAGCACAACCCGATGAAAGCATTCGCCAAGACCCTCCTCGCGGCCGCCCTGGCCGCCACCGTGGCCGGCGCGGCCCAGGCCGACGACAAGGTGCTGCACGTCTACAACTGGTCCGACTACATCGCGCCGGACACCCTGGCCAAGTTCGAGAAGGAATCCGGCATCAAGGTGGTCTACGACGTCTACGACAGCAACGAGACCCTGGAAGCCAAGCTGCTGGCCGGCCAGTCGGGCTACGACATCGTGGTGCCGTCGAACAACTTCCTCGCCAAGCAGATCAAGGCCAAGGTCTACCAGCCGCTGGACAAGTCCAAGCTGCCGAACTGGCAGAACCTCAACAAGGATCTGCTCAAGACCCTGGAGGTCAGCGACCCGGGCAACCAATACGCCTTCCCCTACATGTGGGGCTCGATCGGCATCGGCTACAACCCGGAGAAAGTCAAGGCCGCCCTCGGCGACAACGCCCCGGTCAACTCCTGGGACCTGCTGTTCAAGCCGGAGAACATCGAGAAGCTCAAGGGCTGCGGTGTCAGCTTCCTCGACTCGCCGACCGAGATCCTGCCGATCGCCCTGCACTACCTGGGCTATCCGACCGACAGCCAGGATCCCAAGCAGCTCAAGGAAGCCGAGGCGCTGTTCCTGAAGATCCGCCCGTCGGTGACCTACTTCCACTCCTCCAAGTACATCTCCGACCTGGCCAACGGCAACATCTGCGTGGCGGTGGGCTACTCGGGCGACGTCTACCAGGCCAAGTCGCGCGCCGAAGAGGCCGGCGGCAAGGTCAAGGTGTCCTACAACATTCCCAAGGAAGGCGCCGGCACCTTCTTCGACATGGTGGCCATCCCCGCCGATGCCAAGAACCCCGAGGCCGCCCACGCCTTCATGAACTTCCTGATGAAGCCGGAGATCATGGCCGAGATCACCGACGTCGTGCAGTTCCCCAACGGCAACGCCGCGGCGACCCCGCTGGTGGCCGAGGCGATCCGCACCGACCCGGGCATCTACCCGAGCGACGATGTCATGAAGAAGCTGTACACCACCGTCGACCTGCCGGCCAAGGTGCAACGCGACATGACCCGCAGCTGGACCAAGATCAAGTCGGGACAGTAAGGCCACGCGCCGTTCCGGGGCGCCGGCGCTGCCGGCGCCCCGGACGTGCAGCACCGACCAGCGAGGTCTGCCGGTCACCCTTCCTGTCTGCCGCGCGTCACGCTTTCCGGCGCTGACCGAACAACACGAGGAGCCGACCATGCAGCCCACCCTCCCCCTCCTGCCGACCCTGTTCGCCGGTCTGCTGCTCGGTGCACCGGCCCTGGCCGCGCCCAGCGTGCACATCTACAACTGGTCGGACTACATCGGCGAGAACACCCTCGAGCAGTTCCAGGCCGAGACCGGCATAGTCCCGCAATACGACGTGTTCGACTCCAACGAAACCCTCGAAGGCAAGCTGCTCGCCGGCAACAGCGGCTACGACGTGGTGGTGCCCTCCAACCACTTCCTCGGCAAGCAGATCCGCGCCGGCGCCTTCCAGAAGCTCGACCGCAGCCTGCTGTCCAACTGGAACAATCTCGATCCCAGGCTGATGCAGCAGCTGGAGCGCAACGATCCCGGCAACCAGTACGCCGTACCCTACCTGTGGGGTACCAACGGCATCGGCTACAACGTCGAGAAGGTCAGGGAAGTGCTCGGCGTCGAGCGCATCGACTCCTGGGCGGTGCTGTTCGAGCCGGAGAACATCGCCAAGCTGTCCGCCTGCGGCGTGGCCTTCCTCGATTCGGCCGACGAGATGATCCCGGCCATGCTCAACTACCTGGGTCTCGATCCCAACAGCCACGACCCCGCGGACTACGCCAGGGCCGAGGCCCGGCTGCTGGCCATCCGTCCCTACGTGACCTACTTCCACTCCTCGAAGTACATCGCCGACCTGGCCAACGGCGACATCTGCGTGGCCGCCGGCTACTCCGGCGACGTGCTGCAGGCGGCCGAGCGCGCCGAGGAGGCCGGCAAGGACATCGAGATCGCCTACAGCATCCCCCGCGAGGGCGCCAACCTGTGGTTCGACATGCTGGCCATCCCCGCCGATGCCAGGAACGTGCGCGAGGCGCACCGCTTCATCGACTACCTGCTGGAGCCGGCGGTGATTGCCACGATCAGCGAGCATGTCGGCTACGCCAATCCCAACCGCAAGGCCGGCGCCCTGATGGATCCGCAGGTGCGTGGCGACAGTTCCGTCTATCCGCCGCAAGAAGTGCTGGATCGGCTCTTTGTTTCTGCCGAATTGCCCGCTAATGTGCAGCGCCTCATGACCCGTAGCTGGACGCGCATCAAGTCCGGCCGATGACACCATTCAACCGCCCCGGCCAGATGGCCGGGATACCCAGCCTGGGGAGTATTAGATGGCGATAGCCTCCGGTGCCTACAAGAAAGCCCTGACCGGCGTCCAGCAAGCCAAGGAAGTTCTGGTCAGGATCGACCGGGTGACCAAGAAGTTCGACGAGACGGTCGCGGTGGACGATGTGTCGCTGACCATCAACAAGGGCGAGATCTTCGCCCTGCTCGGCGGCTCGGGCTCCGGCAAGTCGACCCTGCTGCGCATGCTCGCCGGCTTCGAACGACCCACCGAAGGGCGCATCTTCCTGGACGGCCAGGACATCACCGATCTGCCGCCCTACGAGCGGCCGATCAACATGATGTTCCAGTCCTACGCGCTGTTCCCGCACATGAGCGTGGAGCAGAACATCGCCTTCGGCCTCAAGCAGGACGGCCTGCCCAAGGCCGAGATCGACGCGCGCGTGGCCGAGATGCTCAAGCTGGTGCACATGACCCAGTACGCCCGGCGCAAGCCGCACCAGCTGTCCGGCGGCCAGCGCCAGCGCGTGGCGCTGGCCCGTTCGCTGGCGAAAAGGCCCAAGCTGCTGCTGCTCGACGAACCGATGGGCGCGCTGGACAAGAAGCTGCGCTCGCAGATGCAGCTGGAGCTGGTGGAGATCATCGAGCGGGTCGGGGTGACCTGCGTGATGGTCACCCACGACCAGGAAGAGGCCATGACCATGGCCCAGCGCATCGCCATCATGAATCTCGGCTGGATCGCCCAGGTCGGCACGCCGATGGACATCTACGAGACCCCGGCCAGCCGCCTGGTCTGCGAGTTCATCGGCAACGTCAACCTGTTCGACGGCGAGCTGGTCGAGGACGACGCCGACCATGCCAAGATCGCCTGCCCGCAGCTGGAGCGGCCGATCTACGTCGGCCACGGCATCTCCACCCGCGCCGAGGACAAGCGCGTCACCTATGCCCTGCGCCCGGAGAAGCTGCTGCTCAGCACGCAGAAGCCGGAGCTGGAGCATACCGACTGCAACTGGTCGACCGGCAAGGTGCACGACATCGCCTACCTCGGCGGTCATTCGGTGTACTACGTCGAGCTGCCCTCGGGGCTGGTCGTCCAGGCGTTCATGGCCAACTCCGAGCGCCACGGCAAGCGTCCGACCTGGGACGACCAGGTCTACCTGTACTGGCTCGACGACAGCGGCGTGGTGCTGCAGTCATGAATGTGCTCAAGCGCCTGCTCTCCGGCCGTCACCTGGTCATCGGCGTCCCGTTCTTCTGGCTGCTGCTGTTCTTCATGCTGCCGTTCGCCATCGTGGTGAAGATCAGCTTCGCCGAAGTCGACGTGGCCATCCCGCCGTACACCGAGATCGTCACCTGGGCCGACAACCAGCTGAGCGTGCTGCTCAACCTCGGCAACTACGTGTTCCTCACCGAGGACGAGCTGTACCTGGCCGCCTACCTCGGCTCGCTGAAGATCGCCACCATCAGCACCCTGCTGTGCCTGCTGATCGGCTACCCGATGGCCTACGCCATCAGCCGCGCCAGCAAGGAGATGCAGACGGTGTGGCTGCTGCTGATCATGATGCCGACCTGGACCGCGATCCTGATCCGCGTCTACGCCTGGATGGGCATCCTCAGCAACAACGGCCTGCTCAACACCCTGCTGCAGAACCTCGGCCTGATCGACGCCCCGCTGCAGATCCTCAACACCGACCTGGCCGTGTACATCGGCATCGTCTACGCCTACCTGCCGTTCATGGTGCTGCCGCTGTACGCCAACCTGGTCAAGCACGACCCCACCCTGCTCGAGGCCGCCGCCGACCTCGGCTGCCGCCACCTGACCAGCTTCTGGAGGATCACCGTGCCGTTGTCGAAGAACGGCATCGTCGCCGGCTGCATGCTGGTGTTCATCCCGGTGGTCGGCGAGTTCGTCATTCCCGAGCTGCTCGGCGGCCCGGAAACCCTGATGATCGGCAAGGTGCTGTGGCAGGAGTTCTTCAACAACCGCGACTGGCCGGTGGCCGCCGCGCTGGCGGTGGTGATGCTGGCGATCCTGCTGGTGCCGATCATCCTGTTCAACCGGAATCAGGCCAAGGAACTGGAGGGCAAGGTATGAGCATGAGCGTTTGGCTGGTGCCGGCCTCTTCCCTGTTCAACAGCAACCAGGCCAAGGAACTGGAGGGCAAGGTATGAAGCGCTTCAGCTTCTCCGGCTGCATGCTGATCGCCGGCATGCTGTTCATCTACCTGCCGATGCTGATCCTGGTGATCTACTCGTTCAACGCCTCGCGCCTGGTGACGGTATGGGGCGGCTGGTCGCTGCACTGGTACGCCGGGCTGCTCGACAACCGCCAGCTGATGAGCGCGGTGGGCCGTTCGCTGGAGATCGCCTGCTACACGGCGATCGCCGCCACCGCGCTGGGCACCCTGGCCGCCTTCGTGCTCACCCGCATCCCGCGCTTCCGCGGCCGCACCCTGTTCGGCGGCATGGTCACCGCGCCGCTGGTGATGCCCGAGGTGATCACCGGCCTGTCGCTGCTGCTGCTGTTCGTGGCCATGGGCCAGCTGATCGGCTGGCCCGCCGAGCGCGGCCTGCTGACCATCTGGATCGCCCACACCACCTTCTGCACCGCCTACGTGGCCATCGTGGTGTCCTCGCGCCTGCGCGAGCTGGACCTGTCGATCGAGGAGGCGGCCATGGATCTCGGTGCGCGGCCGTGGAAGGTGTTCTTCCTGATCACCATCCCGATGATCGCGCCGTCGCTGGCGGCCGGGGCGATGATGTCCTTCGCCCTGTCGCTGGACGACCTGGTGCTGGCCAGCTTCGTCTCCGGTCCCGGCGCCACCACCCTGCCGATGGAGATCTTCTCCGCCGTGCGCCTGGGAGTGAAGCCGGAGATCAACGCGGTGGCCAGCCTGATCCTGCTGGTGGTGTCGCTGTTCACCTTCCTCGCCTGGTACTTCACCCGCCGCGCCGAGGAGCGCCGCAAGCGCGCCATCCTGCAGGCCATGGAGGAGACGGTGAAGGGCAGCTGACCGGCTTTCTCCCGGCCGTAACGCACAAGGGCCACCCTGCGGGGTGGCCCTTGTGCGTTTACCGGATCGAATGGCGCACCATCGCACACACCCTGGTGCGCATGGCGCACCCTACCGGGATTGCCGCCGTCTCACTCCTGCGAGAGCAGCTGCGGCAGCTGCAGCGCCAGCTTGGCCGGATTCAGCGGCGCGCGGATGAAACCGCGCTGGCGGCCGTCGGGGCCGATCAGCGCCAGGTTGCCGCTGTGGTCGACGGTGTAGTGCTGCCTGGTGGTGTCGCCGGGAATGAAGGGGATGCTCACCGCGTTGGCCAGCTGCTGGATCTGCGCCAGCTCGCCGGTCAGGCCGGTGTAGCCGGCGTTGTAGTAGCCGAGGTACTGCTTGAGCTGGGCCGGGGTGTCGCGGTGCGGATCGATGCTGACCATGGTCACCTGCAGGCGCGCCAGCGCCTCCGGCGCCAGCTGGCTCTTGAGCTGGCGCAGCTCGGCCAGGGTGGTCGGGCAGATGTCCGGGCAGAAGGTGTAGCCGAAGAACAGCAGGGTCCAGCGCCCCTTGAGCTGGTCGAGCGCCTGCGGCTGGCCGTTCTCGTCGGTGAGGCTCAGCGCCGGCAGGGCGCGGCTCTGCGGCAGCAGGATGATGCCGGCGTCGGCCAGCGCCGCCGCATCGAGCTGCGACGGCGCGTTGAGCACCTTGCTGACGGTGAGGCCGAGCACCAGGGCGATGGCGGCGACGAGGAACAGGACGGTCTTGTGGATGCGGGTCATGGGCTCGGCTTCGTTGGCTAGAGCGGAAGTGCCGGCAGATAGTGATCCACCAGCAGCACGATGAACAGGGCGAACAGGTAGGTAATAGAGTACTTGAAGGTCCTGATCGCGGCCTGCGGTCGGCTGTCACGGTACAGCGCCCAGGCCCAGTCGAGGAAGCGCGCGCCGAGCAGCACCGCCCCGGTCAGGTACAGCGGCCCGCTCATGTGGATGACGAAGGGCAGCAGGCTGACGGCGAACAGGATCAGGGTGTAGAGCAGGATGTGCAGCTTGGTGTAGCGCTCGCCGTGGGTCACCGGCAGCATGGGGATCTCCGCCCTGGCGTAGTCGTCCTTGCGGTGGATGGCCAGCGCCCAGAAATGCGGCGGGGTCCAGGCGAAGATGATCAGCACCAGCAGCAGCGCCTCGGCGTCCAGCCGGCCGGTCACCGCGGTCCAGCCGAGCATCGGCGGCGCCGCGCCGGCCAAGCCGCCGATGACGATGTTCTGCGGCGTGGCGCGCTTGAGGAAGCCGGTGTAGATCGCCGCATAACCGAGCAGCGAGGCCAGCGTCAGCCAGGCGGTCAGCGCGTTGGTGAAAAGCAGCAGCAGGGCCTGCCCGGCCAGCGCCAGGGCCAGGGCGAAGGCCAGCGCCGCCGCCGGCGAGACCCGCCCGGCCACCAGCGGGCGCAGGCGGGTGCGCGCCATCACCGCGTCGATGCGCCGGTCGACCACGTGGTTGACTGCCGCCGCCGCACCGGCGCACAGGCCGATGCCGAGGTTGCCGAACAGCAGCACGCTCCAGGGCACGCCGCCGTCGGTGGCGAGGAACATGCCGACCAGCGCGGTGATCAGCATCAGCACCACCACCTTGGGTTTGGTCAGCTCCAGATAGTCGCGCCAGCCGGCGCGGGCCTGACGTTGCTGCACCAGTGCGCTCATGGCGTTCCCTCCCCCTCGTTGTTGTTCTTGTGCGGTTGTCCTACAGGCGCGAATAGCGCCGCAGCTCGTCGCCGCCACGGCCGATCAGGCGCAGGCCGGCCCCCTGCCTGGCCGGCGCCGCCGCGCGCAGCCGGTAGTTGACCAGCACCAGCACCAGCAGCAGGCCGGCCCCGCCGAGGTTGTGCGCCACTGCCACCGCCAGCGGCAGGTGCAGCAGCACGTTGGCCAGGCCCAGGCTGACCTGGGCGGCCAGCGCCAGCAGCAGCAGGCCGGCCAGCCCGGACAGACCGCCACGGCGCAGCTGCCAGGCCAGGGTCAGCAGCAGCAGGCTGACCAGCAGGGCGCCGAGGCGATGGCTCATGTGGATGGCGGTGCGCGCGTCGCTGTCGAGCTGGCCGCCGAGGTAGTTGGGGCCGATGTGCTGGGTCAGGTGGAAACCGTTGGCGAAGTCCATCGCCGGCCACCACTGGCCATGGCAGGTCGGCAGGTCGACGCAGGCCACCGCCGCGTAGTTGCTGCTCACCCAGCCGCCGAGGGCGATCTGGCCGATTACCGCGAGCAGCGCCAGTCCCGCCAGCGTGCGCAGGCGCGGCAGCACGCCCTGCAGCGGCGGCAGCGCGCCGGACAGGCGCAAGCTGAGCAGGAACAGCAGGCCGAGGGTGGCGAAGCCGCCGAGCAGGTGCGCGGTGACCACCTGCGGCCACAGCTTGAGGGTCACCGTCCACATGCCGAAGGCGGCCTGCAGCAGCACCAGCGCCAGCAGGGCCAGCGGCAGCCTGAGCGGCTGGCCGGCGCGGTCGCGCCGGCGCACGGCCTGGATCGCGAGGACGAGGATCAGCAGGCCGAGGCTGCCGGCGAAGTAGCGGTGGACCATCTCGCTCCAGCCCTTCTCCGCCTCCACCGGGGCGTCCGGGAAATGCCGCTCGGCATGGGCGAGCTGTTCGGCGCTCTGCGGCACGCCGAGGAAGCCGTAGCAGCCCGGCCAGTCGGGGCAGCCGAGGCCGGCGTGGGTCAGGCGGGTATAGGCGCCGAGCATCACCACCAGCAGGGCCAGCAGCGTGGCGCAGAGGGCGAGCCGGTAGCCCGGTCTTCTTGTGCTTGTCGCCATGGCAGATCCTCCCCCCGGATTCCTGCACAGCTGGTCGAAGTCACTCCTGTCTTTGACTCTAGCAGTCCTCCGGCAGGCTGCCCGGCGCTCAGCCGATCTGCGAGATCTTCAGCAGGTGGCGCAGGTCGTCGAGGATATGTTTGCCGTCGCTGCCGACCCGATAGCGCAGCACCAGGTTGCCGTGCGGGTCGACGATCCACAGCTGCGCACCGTCCTGCGGGTAGCGCTCGACATCCAGGCCCAGGCGCTGCAGCTGCGGGTAGGCGGCGCGCAGCTCGGCGTCGTAGTCGACCGGCAGCGCCGCGCCATGGGCGAGGACATGGCCGGCGCGCGGCGCCTCGCGATTGAGGCCGATATGGATCTGCCGCGCCAGGTAGACCAGCGCCCGGCAATCCGCCGCGCAGTCGTCGGCGCTGGTCACCAGCAGCACCCACCGGCGCGGCTCGTCGCCCGCCTGGATGTCCCAGCTGCCGGCCACGCCGAGGTCGGCCGGCGTCTGCCCGGTAGCGATCAGCTCGCCGTGATAGCTGCGGGCCTGCGGCACCCAGAACTGCCAGCGATACATGGCGCTGGCCAGCAGCATCGGCCCGATCACCACGGCCAGCAGGCCGAGCAGTTGCCAGCGCCCGCGACCGCGCCGCGGCAGCGGCTCAAGCGTCAGAGTGGAGCCCATCGTGCACCTCCCGTGCCTGTTTCACGCCGAACCACAGGTACATGCCGAGCAGGGTCGCCGCCAGGGCGAACCACTGCACCGCATAGCCCAGATGCTTCTCCGGCCCCGAAGCCACCACCGGCCAGTCGCCGACGTAGCTGGCCGGGCCGGGCTCGAGGCGCAGTTCGTCGGCCAGCCCGTCGCGCTCCAGCTCGCCCCACAGCGCCGGAGCCTCGACCACGTTGACCAGCCGCGGCCAGCCCTCGCCCGGGGCGCCGTCGCCGAGCAGGAAGGCGCTGCCGGGCGGCCGATAGACGCTGGCCTCCAGGCTCAGCTCGCCGACCGGGGTGTCGAACGCCGGCAGCGCCGCCCGCTGCGGCCAGGGCAGCCAGCCGCGGTTGACCAGCACCCAGCGCCCGCTCGGGCGGTCGAGAAACGGCTGCAGCAGCTCGACGCCGACCCGTCCGCCACGCTGGCGGTTGTCCAGCAGCAGGCTGTGCCCGGCGTCGAAGGTGCCGACCAGGCGCACGCGGCGGAAGGACGGATCGTCCAGCGCCGCCAGCTCGACCAGATCCACGATTGGTGCCTGGCTGCGCGCGGCCTGCTCGGCGAGCAGCTCGCGCTTCTCTCCGGCGCGCTGCAGCTGCCAGCAGCCGAGGCCGAGCAGCAGCGGCAGCAGGGCCGCGACCACCAGGGTCGGCAGCAGGCCCGGGCGGAAACGCCGGTCCCGCGGCGGGACGGCGGCAACCGACACGGCCGCACCCTCACAGCACGTAGACGAAGACGAACAGGCCGACCCAGACCACATCGACGAAGTGCCAGTACCAGCTGGCCGCCTCGAAGCCGAAGTGCTGATCCGGGGCGAAATGCCCGCGCAGGATGCGGATCAGCATCACCAGCAGCATCAGCGCGCCTATGGTGACGTGGGCGCCGTGGAAGCCGGTGAGCATGAAGAAGGTGGCGCCGTAGACGCCGGAGGCCAGGGTCAGGTCCAGCTCGGTGTAGGCGTGCACGTATTCCTCGGCCTGCAGCACCAGGAAGGCGGCGCCGAGCAGCACGGTCAGCGCCAGCCAGGCCTTGAGCGCGGTGCGCCTGTCGTGGCGCAGGGCGTGGTGGGCGAAGGTCAGGGTGAAGCTGGATGTCACCAGCAGCACGGTGTTGATCAGCGGCAGGTGCCAGGGGTCGATGATCCCCTGCGGCGGCGGATAGGCCTTGGGGTCGGGGTTGTCGAGCAGCGGCCAGCTGAACTGGAAGTCCGGCCAGAGCATGGCGCTGACGCCCTTGTCGCCCGCGCCGTCCAGCCAGGGGCCGACGAACACCCGCAGGTAGAACAGCGCGCCGAAGAAGGCGGCGAAGAACATCACCTCGGAGAAGATGAACCAGCGCATGCCCCAGCGGAACGAGCGGTCCATCTGTCCGCTGTACAGCCCGCTGCGGCTCTCGTGGATGACGTTGCCGAACCAGCCGAACAGCATGTACGCCAGCAGCAGCGCGCCGACGAAGAAGATCAGCGGGCCGGCCGAGTCGGCGCGCGCCGCCTTGAGGTCGTTGAACCAGGTGCCCAGGCCGACCACCGTCACCAGCAGGCCGATGCTGGCGATGATCGGCCACTTGCTCTGCTCGGGGACGTAGTACTGCTCGTGGCTGGCCATTGTCGCTCTCCTCGGCCGCGCCGGCAGCGCGGCCTGCTGTGCATGGGGTGCGTCCCCGTCAGTTGCCTGTGCGCTGCGCCAGCGGCGGCTTCTGCGCGGTGATGTCGAACAGCGTGTAGCCCAGGGTCAGGTGCTGCACGTCGGCCGGCAGGTCGCGGTCGACGATGAAGCGCACCGGCATCTCGATGCGCTCGCCCGGCTGCAGCACCTGCTGGGTGAAGCAGAAACACTCGGTCTTGTGGAAGAACGCCGCCGCCTTGGCCGGCGCCACGCTGGGGATGGCCTGGGCGGTCATCGCATGCTCCGTCGGGTTGTGGGCGACGAACAGCATCTGGTTGACCGCGCCGGGGTGCACCACCAGCTCGTCCTGCTGCGGGTCGAAACGCCAGGTCATCCCGGCGGCGTTGGTGGCGAGGAACTGCACGCGCACGGTGCGCGCCTCGTCCACCTGCTGGCTGCCCGTGTAGGCGCCGGCGGTCTTGCCGTTGATGCCGAAGGCCTGGCACATCACGTCGTACAGCGGCACCAGGGCGAAGCCGAAGCCGAACATGGCCACCACCACCAGCAGCAGGCGGCGGACCAGGCGGCGCGTGTCGGTGCTGTCGCTCATCGCAGGCTCCTCGCGCCTCGGCCACTCAGTGCAGCCGGCTGCGCTCGTCGACTTCCGGCGGAGTCTGGAAGGTGTGGTAGGGCGCCGGCGAGGGCACCGTCCACTCCAGGCCGTGGGCGCCGTCCCAGGGCTTGTCGGCGGCCTTCGGCCCGCCGCGCACGCACTTGACGACGATGAACAGGAACAGCAGCTGGGTGGCGCCGAACAGGAAGGCGCCGACGCTGGAGACCATGTTGAAGTTGGCGAACATCAGGTTGTAGTCGGGGATGCGCCGCGGCATGCCGGCCAGGCCGACGAAGTGCATGGGGAAGAACGCCAGGTTCATGCCGACGAAGGACAGCCAGAAGTGCAGCCTGGCCAGGGTCTCGTCGTACATGTGCCCGGTCCACTTCGGCAACCAGTAGTAGGTGGAGGCGAAGATGCCGAAGATCGCTCCCGGCACCAGCACGTAGTGGAAGTGCGCCACCACGAAGTAGGTGTCGTGGTACTGGAAGTCGGCCGGGGCGATGGCCAGCATCAGCCCGGAGAAGCCGCCGATGGTGAACAGGATGACGAAGGCCACGGCGAACAGCATCGGCGCCTCGAAGGTCAGCGAGCCGCGCCACATGGTGCTCACCCAGTTGAACACCTTCACCCCGGTGGGCACGGCGATCAGCATGGTGGCGTACATGAAGAACAGCTCGCCGGTCAGCGGGATGCCCACGGTGAACATGTGGTGCGCCCAGACGATGAACGACAGGAAGGCGATGGCGCCGGTGGCGTAGACCATCGAGGTGTAGCCGAACAGCGGCTTGCGGCTGAAGGTGGGGATGATCGCGCTGACCGCGCCGAACGCGGGCAGGATCATGATGTACACCTCGGGGTGGCCGAAGAACCAGAACACGTGCTGGAACAGCACCGGGTCGCCGCCGCCGGCGGCGCTGAAGAAGCTGGTGCCGAAGTGGATGTCCATCAGCATCATGGTCACCACGCCGGCCAGCACCGGCATCACCGCGATCAGCAGGAAGGCGGTGATCAGCCAGGTCCACACGAACAGCGGCATCTGCATCAGGGTCAGCCCCGGCGCGCGCAGGTTGAGCACGGTGGCGATGACGTTGATCGCGCCCATGATCGAGCTGATGCCCATCAGGTGCACGGCGAAGATGAAGAAGGTGACGCTCTCCGGCGCGTAGGTGGTCGACAGCGGCGCGTAGAAGGTCCAGCCGAAGTTGGGGCCGCCCCCTTCCATGAACAGGGTGCTGGCGAGCAGGCCGAAGGCCGCCGGCAGCAACCAGAAGCTGAAGTTGTTCATCCGCGGCAGGGCCATGTCCGGCGCGCCGATCATCAGCGGGATCATCCAGTTGGCCAGGCCGACGAAGGCCGGCATCACCGCGCCGAACACCATGATCAGGCCGTGCATGGTGGTCATCTGGTTGAAGAACTCCGGCTGGACGATCTGCAGGCCGGGCTGGAACAGCTCGGCGCGGATCACCATGGCCATGCTGCCGCCGAACAGGAACATGGCGAAGCTGAACACCAGGTACATCGTGCCGATGTCCTTGTGGTTGGTGGTCAGCACCCAGCGCATCAGGCCCCGGGCCGGGCCGTGGGCATGACCGTGGGCGTGCGTGTCGATCACTGCGCTCATGTCCGTCACTCCTTCGCCTGCTTGAACGCCGCGATCTCCTGCGGCGTGACCATGTCACCGGTGCTGTTGCCCCAGGCATTGCGCTCGTAGGTGATGATCGCCGCCAGATCGACGTCGGAGAGCTGCTTGCCGAAGGCCGCCATGGCGGTGCCCGGCTTGCCGCCGACCACGATGGCGATGTGGCCTTCCTTCGGCCCGGTGGCGATGGCCGAGCCCTTGAGGGCCGGGAACACCGGCGGCATGCCGGCGCCGGTGGGCTGGTGACAGGCGGCGCAGGCGGTCTGGTAGGCCTGCTCGCCGCGCGCCATCAGCTCTTCCAGGGTCCATTCCTTGCCGGTCAGTTCCTTCTCCGCCAGCGCCGCGGCCTTGCGTTCGGCCAGCCAGCGGTCGAAGTCCTCGCGACTCTTCGCCTCCACCACCACCGGCATGAAACCGTGGTCCTTGCCGCACAGCTCGGTGCACTGGCCGCGGTACAGGCCGGGCTGCTCGATGCGCGTCCACGCCTCGTTGACGAAGCCGGGGATGGCGTCCTTCTTCACCGCCAGCGCCGGCACCCACCAGGAGTGGATCACGTCGGCGGCAGTGACCAGGAAGCGCACCTTGGCGCCGACCGGCACCACCAGCGGCTGGTCGACCTCCAGCAGGTAGTGCGCGTCCTTGGCCGCCCGGTTGTCGATCTGCGCCCGCGGGGTGGCGAGGTTGCTGAAGAACTCGACGTCCTGGCCCAGGTACTTGTAGTGCCACTTCCACTGGTAGCCGGTGATCTGGATGTCCAGATCGGGTTCGGAATGGTCGTAGATGGCGATCAGCGTGCGGGTGGCCGGAACCGCCATCAGCACCAGGATGACGAAGGGCACCACGGTCCAGAGGATTTCCACCCAGGTATGCTCGTGGAACTGCGCCGGCTGCTGGCCGCGGCTGCGCCGGTGCATGAGCATCGACCAGAACATCGCGCCGAACACCACCACGCCGATGACCACGCAGATCCAGAAGATGGTCATGTGCAGGTCGAATACCGAGCGGCTGACCTCGGTGGCGCCCCGGCCCATGTTCACCGCCCACTCGGCCTGCGCCGGCAGCGATGCCAGCCCGAGCATGGCCCCCAGCCAGAAATGCGAATGTCGCAACATTCGGGGTCCCCTTATCGTTCTTCTTGTACCCGCCGGCTTCTTGCCTGCGACCAGGGGGCGCGGCCGTCTCGCGGCCAGCGCCGGTTCTCGCACCCTGCCCTGCTTGAGCAGCTGCCGGATCCCTTCAGCGCACACACAATCCGAGTATAGACAGGGTCCCCGGGCTGGCAATCGAACCGGAAATCGCGGGCGAGGCTGCAGCCGATCGGAAATTCGTTAGCTTGTTACAGGTCAATTGGCGCAACCGGCGATCTGCAACTATGTTGCGTTGCTGTCATCAACTGCCTCTGGAGTACTGCCTTCCATGAACATCGCCGCCCTGCGCGAACGCATCGACCAGGCCCTGCAGCACGAAACCGAACACGGCAGCCTGGCCACCGACCTGGCCGGCCGCATCGACGGCCTGCACCGCGCCATTCGCCTGCCCGAAGCGGATGCACCGGGGACCCTGCTGCGCTTCGTGCGCGCCTATGTCGACGAGGTGCCGGAGCTGGTGGAAGCGGCGGCCAGCGTGGCGAGCGAGGCCGGCATCGATGCGCAGATCAAGCCGGTGCTGCGCCTGGCCGAGGAGTTCTTCCTCAGCCCGCCGCCGGAGCTGGAGGGACATGAGGGCCTGGAAGCCCTGCTGGACGAGGCCTATCTGGCCCATCGCCTGGTGGAGGAGGTCAACGACCGCTACATCGCCCACTTCGGTCAGCCGCTGATTCCGCTGGACACCACGGTGGCCAACCTGGTGGCCCATGCGCTGATCGGCGAGCCGTTCGCCAACCAGCTCGATGCCGCGGTGCATCAGGCCAGCGAAGCCCTGCAGGACGAGCGGATCTTCGTCACCGAAACCGCCCAGGAGTACCGCGCGCAGCTGGCCGACCCGCAGCGCCTGGCCGCCTGGCAGACCTGGCCGTGCCTGTCGCGCCAGCTGGGCGTCGAGCTGCAGCTGACGGCCTGAACGACGCAGCGCCGCCGCAGGACGCGGCGGCGCTGCCCGGACGGTCTCAGCCGTTGAAGCGCGAGCGCGGGGTGGCCATCGGCACCAGGTCGCCGTCGAGCGGCAGGAAACGGCCGCTCTCCGCGTCGTAGGCGATGATCTCGCTGGTCTCGATGTTGTACACCCAGCCGTGGATGAACAGCTGGCCGCTGGCCACCCGTGCCGCCACCGACGGGTGGGTCAGCAGGTGGTTGAGCTGGGCCACCACGTTCTCCTCGGTGAGCAGCTCCAGGTGCTCCTGGCCGCAGTCGCAGCGGGCGAAGTTCTGCTCGACCACGGTGCGCGCCACCTCGGCATGGCGCAGCCAGCCCTTCACCGTCGGCATGCCTTCCAGCGACTGCGGGTTGAGCACCGCCTTCATCGCGCCGCAATCGGAGTGGCCGCAGATGATGATGTGGCGCACGCCCAGCGCCACCACCGCGTACTCGATGGCGGTGGACACGCCGCCGTTCATCTGGCCGTAGGGCGGCACCACGTTGCCGACGTTGCGGGTGACGAACAGGTCGCCCGGCGAGCTCTGGGTGATCAGCTCGGGAACGATGCGCGAATCGGCGCAGGTGATGAACATGGCCCGCGGGTTCTGCGCGGTGGCCAGCTTCTTGAACAACTCCTCCTGCTCGGGGAACACGTCGCGGCGGAAACGCTTGAAGCCGTCGACAATGCTGCTCAGGGCCTCGTCGGCGCTATCCATCATCTTCTTCTGCACGGGAACCTCTTTCACGGTCTGTACTCCGGGGCTTCGCACGCGCTGCCGGCTTGTGGCCGCAGGCGTTCGGTTGGCGATTGACTGTCTTAAACGACAGTCCGCGTCGGCGAAAAGTCACACTGTTTTACCCGGATATTTATCACAGGCCTTGTCACTCGCTGCGCAGGGCGTCCACCGGATGCAGGCGCGCGGCCTGGCGCGCCGGCGCCAGGCCGGCAGCAGTGCCGATCAGCGCCGCCAGCAGCAGGGCCGCAAGGAGCAGCAGCGGCTGCGGGCGCAGCGGCAGTCCGGGCATGCCCAGTTGCAAGGCACCGAGCAGCAGAGTCATCAGCAGCAGACCGAGCAGGCCGCCGGCCAGCGCCAGCAGGGTGGCCTCGGCGAGGAACAGGCCGAGCACCTGGCGCGGACTGGCGCCAAGCGCGCGCAGCAGGCCGATCTCGGCGGTGCGCTCGCCCACCGCGGTGGTCATGATGGTGAGGATGCCGACCGCGCCGACCAGCAGCGAGATGCCGCCCAGCGCCGCCACCGCCGCGCTGAGGATGGCGAGGATGCGGTCGAGGCTGGCGAGCATGTCGTCCTGGGTGGTCAGGCTGAAGTCCTCGACGCCGTGGCGCTCGACCAGCAGCCGGCGGATGCCGGCGGCCAGGTGCGCGGCACTGGTGCCGGGGCCGTACACCACGCTGATCTCCATCAGCCCCTCGCGGTTGAACAGCGCCTCGGCCCAGTCCACCGGGATGTAGGCGACATCGTCGAGGTCGAAGCCGAGCAGCTGGCCCTTCTCCGCCATCACCCCGACCACCCGGAAGCGCGTGCCGCCGATGCGCAGCGCCTCGCCCAGCGGATTGGCGCTGCCGAACAGCTCGACGCGCAGCTTGTGGCCGAGCACGGTGACCGGCGGCGAGCGCCCGTCGCGCGGTGGCGGCAGGAACTGGCCGAGGGCGACGCGGAAGCGCCAGGCCTCGGCCAGCTGGTGGCCGCCGCCGATGACGTCGCTGCTGCGCTTGCGCGCGCCGGCCTGGATGTCGCCGCTGCCCTGGATCACCGGCACCACCGCCTCGACCTGCGGCAGACGGCGCAGCGCCTCGGCGTCGGCCACCGACAGCGGACGGATGCTGGCCAGCAGGCCGCCGAAACCGCCGGTCTGGGTACGGCCTGGATGGATGGCGATGATCCGCGTGCCGAACTGCGAGAAGTTGTCCAGCACGTAGTGGCGCAGGCCCTCGCCGATGGCGGTGAGCAGCGCCACCGCGGCGATGCCGATGGCCACGCCGAGCATCGTCAGCAGGCTCCGCAGCGGCCGGCTGGTCAGCGCCGAGCCGGTCAGCTGCAGGCCGTCCTGCCAGCGCATCAGCGCGCTCCCGGCGGGCGCAGCGCCTGCACCGGCGGCAGGCGCGCCGCCTGCGCCGCCGGCAGCCAGGCGAACAGCACGGCGGTGGCCAGGGCCAGCAGCAGCGCACCGAGCCGCGCCCACAGTGGCGCGCGCAGCGGGACCTCCCAGAGCAGACGCGCGATCCACAGCAGCAGCTCGCCGAGCAGCAACCCGGCCAGCGCGCCGAGCAGGGCGAGCAGCAGCGCCTCGCCGACGAACAGGCCGTGCACCTGCCGCGGCGTGGCACCGAGGGCCTTGAGCAGGCCGATCTCGGCGGTGCGCTGGCTGACCGCGATCCAGGTGACGTTCATGATCAGCACGCCGGCCACCAGCAGGCTGATCGCGGCGATGCCGGCCAGGGCCATGGCCAGGGCGCCGAGGATGTCGTCGAAGGCGGCGAGCATCGAGTCCTGGCTGATCAGGGTGACGTCCTCCTCGCCCTCGTGGCGTTCGCGGAGCAGCGCGAGGATCTGCCGCTTGCCGCTGTCCAGCAGCAGCGGACCGCGCACCTCGGCGAACACGCGGAACAGTCCCTCGCGGTCGAACAGCGCCTGGGCGCTGGCCACCGGGATGATCAGCAGCTCGGCGAAGTCCATGCCCAGCGACTCGCCGCGCTCCTCGATCAGGCCGATCACCCGGAACCGGCGGTCGCCGGCACGCAGCCATTCGCCCAGCGCCGGGCGTGCGCCGAACAGTTCGCGACGCAGCTTGGCACCGATCAGGCAGACCGCCTCGGCCTGGGCGAAGGGCAGCGGCGGCAGCGGCTGTCCCTGGCTGACCTGCAGCTGGCGGATGGCGAAGAACTCGCGACTGGTGCCGAGCACCAGGGCCTCGCGGCGGCGCCCGCCGGCGCTGACCTCCAGCTGACCGGCCTGCAGCGGGGCGACCCGGCGCACCGCGGGCAGGCGGGCGATGGCCTCGGCATCCTGCAGGGTCAGGTCGCGCGGCGCCAGGCCGGTGAGCGGCGGCACCCCGCCGGTGGTCTCCTTGCGCCCCGGCAGGACGATCAGGGTGTTGCGCCCGAGCAGCGAGAACTCGGCAAGCACGAAGCCGCGGGCGCCCTCGGCCAGGCCGGTGAGCAGGGTGACCGCCAGCACGCCGATGCCGATCGCCAGCAGCAGCATCAGGCTGCGCCGGCGATGCCCGCGCAGGGCGTCCAGGCACAGGCACAGAGCGTCGGCCGGACGCATCAGACCGCTCCGCCCTGCCGGCGGTCGCTGATGATCCGCCCGTCGCGCATGCCCAGGCTGCGCCGGGCGCGGGCGCCCAGGGCCGCGTCGTGGGTGACGATCAGCAGGGTCAGGCCGTCGCGGTTGAGTTCCTCGAGCAGCTCCACCACCTCGGCGCCGGAGTGGCTGTCGAGGTTGCCGGTCGGCTCGTCGGCCAGCAGCAGCGCCGGCTGCATGACCATCGCCCGGGCGATCGCCACGCGCTGGCGCTGGCCGCCGGACAGCTCGCCGGGACGGTGCGCCATCCGGTCGCCCAGGCTCAGCCGCTCGACCAGCCGAGCACTGCGCCGGCGCCGCTCGGCGGGCTCGATGCCGGCCAGCAGCATCGGCAGCTCGATGTTCTCCAGGGCGGTGAGGCGCGGGATCAGGTGGTAGGACTGGAACACGAAGCCGATGTGGCGGCTGCGCAGCGCCGCGCGGCGGACCTCGTCGAGCGCCGCGGTCGGCTCGCCGTCCAGCCAGTATTCGCCGGCGTCCGGCACATCCAGCAGGCCCAGCACGTTGAGCAGAGTCGACTTGCCGGAACCGGACGGCCCCATCACCGACAGGTACTCGCCGGCGGCGATGTCCAGATCCACTGCCTCCAGCCCCATCACCCGCTGCTCGCCGAGGTGGAAGCAGCGCGTCACCCCGCGCAGGCGGATCATGGCGGCGGCGCGCCATTGCGGGGAGTCACCGCCACCCCGTCGCCCAGCCCCTCCTGCTCCAGGCTGGCGAGGATGCGCGCGCCCTCCTCGAGGCCGGCGCGCACCTCGGTCCAGCGCCAGTTGGCCAGCCCGGTCTGCACCTCCACCGCGCGCAGCACGCCGCTCGCGGTGTCGTAGCGCAGCACCCGCCGGCCGTCGAGCAGGCTCTCGCTGGGAATGCGCAATACCCCCTCGCGCTGCTCGAGGAGGATCTCGACGTCGGCGCTGTAGCCGGTGAGCAGGGCGAGTTGCGGCGGCGGCGCGCGGAAGCGCACCTCGATGTCGACGGTGCGCGCCTGCTTTTCCAGCTCGCGCACGAAGGGCGCGATGCGGCTGACCGTGCCGACGAAGGACTGGCCGCGGAAGGCATCCAGGCTGATGCGCACCGGCATGCCGAGCGTCACGCGGGCGGCCTCCACCTCGTCGATCGGCGCCTCGACGTACAGGCAGCTGTCGTCGATCAGATCCACCGCCGGCGGCGTGGGGATGCCCGGCGGCGAGGGGGTGACGAACTCGCCGACCTCGCCGTTGATCTCCGCGACTATGCCGGCGAAGGGCGCCCGCAGGGTCTTCTGGTCGAGCAGCGCGCGCTGCAGGGCCACAGCTGCCTCGGCTTCGGCGACCTGCGCGGCGGTCGCCTCGCACTGCAGGGCGGACAGCCGCGCCTGGGTCTGCGCCCGGTCGAGCAGATCCGCCGCCGCCAGGCGGCGCTCGGCGAGGCGGCGCAGGCGGGCCACCTCGCGGCCGTCCAGCTCGGCCTGAGCGCACTGGCGCACGCGCGCATTGCGCTGCAGGAGCAGGCGCGCCTCGGCCTCGGCCAGACGTGCCTGCTGGTCGTCCTGGCGCAGGCGCATCAGCACCTGACCGGCCTGCACCCGCTCGCCCTCCGTCACCAGCCGCTCGGCCACCGGCGCACCGAGGTTGAACGACAGCTGCGAGCGACGACAGGCCTTGAGGGTACCGGCGCGGCTGTTGGCCACCAGGCTCTCCACCGGCCCGCGCTGCACGGTCAGCAGCACCACCGGCAGCGGCTGCGGCCGCTGCCACCACCACAGCAGGGCGCCCAGCGTCAGCAGCAGCGCCGCCGCGATCAAGCCCTTGCGCATGCCTGGCTCCCGGTCCACGTATCCCTTTCAGGGTAGCCCGCGCGCATGGCGCCGCCGCGAGAGGCGCGGAATAATGCGACATTGAATTACCGATCAGGACAGCCCCGTGACCCAGTCCACCCCGCATATCCGCCGCGAACAGTTCGACGACCTGCCCTGCTGGCGGGTCCGGACCGCCAACGCCGACCTGCTGATCGCCGAACAGGGCGCGCAGATCCTCAGCTATCGGCAGGGCGACGAGCCGCCGCTGATCTGGCTCAGCGAACAGGCCCGCGGCCTGCGCGGCCAGTCGGTGCGCGGTGGCGTGCCGGTATGCTGGCCATGGTTCGGCGACCTCGCGCGCAATCCCGCCGCCCTGCTCGCCCAGTATCGTGGCGAGGCCGCACCCTTCCATGGCCTGGTGCGCAACCTGCCGTGGGAATGCCGGGAAAGCGTGATCGACGGCGACGAGGCGCGTCTGCTGTTCGCCTGCCCGCAGGCGGAAAGCGGTCTGCCCGACTGGCCCCATGCCGTCGATGTGGAACTGGAGATCCGTCTTGGTGACCGTCTGCAGCTGCAACTGCGCAGCCACAACCGCGGCCAGCGTCCGGTGTGGCTCAGTCAGGCCCTGCACAGCTATTTCGCCGTCAGCGATATCCACAAGGTGAACATCGCGGGGCTGGACGGCTCACGCTACATCGAAACCCTCGACGGCTGGCGCGAGTACCGCCAGGCAGGCCCGCTGCAGTTCGCCGGAGAAACCGACCGCATCTACCTGGACCTGCCGCCGCGTCTGGAGCTACGGGATACCGGCTGGCAGCGGCGCATCTGCCTGCAAAGCCGTAGCTCGCGTTCGGCCGTGCTGTGGAACCCGTGGATCGACAAGGCACAGCGCCTGTCGCAATTCGCTGAGGATGCCTGGCAGCGCATGCTGTGCATCGAAACCGCCAACGTGCTGGACGACTGCGTGCAACTGGCCGGCGGCGAGAGTCACAGCCTGGAGCTGTGCCTGTGGGGCGAGCCGCTGAGTTCACAAGGCTGAGGTGTACGTCAAGCCCCGACCCGTTCGGGGCTTTTCCGTGTCTGTGGAAAGTTTCTGGCGCGAAAAGACGAAACCCCGACCAGCGTGGCTGGTCGGGGTTTCTGTATAGGTGCTTGACGATGACCTACTCTCACATGGGGAAGCCCCACACTACCATCGGCGATGCGTC
>NZ_SSTC01000041.1 GCF_004801855.1 Pseudomonas sp. A-1 | reverse complement strand
TAGTACATCATGCCGAGGAAGCCGGTGGTCAGGAAGAAGCCCACGGCGTTGTGGCCGTACCACCACTGCACCATGGCGTCGGTGGCGCCGCTGTACAGCGAGTAGGACTTCAGCAGGCCGACCGGCAGCTCCAGGTTGTTGACGATGTGCAGCATCGCCGTCACCAGGATGAAGGCCCCGAAGAACCAGTTGCCCACGTAGATGTGCTTGGTCTTGCGCTGCATGACGGTACCGAAGAACACCACCGCGTAGGCGACCCACACCACGGCGATCAGGATGTCGATCGGCCACTCCAGCTCGGCGTACTCCTTGGAGGAGGTGTAGCCCAGCGGCAGGGTGATGGCTGCGAGCAGAATCACCAGCTGCCAGCCCCAGAACACGAAGCTGGCCAGCGGACCACCGAACAGGCGGGTCTGGCAGGTGCGCTGCACCGAATAGAACGAGGTGGCGAACAGGGCGCAACCGCCGAACGCGAAGATCACCGCGTTGGTGTGCAACGGTCGCAGGCGACCGAAGCTGGTCCACGGCAGGTCGAAGTTCAGACCCGGCCAGACCAGTTGCGCGGCGATGAAGACGCCAGCCGCCATGCCGACGATCCCCCAGATCACCGTCATGACGGCGAACTGGCGGACCACCTTGTAGTTATAAGCAGTCCTTGTGTTTTCTGTGCTCATTTTCGAGGTTCCACGACTAATGGGCTTGATCGGAAAAAGATCAGCATCAGCATGGATAAACTGCCTCGGATAGATGTTGATACAAATCAAGGCCCTAGGGGGCGTGAGGTCTTTTGCATGGAAAATTCCGAACTTTTGTGCTCCGGCCCGGTCACCGGCGCCCGTGGGCACCTGATCCTCGCCCATGGCGCGGGGGCGCCGATGGACAGTCCGTTCATGCACGAGATGGCCGCGCGCCTGGGCGAGCTGGGCGTGCGCGTGGTGCGCTTCGAGTTCCCCTACATGGCCAGCCGCCGCCAGGGCGGCGGCAAGCGCCCGCCCAATCCGCAGGCCCAACTGCTCGACTGCTGGCGCGCGGTCTGGCGTGCGGTGAACGCACGCGAACCGGGCGCCTGGGCGATCGGCGGCAAGTCGATGGGCGGGCGCATGGCCAGCCTGCTGGCCGACGAACTGGGGGCGGCCGGGCTGGTCTGCCTGGGCTACCCCTTCCATGCCGCCGGCAAGCCGGAGCGGCCGCGGGCCGAGCACCTGGCCGGCCTGCGGACGCCGACCCTGATCGTGCAGGGCGAACGCGACGCCCTGGGCAACCGCGAGCGGGTGGCCGGCTATGCGCTGGCGCCGGCCATCCGCCTGCTCTGGCTGGAGGCGGCCGATCACGACCTCAAGCCGCTCAAGGCCTCCGGCTTCAGCCACGTGCAGCACCTGCAGCGCGCCGCGGAGGCGGTCGCCGCTTTCCTGGCCGCGCAGGGCGGAGCGGGCGGCAGCTCGTAGACCCGCCGCCGAGGTTCAGTCCGCCAGCAGGTGCCGGAGCACGTGGTGGAGGATGCCACCGGCCTGGAAGTAGTCGACCTCCAGGGCGGTGTCGACGCGGCACAGCACCTCGATGCGCTCCTCGGTGCCGTCGCTGCGGCGGATCTCCACGATCAGCTTCTGTCGCGGCCTGAGGCCGCCGGCCAGACCGCGGATGGCCAGCCGCTCGCTGCCGTTGAGGGCCAGGCTCTGGCGGTTCTGCCCGGGCAGGAACTGCAGCGGCAGCACGCCCATGCCGACCAGGTTGGTGCGGTGGATGCGCTCGAAGCTCTCGGCGATCACCGCGCGGATGCCCAGCAGGCGGGTGCCCTTGGCCGCCCAGTCGCGCGAGGAGCCGGTGCCGTACTCCTTGCCGGCGATCACCACCAGCGGCACACCCTCGCCCTGGTAGCGCATGGCGGCGTCGTAGATCGACAGCCTGTCGCCGGAGGGCTGATGCAGGGTGTTGCCGCCTTCCTCGCCACCGAGCATCTCGTTCCTGATGCGGATGTTGGCGAAGGTGCCGCGCATCATCACCTCGTGGTTGCCGCGGCGTGCGCCGTAGGAGTTGAAGTCGGCCGGCGCGACGCCGAGTCCCTGCAGGTACAGGCCGGCCGGCGAACTGGGCTTGATGCTGCCGGCCGGCGAGATGTGGTCGGTGGTGATCGAGTCGCCGAACAGGGCGAGGATGCGCGCCTGCTCGATGTCGGCCAGCACGGCCGGCGGCTGGTCGATGCCGGCGAAGAACGGCGGGTGCTTGATGTAGGTGGAGACCGGGTCCCAGGCATAGGTGGCGCCGCCGCTCACCGCGATCGCCTGCCAGGCCGCGTCGCCGCCGAACACGTCGGCATAGCGGTTGCGGAACATGCCGCCGTCCACCACGGCGACCGCCGCCGCCACCGCGGCGTCGCTCGGCCAGATGTCCCTGAGGTACACCGGTTGGCCGTCGCTGCCGCTGCCCAGCGGCTCGCGGGTGAGGTCGATGCGCGTGGTGCCGGCCAGGGCGAAGGCCACCACCAGCGGCGGCGAGGCCAGCCAGTTGGCCTTGACCTGCGGATGCACGCGGCCCTCGAAGTTGCGGTTGCCGGACAGCACCGAGCTGACGATCAGGTCGTTGGCGTTGACGCAGTCGGCAATCGCCGGCGGCAGCGGCCCGGAGTTGCCGATGCAGGTGGTGCAGCCGTAGCCGACCAGGTTGAAGCCCAACTGATCCAGGTAAGGCGTCAGGCCAGCCTTGGCCAGGTAGTCGGTGACCACCTTGGAGCCCGGCGCCAGCGACGACTTGACCCAGGGGCGGCGACTCAGGCCGCGCTCCACCGCGTTCCTGGCCAGCAGCCCGGCGGCCATCAGCACGCTGGGGTTGGAGGTGTTGGTGCAGGAGGTGATGGCGGCGATCACCACGTCGCCGTGGTGCAGGGCGTAGGGTTCGCCGGCGACCGCGAAGTCGCTGTCCAGCTCGGCCTGGCGTCCGCCGAGCTCGAGCAGCAGGTCGAACTGGGCGCGGATGTCCTCCAGGGCGACGCGGTCCTGTGGCCGCTTCGGCCCGGCCAGCGAAGGCTGCACGCTGGCGAGATTCAGCGCCAGGCTGTCGCTGAAGGTCGGTTCGTCACCGGCCTGGCGCCACAGGCCCTGGGCCTTGCAGTAGGCCTCGACCAGGGCGATGCGCGCCGGATCGCGGCCGGACAGGTGCAGGTAGTCGAGGGTGATCGCATCGACGGGGAAGAAGCCGCAGGTGGCGCCGTACTCCGGGGCCATGTTGGCGATGGTGGCGCGGTCGGCCAGTGGCAGGTGGTCGAGGCCGGGGCCGTAGAACTCGACGAACTTGCCCACCACGCCGCGCTTTCTCAGCTGTTCGGTGACGGTCAGCACCAGGTCGGTGGCGGTCACCCCCTCGCGCAGCTTGCCGGACAGGCGCACGCCGACCACCTCGGGGATCAGCATCGACAGCGGCTGGCCGAGCATCACCGCCTCGGCCTCGATGCCGCCGACGCCCCAGCCGAGCACGCCCAGGCCGTTGATCATGGTGGTGTGCGAGTCGGTGCCGACTAGGGTGTCGGGGTAGGCCAGGGTTTCGCCGCCCTCGTCGCTGCTCCACACCACCTGGGCCAGGTACTCGAGGTTGACCTGGTGGCAGATGCCGGTGCCCGGCGGCACCACGCGGAAGTTGGCGAAGGCCTGCTGCCCCCAGCGCAGGAAGGCGTAGCGCTCGTGGTTGCGCTGCATCTCGATGGCCACGTTGTCGGCGAAGGCGCTGGGATCGGCGAAGCGGTCGACCATCACCGAGTGGTCGATCACCAGGTCCACCGGGGCCAGCGGGTTGATCTTCTGCGGATCGCCGCCGGCACCGGCCATGGCGTCGCGCATGGCGGCCAGGTCGACCACGCCCGGCACGCCGGTGAAGTCCTGCATCAGCACCCGCGCCGGGCGGAACTGGATCTCCCGCTCCGAGCTGCGCTTCTTCAGCCACTCCACCACCGCCCGGCAGTCGGCGGCGCTGACGCTGCGGCCGTCTTCGCTGTGCAGCAGGTTCTCCAGCAGCACCTTGAGCGAAATGGGCAGCTGGCGGAGGTCGCCGAGCTGACGGGCCGCCTCGGGCAGGCTGTAATAGTGGTAGGTGCGGCCGTCGACCTCGAGCTGGCGGCGGCAGGCGAAACTGTCCGGATGCGGCATGGCGGTGTCCTCCAGGCGGGCCGGGCGGCGGGACTCGATCCTCAAGCCTAGTCGGTTCGCCACCCGCCTGCCGTCTGGTTGGCCGCGCCTGCGCTTTGCGCGACAATGCCCGCCTGCCCACAGGAGCCCCCATGTCCCAGCAACCCGACGCCATCCTCGACGCCACCGGCCTGAGCTGCCCCGAGCCGGTGATGCTGCTGCACAACAAGGTGCGTGACCTACCGGCCGGCGGTCTGCTCAAGGTGATCGCCACCGATCCCTCGACCTGGCGCGACATCCCCAAGTTCTGCCTGTTCCTCGGCCACGAGCTGCTCGAGCAGCAGCAGGACGCCGGCACCTACCTGTACTGGATCCGCAAGAAGCTCGACTGAGGGGGCTATGCCCGCACCGCGCGCCGGCCGATGCGCTGCAGGCGCACGCCGAGCAGCACGGCAGCGCAGGTCAGCCCCACCACCAGTCCCTGCCACAGGCCCTGCGGGCCGCTGGGTACACCCAGCCAGTCGCTGAGCCCCAGCCCGTAGCCGATCGGCAGGCCGATGCCCCAGTAGGCCAGCAGGGTGATCAGCATGGTCGCCCGGGTGTCCTGGTAGCCGCGCAGGGCGCCGGCGGCGGTGACCTGGATGGCGTCGGAGAACTGGAACAGCGCCGAATACACCAGCAGCGCGCCGGCCACTGCCAGCACCTCGGCATCCGGGGTGTACAGGCGGGCGATGTCCTCGCGCAGCAGCAGCATCAGGCTGGCCGAGACGCAGGCGTAGGCCAGCGCGGTGGCCATCGCCACCCCCGCCGAGAAGCGCGCCGCGCGCGGCGCACCGCGGCCCAGCGCCTGGCCGACCCGCACCGTGGCGGCCATCGCCAGCGAGTAGGGGATCATGAACACCATCGAGGAGAAGTTCAGGGCGATCTGGTGGCCGGCCACCACGCTGGCGCCCAGGCTGCCGATCAGCAGGGCGATCACCGAGAAGATGCTGGCCTCGGCGAAGATGGCGATGCCGATCGGCAGGCCGATGGCCAGCAGGTCGCGGATCGCCGGCCACTGCGGTCGCTCCAGGTGAGCGAACAGCTGGCTCGAGCGGTACACCGGTGCCCAGCGCACCCACCACAGCATGGCGCCGAGCATGAACCACATGACCAGCGCGGTGGCCCAGCCGCAGCCGACGCCGCCCATGGCCGGCAGGCCGAGCTTGCCGTGGATGAAGATGTAGTTGGCCGGAATGTTCAGCAGCAGGCCGAGGATGCCGATCACCATGCTCGGCCGGGTGCTGCCCAGGCCGTCGCTGAAGCCGCGCAGCACCTGGTACAGCGCCAGCGCCGGGAAGCCGACCGCCACCGCCTGCAGGTAACCCATGGCGGTGGCGCGCAGGGAGTCCTCCACCCCCATCAGCGTCAGCACCGGTTCGGCGCCGAACAGCAGCAGGGTGGCGAGCAGGCCGATGCCCAGCGCCAGCCACAGGGCCTGGCGCACCAGCGGGCCGATCAGCGCATGGTTGCCGGCGCCGACCTTGCGCGCCACCTTGGCGGTGGTGGCCATCAGGATGCCGTTCATCAGCAGCAGCACCGGAATCCAGATCGAGTTGCCCAGCGCCACTGCCGCCAGGTCGCGCGGGCTGACCCGCCCGGCCATCAGGGTGTCGACGAAGCCCATGGCGGTGTTGGCCAGCTGGGCGATGATGATCGGCCCGGCGAGGGCGAGCAGGGCCTTGACTTCGTGGAGGGTGCGGCGGGCGGGGGAGAGCGCGGGTGGAGCGGGCAGGGCGGACATGACGGGCCTCGGAAAGCAGGCGGCCAGTCTAGGCCATGCACCGCAATGGGGCCAGCGCGCGGCTGCCGCCGGCCGGGCCATCTGCGCTAAAGTTGGACAAATTTCCTGACGGACACCCCCATGCGCCTGCTGGCCGACGAAAACATCCCCCTGCTCGACCCCTTCTTCGCGTCCTTCGGCGAGATCCGCCGTCTGCCGGGGCGCGGCATCGACCGTGCCGCCGTCATGGACGCCGACGCGCTGCTGGTGCGCTCGGTGACCCGTGTCGACCGCGTGCTGCTGGAGGGCAGCCCGGTCCGGTTCGTCGGCACCTGCACCATCGGCACCGACCATCTGGACCTGGCGTACTTCGCCGAGGCGGGCATCGCCTGGTCCAGCGCCCCGGGCTGCAACGCCCGCGGCGTGGTGGAGTACGTGCTCGGCGCGCTGCTGGCGCTGGGCGAGCGCCACGGCGCCGAGCTGGCCGCGCGCACCTACGGCGTGGTCGGCGCCGGCCAGGTCGGCGGCCGGCTGGTCGAGCTGCTGCGCGGCCTGGGCTGGCGCGTGCTGGTCTGCGATCCGCCGCGCCAGGCCGCCGAGGGCGGCGACTTCGTCGCGCTGGAGGAGATCATCCGCCGCTGCGACGTGATCAGCCTGCACACCCCGCTGACCCGCGAGGGCAGCGATGCCACCTGGCACCTGCTGGATGGTGCACGCCTCGACAGCCTCAAGCCCGGCTGCTGGCTGATCAACGCCAGCCGCGGCGCGGTGGTCGACAACGCCGCGCTCAAGGCGCACCTCGCCGGCGGCGCCGATCTGGAGGTGGTGCTGGATGTCTGGGAAGGCGAGCCGCTGGTGGATGCCGAGCTGGCGCCGCTGTGCCGGCTGGCCACCCCGCACATCGCCGGCTACAGCCTGGACGGCAAGCTGCGTGGCACCGAGCAGATCTACCAGGCGTTCTGCGCCTGGCGCGGCGAGCCGGCGAGCGTGCGCCTGGCCGAGCTGCTGCCGGCGCCCTGGCTGGGCGAGCTGGTGCTGCACGAGTCGGCCGATCCGGCCTGGGCGCTGGCCACCCTGTGTCGCGCGGTGTACGACCCGCGCCGCGACGATGCCGATTTCCGCCGCAGCCTCGTCGGCGCTGCCGAGGCGCGCCGCGCCGGCTTCGATGCGCTGCGCAAGCACTACCCGATGCGCCGCGAGCTGCCCGAGCTGCGGGTACGGCTGGAAGGGGAGGGGCCGGAGCTGCGCCGCCAGCTGGCGGCGCTGGGCGTGCAGCTGGTCTGAATCAGCCGAACAGGCGGCGGCGTGGCTGGCTGTCCTTCTCCAGCTGGCGGCAGGCCTGCAGGATCATCTGCTCGGTGATCGGAATCTCGCGGCCCTGGGCGTCGATGATCGCGCCCAGGTGCAGGTGGCGCAGCTTGCGTGCGGTCTGGATGGGGGTGGCTTGCGGTTGTTCGCGATGCATGGCGGTCTCTCCTGATCTGCCGATGCCCGGCAGTCTAGAGCGCCCAGGTTAACGCCGGGTTACAGCGGCCCGGAAACGCCAAGGCCCGGACGCAGCGCGTCCGGGCCTTGTTGATTGCACCCTGACTCAGTTCCTGGCGATCAGGTTGCCGGCGTGCAGGCCGCATTCCTTGTGGGTGGCTTCCTCCCACCACCAGCGCCCCTCGCGCTCGTGCTGGTTGGGCAGCACCGGGCGGGTGCAGGGCTCGCAGCCGATGCTGATGTAGCCCTGCTCGTGCAGCGGGTTGTAGGGGATCTCCAGCATGCGGATGTAGCCCCACACTTCCTCGCTGCTCATGTTGGCCAGCGGGTTGAACTTGTATAGCGGCTTGTCGGGCGTGGAGAAGGCGCCGTCCAGTTCCAGCACCGCCACCTGGCTGCGGGTGCCGGGACTCTGGTCGCGGCGCTGGCCGGTGGCCCAGGCGCTGACGCCAGCCAGCTTGCGCTTGAGCGGCTCGATCTTGCGGATGCCGCAGCACTCGCCGTGGCCGTCCTTGTAGAAGCTGAACAGGCCCTTCTCGCGTACCAGCGGTTCGAGCAGGCGCGGATCGGGGGACAGTACCTCGATCTGGATGCCGTAGTGCTCGCGGACCTGCTCGATGAAGCGGTAGGTCTGCGCGTGCAGGCGGCCGGTGTCGAGGCTGAACACCCTGACGTTGCTGTTCAGCTTCCAGGCCATGTCCACCAGCACCACGTCCTCGGCGCCACTGAAGGAGATCCACAGGTCGTCGCCGAAGTGCTCGAAGGCGAGCTTGAGCACCTCCTGCGGGGATTTGTCGGCATAGGCGGCCGCCAGGGCGGCAACATCGAGGGTCTGGCTCATCGGGATGTCCGGTAGATTCGTGGGTAAGGCGTGGCAGCGATGGTACCAGCAAGCTGTTTATGCGATGAAATAACCAAATGCCGCTATTCACCTAACCATGTGGAATATGTGGCGGCGGTTCGGGCGAATTTCTGTCGCGCGCCTCCCTGCGCCGCGTTGCGCCCCGCCGGGCAAGCGGCTAGAGTGCCGCCTCAATTTCTGTCTGTTCATCGAGGAGTCTGCTGTGGAAATCGCCTGCCTTGATCTCGAGGGCGTACTGGTCCCGGAAATCTGGATCGCCTTCGCCGAAAAAACCGGAATCGACGCGCTCAAGGCGACTACCCGCGACATTCCCGACTACGACGTGCTGATGAAGCAGCGCCTGCGCATCCTCGACGAGCACGGCCTCAAGCTGCGCGACATCCAGGAAGTGATCGCCACCCTCAAGCCGCTGGACGGCGCGGTGGAGTTCGTCGACTGGCTGCGCGAGCGCTTCCAGGTGATCATCCTCTCCGACACCTTCTACGAGTTCTCCCAGCCGCTGATGCGCCAGCTCGGCTTCCCGACCCTGCTGTGCCACAAGCTGGTCACCGACGAGACCGACCGCGTGGTGGACTACCAGCTGCGCCAGAAGGATCCCAAGCGCCAGTCGGTGATCGCCCTGAAGAGCCTGTACTACCGGGTGATCGCCGCCGGCGACTCCTACAACGACACCACCATGCTCAGCGAGGCCCACGCCGGCATCCTGTTCCATGCCCCGGACAACGTGATCCGCGAGTTCCCGCAGTTCCCGGCGGTGCACACCTACGAGGACCTCAAGCAGGAGTTCCTCAAGGCGTCCAGCCGCAAGCTCAGCCTGTAAGCGCTGACTGATGTGAAAGCGAGGCCCGCCATAGTGCGGGCCTCGTCGTTTCTGGCGGACGGAAGTACAGGGCGGCGGCAGATGTAGAAATGGAGCCCGTGCTTCTCAGGGAGAGGGCTCCGCCAGACGGCTTAGCGGAATGCCAGATCCCTGAGTGCCAAGGTGATTTGGGGGAAGACGATCAGCAGCGCCGACATCAGTAGCAGGATGGCGAAGAAAGGGAGGCTGCCGCGGATCACCTCGAAGTAGGGGCGCTTGAAGATGGCGATCGCGGTGAAGATGTCGCAGCCGAATGGTGGCGTCGCCGAACCGATGGCCGCCTGCAGGGTGATGATGGTGCCAACCAGCACCGGGTCCAGGCCGGAGGCCTTGATCGCCGGGGTGAAGATTGGCACGAGGATCAGCATCACCACGATCGGGTCAACGAACATGCAGCCGATGAAGAAGGCTACCGAAATGATGATCAGCAGTTCGGTTGGCGAGGCGCTCATCAGACCGATGCCGGCGAGGATCTGTTGGGGAATCTGTGCGAAGGAGATGACCCAGGAGAACGCGGAGCCTGCAGCGACCAGGATGAAGACCACGGCAGTGATCAGTCCGGTGGACAGTGCGATGGAACCCAGTTCCTTCAGATGCAGGCGCCGGAAGATCACGACTTCGAGCACCAGCGCGTAGAGCACTGAAATCGAGGCGGCTTCAGTCGGGCTGAATGCCCCGGAATAGATGCCGCCGATGCAGATGACCGGCAGCAGCATGGGCAGGATGGCGCGGCGGCACAGGCGCAGCCGCTCACTCCACGGCATGGCCGGAGCCTGCGGAATCCCTTCGCGGCGCGCGTAGAAGTAGCAGTAGGCCGAGAGCAGCAGCATCAGTATCAGGCCGGGGCCGATGCCGGCGATGAACAGCTCGGCCACCGAGGTTCCCGACACCACGCCGTAGATGATCATGCCGATGCTTGGTGGGATCAGCAGGGCGATGTCGGAGGCATTGATGATCAGGGCGAGCACGAAGCTGTCCTTGTAGCCCTGCTGCAGCATCTTGGGCCGCATGATGCTGCCGACGCCGACCACGGTGGCCTGGGTGGAGCCGGAGACCGCGCCGAACAGGGCGCAGCTCACCGCCGTGGTGATGGCCATGCCTCCGCGCATGTGGCCGACGAAGGCCATGGCGACATCGAGCAGACGGTTGGCGGTGGCGCCGCGGGTGATGATGTCGGCGGCGAGAATGAACATCGGCACGGCGACCAGGGCGGCCGGGCGGATGCCGGCGATCATCTGCTGGATGATGAATTCCGGTCCCATGTTGAAAAAGGCGACGAAGCCGATCCCGGCCGCGGCCAGTAGGGTGGTCATCATCGGGAAGCCCAGCAGCAGGAGGCTGAGCATCACGATCAGCAGTACGGTTGTCATGTCCATGGCGGCGGGCTCAGGCTTGGGGCGGGAGAGAGGTGTGGGGGTTGCAGCGCGACGCGTCGATGCAGCCACTCAGCACCATGAGCTGCAGGCTGGCATGGCGCAGGAACTGCAGGCCGGTCAGGCCAAGGCCAAGGGGAATCACCATGTAGATGTAATGGAGGGGGAGCTGCAGGGCCGATGAGGCGCGACCGATCCGGGCCGCGCTCTGGACGTAGCCGATCGATGCCCAGGTCAGCCAGAGGATCAGGCCGGCGGTGAGCAGGTTGATCAGCAGCAGGGCCAGGGCTGCGCTGCGCCCGCGCAAATGTTCGATGCAGGCGCTCATGCTGATGTGGCGGGCATGGCGGGCGGCGAAGCTGCAGCCAACGAAGGTGATGAAGATGACGAGGAACTGGTTGAGCTCCTCGGAGAAGTACAGGCTCTGGTTGAACAGGTAGCGTCCGAAGACGTTGACGACCGAGTTCAGGGCCATCAACAGAACCGAGGCAGCCAGGATACAAGCCTCCAGTTTGTCCAGCACCCAGTCCAGTTTTCGCAAGTAAACCATGGGGACCTCCAGCCGCCAGGCAAGGCGGGCAGTTGTTTTTGTTTTACGTCTCCGACCTTATCCCTGGCTAAAAATCACGTCAATTTTTGCTTGTCATGATTCTTTCTGAATTGATCCGATATTGTTGTGGTTTTTGCTGCGCTCTCAGAACACGAAGTGCAATGGCGCCGGCGAGGTATCCAGCAGTTCCCTGAGGGTGCGCAGCCCCACCTGCAGGCGTGAGCGGCTCTGTTCGGCTCCCAGGGTGATGCGTACGTGGCGGTTGTCCTGATTGGGGCCGGGCAGGAAAGGCTCGGCCGGATGGATCATCACGCCTTCCTGGCGGGCGTAGCGAACGAACTTCTCTGCCTGCCAGTGCTCGGGCAGCTCGGCCCAGATGAGCATACCGTTGGGGTGGGCCTTGTAGCGGCAGGGGCCGAGCAGCTCGCGAGCCATCTGCTGGCGCGCGGCGAATTCCTGTTGCTGGTAGGCGATCATCTGGTCGAGCGTGCCGTCCTGCATCCACCAACTGGCGATCTCGAAGGGCATCAGGGTGGCCATCCAGGTGGTACTGCGCAGGCGGCCGACGGCTTGGTGCACGAGGTTGGGCGGGGTGATCAGATACCCGGCGCGCATGCCCGGCAGGGTCACCTTGGTCAGGCTGGTGGCATAGAAGCTGCGATTGGGCAGCAGGGCAGAAAGTGGCGCCGAGCGGTTCGGCTCCAGCGAGCCATAGACATCGTCCTCGATCACCAGCAGGTCGTGCCGCTCGACCACTTCGGCAATCGCCTGGCGACGTGCAGGGCCCATGGTGTCGCTGGTCGGGTTGTTCATCGTCGGCGTGCAGAACAGCACCCTTGCGCCGCCTTGCCGGCAGGCGGCGTCCAGGGCCTCCGGCAGCAGTCCTTGCTCGTCGGTGTCCACGCCCTTGAGCTTGAAGTGCAGGGTCTGCGCCAGGGCCATCGGCAGCATGCCTGTTTCCCGCTCACACAGCACGGTTTCGCCAGGCTTGACCACCGTGGCCATGGCAATGGTCAGGGCGTGAGCCGCACCGTTGCAGAACAGCATGTGGTCCGGGTTGGCTGGCATTTTCTGCTGGTGGCTCAGCCAGTCGCAGACCACCTCGCGATGCCGGCTCAGGCCCTCGGTGGGATGGAACGAGGTGATGAAGTCCTCGCGTCCCTCGCGTGCCAGGCGCTCGAGTGACTCGCGGTAGAGGCGCACATGACGAGGCGTGCACACCGGATGGGCGGTGGAAAGGTCGATGCCACGATGCGGGTTGTCCTGCTCGTCGGTGGATAGGTAGTCCGCCTCGCTGTTCAGGGTGCGGCTGCGCACGAAGGTGCCGTTGCCGACCTGGGCGTAGATCACGCCCTCCTTCTCGGCATGGGCGTAGGCGTTGCTCACCGTCTGTACGCTCACGCCCAGTTGTTCGGCCAGTTCGCGATGAGTGGGCAGGCGGCTGCCGGGTTGCAGTGCGCCGCTGTTGATGGCTTCGGTCAGTGCGTTGCCGATGGCGAGGTACTTGGGCTGCCCATTGCGGATGAAGGGCTTCAGGTCAATTGTCATGGTTCAATATTTTCCTTGACGGCAATTTGTACTGGTATGAATACTGCGCACCAGGCCGGATTGACTTGTCTTTTTGAAAATCATTCTAGCCCATCTCAGTACAATGCAGTGAACAAAATGTCCATTCCGAGATGTAGTCATGAATGAAACGACTCTGAGCTTCAGTCGGGAGGAGTACGCCCAACGCCTTGCCAAGGTGCGCCGCGCCATGGTCGAGCGCGGTCTGGACGTCCTCATCGTGCACGACCCGTCCAACATGGCCTGGCTCACCGGCTATGACGGGTGGTCCTTCTACACCCCGCAGTGCGTGGTGGTCGGTCAGTCGGGCAATCCGCTGTGGTATGGCCGTGGCATCGATGCCAATGGCGCGCGCCGCACGGTCTATCTGCCCGAGGAGGATATCGCCTCCTACAGCGACCGTTATGTCATGAATCCGCCGCATCACGCGCTCGATTACCTCTGCGAGGAAGTTCTGCCCGGTCGCGGCTGGACGCAGGGCACGATCGGCGTGGAGATGGACAACTACTACTACAGCGCCACTTCGCACCAGGCGCTGCTGCGCGGCCTGCCCGAGGCTCGCCTGGTCGACGCCACCGGCCTGGTCAACTGGTGCCGGGCGATCAAGTCGCCGACCGAGGTGGAGTACATGCGCGTCGCTGCGCGCATCGTCGAGAACATGCATCGGGCGATCATCGAAATGGTCGAGCCGGGCCTGCCCAAGAACGTTCTGGTAGGCGAGATCTACCGGGTGGCCTGTGAGGGGCACGACGGCAAGTTCGGCGACTACCCGGCCATCGTGCCGATGCTGCCCTCCGGCAAGGATGCCTCGGCGCCGCACCTGACCTGGGACGATCGTCCGTTCCGCAAGGGTGAGGGCACCTTCTTCGAGATCGCCGGTTGCCACAAGCGCTACCACTGCCCGCTGTCGCGCACGCTGTACCTGGGCGAGCCGCCGGCGGCGTTCCGCAGGGCCGAAGAGGCGATCAATGCCGGTCTCGAGGCCGGCCTGGCGGTGGCCAAGCCCGGCAACACCTGCGGCGATATCGCCCGCGAGCTCAACAGCACCCTGCGTCGCTACGGCTACGACCGCGGTGACAATCGCTGCGGCTACCCCATCGGTCTGAGCTATCCGCCGGACTGGGGCGAGCGCACCATGAGTCTGCGTGAAAGCGACCAGACGGTGCTCAAGCCGGGGATGACCTTCCACTTCATGCCGGGACTCTGGCTGGACGACTGGGGGCTGGAAACCACGGAGAGCATCCTGATCACCGAGACGGGCGTGGAAACCCTCTGCGATTTCCCGCGACAACTGTTCGTCAAGCCCTGAGTGGAGTGTGCGATGACTACATCCAACAAGGCAGGTCTGGCGGCGCTGGGAGGCGCCGCTCTGCCGGCCACGACCATCAGCGCGACGGTCGACTTCGAACGTGACGGTGTCCAGCACGGCTTCCTCAAGCTGCCGTACTCCCACGACCAGTCCGCCTGGGGCTGCATCATGCTGCCGGTCACCGTGGTGAAGAATGGCAGCGGGCCGACGGCCCTGCTGACCGGCGGCAACCATGGCGATGAATACGAAGGCATCACCGCGCTGCTCAAGCTGGCCGCCGAGCTGCGCGCCGAGGACGTGCAGGGCAGGGTGATCATCGTCCCGGCGATGAACTTCCCGGCGGCGCGCAACGGCAGCCGTACTTCGCCGATCGACAAGGGCAATCTCAATCGCGCCTTCCCCGGCCACCCGCACGGCAGCATCACCGAGCGCATCGCGGACTATTTCCAGCGCTATCTGGTACCGATGTGCGACTACGCACTGGATATCCACTCCGGCGGCAAGACGCTGGACTTCGTGCCCTTCGCGGCGGCTCATCGCCTGCCGGATGCCGCCCAGGAGGCGCGCTGCATCGAGGGCGCCCGCCTGTTCGGGGCACCGGCCTGCATGGTGCTGTTCGAGCTGGATGCCGCCTCGCTGTACGACACGGCGGTCGAGGCGCAGGGCAAGGTGTTCGTGACCACGGAGCTGCGCGGCGGTGGCACCACCACGCCGGAAACCATGGCGATCGCCGATCGCGGCGTGCGCAATTTCCTGCGCTTCGCCGGCATCATCGAGGGGGAGCCGGAGCTGCCGGACGAGGCGCCGCTACAGCTCGACATGCCGGATGCCAGCTGCTATGTGCAGAGCATCCATGAGGGCATTCTCGAGCTGACCTGCAGTCTCGGTCAGCGGGTCAGGCGCGGCGATCTGGTCGCTCGTGTGCATACCCTCGAGCGCACCGGCGTGTCGCCGGCCGAGTATCGCGCCGAGCGGGACGGCGTGCTGGTCGCCCGGCGTTTTCCCGCCCTGGTCGCCATCGGCGATACGGTGGCTGTGATTGCCGATGTGCTGTGACGCGTAAGGGTCGCACCCCCCACGCGTCCGGAAAAACAAGAAAAACACAAGAACTGTGGAGGCATCACGATGAGCAAGATCGTTAGTCGCTTCAAGCGCGCAGCACTGGTCGCCGGGATGGGACTGGCGCTGCTGGGGCAGGCTGGCCTGGCTGCGGCCGAGGAATGGAAGTTCGCCCTGGAGGAGGTCAGCGGCAGCGTGCAGGACGCCTACGCACAGAAGTTCAAGCAGCTGATCGAGGAGAAGAGCGGTGGTGACGTCAAGGTCACCGTCTATCCCTATGGGGCGCTCGGCGAGTCCGAGGATCTGACCGAACTGGTCGCCAACGGGGTGCTGCAGTTCGCCCATGGCTCCACCGGCATCCTCGGCTCCACTGTGCCGGAAATGCAGCTGTTCACGGTGCCCTACCTGCTTTCCCAGGATAACCGGGTCAATCGACAGGTGCTGTCTTCCAGTCCGACTATCTACGGCCCCCTGGCCGACAAGCTCAAGCAGCGCAACCTGCGGCTGATGAGCATGTATCCGGAAGGGGAGATGGTCTGGACCACCAACAAGGAGATCCGCAAACCTGCCGATTTCGCCAACTTCAAGATGCGGGTGATGGCTTCGCCGATGCTGGTCGAGACCTACAAGGCATTCGGCGCAGTCCCGACTCCGCTGCCCTACTCGGAAGTCTATGGCGCTCTGCAGTTGAAGATGATCGACGGTCAGGAGAACCCGATCTTCGCCATCGAGGAGATGAAGTTCTACGAGGTGACTGACGTGCTGACCTGGCCGGGCCACCAGCAGTTCACGGTCGGCGTACTGTCCAGCGAGTCCTGGTACCAAGGCTTGCCCGAGGCACGCCGCAAGCTGATCGACGAGACCATCGCCGAGCTGTCGCCCTATATCTTCGACGTCCAGGCCCGCTACAGCGACGAGCGTCTGGCCAAGATCCAGCAGACCAAGCCGGGTATCCGCCTGGTCAGGCTCTCGGCCGAAGAGCAGGAGGCGTTCCGCAAGGCCAGCCAGCCGCTGCGTGACACCCTAACCAAGCTGGCCGGCCAGGAAACCCGTGCGATGCTCGACCAGATCGAGGAGGAAATTGCCGCACTGGAAAAGCGCTGAGTGGGATGACGGGGGCGCGCAACCAGTCGCTGCCCGAGAGCTCGAACCGATCCTGACTTTGGCCGGCGATGCAGTTCGCCGGCCTTTTTTTCATCTGGCGCGGCCCCGTCCGCGCAGGAGTTGCAACATGCGCCTGGACAGTTACGACCTGAAGATTCTGCGCATCCTTCAGCAGAACGGACGCATCACCAAATCCAGCCTGGCCGAGGCGATCAACCTGTCGGTCAGCCCCTGCTGGGAGCGCGTCAAGCGCCTCGAGGAGGCAGGCATCATCCGCGGCTATGGTGCCTGGATCGACACTGAGGTGCTGCTCAAACGGGTGGCCGTCCTGGTGGAGGTCACCCTCAAGCAGCACAATCGCGAAGCCTTCGTCCGCTTCGAAAGGGCCATGGAGGCCTGTGCCGAGGTCACCGAGTGCTACGCCACCGGTGGAGGCGTGGACTACATCGTCAAGGTCATGACCCGTGACATCGATCAGTACCAGCGGCTCGTGGACCAGTGGCTGATGGCCGATCTGGGCATCGAGCGCTACTTCACCTACATCGTCACCAAGACGATCAAGCAGAGTGAACCACCCCTGGACGTCGAGTCGGCGGGCCCTGCCGAAAAAAGCGCCTGAGACTCCCGGGACAACAGAAAAAAGCGCTTTCCGCGTGCTGGTGAAGAGAAAACATCACCTCACCCACCCCCCTAAAGTAGAGCCGTCAACAAGAACAATCGGTTGCCACCCCGTGACGCAACCGGTCCGCTCAGGGGAGCTGCACACATGAACAACCTCAACGATCCGCGCCTGTTCCGCCAGTTGGCGTACGTCAACGGCAAATGGGTGGCTGGCAACGATGGCCGCGACGAAGCGGTCAGCAATCCGGCCAGCGAAGCGATTCTCGGCCGCTGCACGCTGCTCGACGAAGGGCAAGTGGGTGGCGCCATCGATGCGGCCGAAGCGGCGTTCCCGGCCTGGCGTGCTCTGTCGGTGGACGCCCGTGGCGCCATCCTGCACCGCTGGCACGATCTGCTGCTGGCCAACAAGGAAGACCTGGCGCGGCTGATGACCCTCGAGCAGGGCAAGCCGCTCGACGAGGCGCGCGGCGAGATCGACTACGCCGCCTCCTTCATCCGCTGGTTCGCCGAGGAGGCCCGCCGCGCCTACGGCGAGACCATCCCCAGCCACATCCGCAACGCCCAGCTCGGCAGCGTCCGCGAGCCGATCGGTGTCGCCGCGCTGATCACACCGTGGAACTTCCCCTGCGCGATGATCACCCGCAAGGCCGCCGCGGCCCTGGCCGTCGGCTGCACCGTGCTGGTCAAGCCGGCTGGCGAGACGCCGTTCTCGGCGCTGGCGCTGGCCGAACTGGCCGAGCGCGCCGGTTTTCCGGCCGGGGTGTTCAACGTCATCACCGGCGAGCCGGTGATGGTTTCCCAGGTGCTCTGCGCCAGCGACAAGGTCAAGGCGCTGTCCTTCACCGGCTCGACCCGCGTCGGTCGCCTGCTGCTCGAGCAGGCTGCGCCCACCGTGAAGAAGTGCTCCATGGAACTGGGTGGCAATGCGCCCTTCATCGTGCTGCCGGACATGGATGTGGAGCAGGCCGCGCAGGCGGCCATCGATGCCAAGTTCCAGACCACCGGCCAGGACTGTCTGGCGGCCAACCGCATCTTCGTGCACAGCTCGCTCTACGAGCCGTTCCTCGAGGTGTTCGCCCGCCGCATGGGCGAGCTGACCGTGGGCGACGGCCTGGAGCGTGGCGTGAATCAGGGCCCGCTGATCAATGCCCGGGCGGTGGCCAAGGCGCGCGAGCTGGTCGAGGACGCCGTGACCAAGGGGGCCCGCCTGCTGGTCGGCGACCAGAGCGAGGCGCCGGGCGCCAACTTCTTCATGCCGACCCTGCTGGCCGACGTGACCCCCGCGATGCGCGTGTACCGCGAGGAGAACTTCGCGCCGGTCGCCGGAGTGCTGGCCTGGAGCGACCTCGAGGAGCTGATCGCCCAGGCCAATGACACCGAGTACGGACTGGCCGCCTACGTCTACGGCTACGACATCCGTCTGGTGTGGAAGCTGTTGCGCGGTCTGGAGTACGGCATGGTCAGCGTCAACTCGGTGAAGATGACCGGCCCGCCGGTGCCCTTCGGTGGCGTCAAGCAGTCCGGCCTCGGTCGCGAAGGCTCGCGTCACGGCCTCGATGAATACAGCCAGATCAAGTACTACTGCCTGGGTGGCCTGCCCAGCGCCAGCGGCAGCTGATTTCCGCACAGCTGCGCCAAACCTATCCGCATCTATTGCAACGAGGGCAATGCCATGACTATCGACACCCAGAAGATCATCGAGATCGACCGCCAGAACGTCTTCCACGCGTCCACCCACCTCAAGCAGCACGCCCACGGCGAGAGCCCGGCCCGCATCATCACCGGCGCCAAGGGCATCCGCATCGAGGATTCGCTGGGCAATCAGCTGATCGACGGTTTCGCCGGCCTGTACTGCGTGAACATCGGCTACGGCCGCACCGAGATGGCCGAGGCGATCTACGAGCAGGCCAAGCAGCTGGCCTACTACCACACCTACGTGGGTCACACCACCGAGGGGCTGGCCATGCTTTCGGAGCGCATCGTCAAGCTCGCCGGCCAGGGCATGAGCAAGGTCTACTACGGCATGTCCGGCTCGGACGCCAACGAAACCCAGCTCAAGCTGGTCTGGTACTACAACAACATCCTCGGCCGCCCCGAGAAGAAGAAGGTCATCTCCCGCGACCGCGGCTACCACGGTTCGAGCATCGCCTCCGGCTCGCTGACCGGCCTGCCGCTGTTCCACGCCCACTTCGATCTGCCGCTCGAGCGCATCAAGCACACAGTGGCGCCGGTCTACTACCGTCGTCCCGACGACGCCATGAGCGAGCTGGAGTTCTCCCGTTACTGCGCCGCCAAGCTGGAGGAAATGATCCTCGCCGAGGGACCGGACACCGTGGCTGCGATGATCGGCGAGCCGGTGCTCGGCACCGGCGGCATCGTGCCGCCGCCGCAGGGTTACTGGGCGGAGATCCGCAAGGTGCTGGACAAGTACGACATCCTCTTGATCGCCGACGAGGTGGTCTGCGGTTTCGGCCGGCTGGGCGTCGACTTTGGCTCGCAGTACTACGAGATGAAGCCGGACCTGATCACCGTGGCCAAGGGCCTGACCTCGGCCTACCAGCCGCTGTCCGGGGTGATCGTCGGCGAGCGCGTCTGGCAGGTGCTGGAGCAGGGCACCGACACCTACGGCGCGATCGGCCACGGTTACACCTACTCCGGCCACCCCATGGGCATCGCCTCGGCGCTCACCAACCTGGACATCATCCAGCGCGAGAACCTCACCGGCAATGCGCGCGACACCGGCGCCTACCTGCAGCAGCGCATGCAGGAGACCTTCGCCAACCATCCGCTGGTCGGCGAGGTGCGCGGCATCGGCCTGCTGGCTGCCCTGGAGTTCTCCAGCGACCGCTCCAAGCGTCAGCACTTCGACCCCAGCCTGAAGGTCGGCCCGCAGATCTCCGCGGCCTGCCTCGAGGAGGGTCTGATTGCCCGCGCCATGCCGCACGGCGACATCCTCGGCTTCGCTCCGCCGCTGGTGGTGACCCGTGACGAGGTGGACGACATCGTCGCCCGCGCCGAACGTGCCGTGAATCGCGTTACCGACAAGCTGATCAGCAGCGGCGCCTGGCAGGCCAAGTAAGCCAGCGCCAGGGGGCCGTGACCGATCAGGTTGCCGGCCCCCTGGTGATCGACCGATTGGGGGATTGGCATGCAACAACAAGAACTGACCCTGCAGGACATCTTCCGGGCCCGTCGGCGCATCGCCGGGCAGGTCCTGCGTACCCCGCTGGTACGCTCCGAATCCCTGTCGCGGCGCTTCGGCTGCGAGGCGTGGCTGAAGCTGGACAACCTGCAGCCGACCGGCTCCTTCAAGCTGCGTGGTGCGCTGAATGCGCTACTCGGCCTGGACGAGGAGCAGCGGGCGCGTGGCGTGGTGACCATGTCGACCGGCAACTTCGGTCGCGCGCTGGCCTGGGCCGGCCGGCGGATCGGCATCCCGGTCACCGTGTGCATCTCGCACCTGGTGCCGGACAACAAGGTGCAGGCGCTGCGCGACAGCGGCGCCACCCTGGTGATCTGTGGCGAGTCCCAGGACCAGGCCGACGTCGAGGCCCGGCGGCTGAGTAGTGAGCAGGGACTGGCCTACATTCCACCGTTCGACCACCCGTTGGTGATCGCCGGCCAGGGGACCTGCGGGCTGGATATCCTCGAGGAGCAGCCGGACATCGATCTGGTGTTCGCCGGCCTCTCCGGCGGCGGCCTGGTTGCCGGCATCGGCCTGGCGGTCAAGAGCATCAACCCTGCCGCGGAAGTGGTCGGCGTGAGCATGGCCGAGGGCGCCGCGATGCTGGAAAGCCTGGCCGCCGGACACCCGGTGCAGGTGCCGGAAGTGCCGACCCTGGCCGACAGCCTGGGCGGCGGCATCGGCCTGGACAACGCCTGGACCTTCGGCATGACCCGGCGCTACATGGATCGTGGCTACAGGGTCGACGAGGCGCACATCGGCCGGGCGATGCTGCATTTGCTGCGCGAGGAAAAACTGCTGGTGGAGGGCGCCGCCGCCGTCGGCGTGGCTGCCGTCGAGCAGCATCGACTGGACCTGCAGGGGCGTCGCGTGGCCTTCGTGATCAGCGGCCAGAACCTGTCCACCGCCACCTTTACCGAGGCTTGCCGCCTCGCCGGAGAGTCCCTGTGAAAATCTACGATCGTCAGCAGATTGCCGAGAAGGTCAGACTGGATCACGCCGCCCTCGAGGTGGTGGAGGCCGGCTTCGCCGCCCTGGGGCGTGGCGAGGTGGTGATGCCGCCGATCCTCAGCATGAACATCGCCGAGAGCAACGGCGAGGTGGACGTCAAGACCGCCCACATCCAGGGCTGGCAGCGTTTCGCCATCAAGATCAGTCCCGGCTTCTTCGACAATCCCAGGCTTGGTCTGCCCAGCCTCAACGGCCTGATGCTGCTGTTCTCGGCCAAGACCGGACTGGTCGACTCGGTGCTGTTCGACGAAGGCTACCTGACCGACATCCGCACCGCCCTGGCCGGAGCGATCGCCGCCAAGCATCTGGCTCGCGAGGACGCGCGCAGCGTGGCGGTGATCGGCGCGGGCCTGCAGGCCGAGTTGCAGGTGGCGGCGCTGCGCCTGGTGCGTGGTATCGAGGAGGTCCATGTGCACGCCCGCGACAGTGCCAAGGCCGAAGCCTATGCCCAACGCATGGGCGAGGTCCACGGCCTGCCGGTGATCGTCCATGACAGCACCGCCAGTGCATGCGCCCTGGCCGACATCGTGGTGACCACCACGCCGTCGCGTACCCCGGTGCTCCAGTGGAGCGACCTGCCCAAGGGCATCCATGTGACCGCCATGGGGGCGGACAACCCGCACAAGAATGAACTGGAGCCGACCATCCTGGCCAGCGCCGACGTCGTGGTGGTGGACCGCCTCAGCCAGTCCCGCGCGCTGGGCGAGCTTCACCATGCGCCGGCGCTGCAGCGCGAGGTGTTCGAGCTGGGCACCCTGATCGCCGAGGAGCGGCATCTGCGCACCAGCGTGGAACAGATCACGGTTTGCGACCTGACCGGCACCGGGGTGCAGGACACGGCGATCGCCAACTATGCGGCAAGCCGGCTCGAGGTTGACGGACAATGAGCGCCGTCGCCGAGGATTTCGAGGCCTGGCAGCGGGTGTTCCGGCACCGCCCGGCAGCTGCTGGACGGCCGTTGCGCCTGGGGCTGATCCAGCTGGCCAGCGACTTCACCCTCGAGAACGAGTGGCGCCAGCTGCTGGTCGATGGCCTGGAACTGTACAGCACGCGCACGCCGTGCAGCCCCACTGTGGCTCCTGAGCAGCTGCGCGGTCTGGCGGACGGCCTGGCCAGTTCGGCCGAATTGCTGGTGCCGGGACTGGAGCTGGATGTGCTGGTCTTCGGTTGCACCTCCGGGAGCATGCTGATCGGCGAGGGCGAGGTGGCGCGCCTGCTGCGCAGTGCCCGTCCCGGTATCGCCGTGAGCAATCCCTGGACGGCGGTGAAGGCGGCCCTGCGCCATCTGGGCGCACGGCGGATCGCGGTGCTCACCCCCTACATCGCGGCGGTCAACCAGCCGCTGTGCGCGGGTCTGGAGGAGGCCGGTTTCGCCGTGGCCTGCTGCGGCACCTTTGCCGTACTCGAGGATGCGGCGATCCCCAGGATAGGCGCGGACGATATCGTGGCCGCCGCTCGCGTGCTGCTGGCCATGGAGCAGGTGGATGCGCTGTTCCTCGCCTGCACCAACCTGAGGACCCTCGACGTGCTTGAGGAGCTGGAAGCCGAGCTGCAGATTCCGGTGGTATCCAGCAACCAGGCGATGTTCTGGCATGCGCTCCGGAGCGTCGGCTTCGCGCGCCCGGTACCCGGTTTCGGCAGACTCCTGGCGGACCAGTCACCCGTGGGTGGAGTGGAGAGTTGATCATGGATGCGAGAAGCAAGGGGCTGCTGCTCACGGCAACCGGTGTGCTGTTGCTGTCTCCCGATGCACTGGTGCAACGCTGGCTGAATCTCGAGGCGATGGCCCTGCTGGCCTGGCGTGGCCTGCTGATGGGGGTGGGGCTGGCGCTGTTGCTGGTCTGGCGCTACCGCGGCGGTTTCATGGCGCAGCTCAGGGCTTGCGGCTCCACGGGGCTGTGGTGCGGACTGTGCTATGCCAGCAGCACCCTGTGCTTCCTGGCGGCGATGCAGAAGGTTGGCGCCGCCGTCACCCTGCTGCTGTTCAGCGTTTCTTCGGCGTTCGCCGCCCTGCTGGCCTGGTGTTGCCTAGGCGAACGTTTGCCCCGGCAAACGCTGCTGTCCATAGGGGTGTGCATGGTCGGCGTGCTGCTGATCGTCGGTGACGACCTGCAGGGCGCCAGCCTGGCCGGCTGCCTGCTGGCGTTGCTGGCGGCTCTGCTGCTGGCGGGCAACCTGACGCTGGCCAGAAGCCGGCCGGCCGTCGACATGAGTCCGGGCCTGATGCTGGGAGCCTTCATGGCTGCGGCCTTCTCCTGGGGGGGAGGTGAGCCAGCCAGTCTGGATGGGCAGCAGTGGCTGGTCCTGCTGGTGATGGCGGGCGTGTTGCTGCCGCTGGGCTTCATGCTGGTCCAGCTGGGGCCGCAGAGCATAAGCCCGGCCGAGGTTGGCTTGCTGATCCTGCTCGAGGCTGTCCTGGGCCCGCTGTGGGTCTGGTGGTTGCTGGGCGAAACACCGAGTACGGGCGTCCTGCTTGGCGGGGCCATAGTGCTGGGCGGGCTGGCACTCAATGTCTGGTTACCACAGCGTGTGAAAAGTCCCGTACTCGCGGCGCAGGAATAGCTGCCATGCCCGCACAATGCACCATGACGATTGTGGACCTGCTAGCTAGCTGCCGAAGTCAGCCGTATGCAGTAAGGGAGCGTTGCCTGCCCTCTGATGTCGCCATGCCAGTCGCAACCTGACCTCCAGCGCCAGCATGTGCTGCTGCTTGATGCTGACCCGCTGCCCCTTCATTTCCTCCCATACGGCCCGCCAGCCGCCCAGCTCGGCTTCCTCCAGCTGGAGTGCCTGGCGGAACTGGCGGTCGAAGTGGGCTCGGCTGCCGCAAGCCAGCAGTGCCTCGTCCAGCTCCGGCAGCAGCAGTGCATCGGCGCGCGGCAGGCTGGCGGCGATGGCCAGGCCGGCCGGGTCGTAGTCGGGGAAGACCACCACCGGCGTGGCCGCCGGCAGCCGTTCCAGCAACTGGCGGGCGCCGCGGGCCAGGCCGCGATGGCCGCGGTAGACGATCAGGCTGCCGGCCAGTTCGGCCGCTGCCGGGTAGTCCTCCCAGTCGTCGAAGCTGTCGAGGTTCTCGATCAGCACCAGCCGGGCGATGGCCGCGGTGTCCAGTTGCGGCAGCGCCACGCGCAGGCTCAGGCCGCGGGCGAGGGTCGGCAGCGGCGCGGGCAGGGTGCCCTTGACCAGCACGAAGTCGTCGTCGGGGCGGCGGCGGGCGATCTTCTCGTCGACGGCGCGCGAGGCGACCTCGCGGCGGCTGCCCTCCGGTACGCCCGCCAGCGGATCGAAGCCCCACTCGTCCCGCGCCAGGCGCTGCAGCAGCCGGCGCGTCTCGGCGTCGAAGTGCAGCCACTTGCCCGAGGGGCGGCCCAGCTCGAAGTGGGCGTGCAGCTGCTGCCAGGTGCGGTTGAGTTCCACCTTGTCCAGACGCTCGCGCAGCAGGCGGTGCACGGCGTTGTGGTGGCTGCGGCTCAGGCCAGCCACAGCGAGAGGTCCCGCACGATGAAGTTGCCGGAAAACACCGGGTGCGGCTCGCCGTCGGGGTCGAGCTGGAAGCAGGCGCGCTGCTCGTCGGGCAGCGCCTCGTAGCCGCCGATCACCTGGTACAGCCAGCTCTCGGGATCGCAGGACAGCTCGTGCTCGCGCCACCAGGTCAGCGCCGACACCGGCTGGCCGCTCTCGATCACCGCGCAGAGGTACTCCTGCACGGCGAGCTGGATGGGGCTCGGCTGTACCTCGAAGCTTTCCACCTCGCCCAGGGTCAGCTCGCCGGCCTCGGCCAGCGGCGCGGCCGGGCGTTCCTCGCGCTGGGCGCGGATCTGCGCGGCGAGGGCGAGCAGCTCGGCCTCCTGGCTGCCGTCGTGAAGGTTGGCCGTCGCCGGGGCGATCAGCGCCTCGGCGAGGTTGAGCAGCTGCGGCATCTCGGGGCGCGCAGTGTGGCTGCCCGGGCGGTAGTCGGGCTGCTGTTCGGCGTGCAGCAGCCAGCCGCGCAGCAGGCGGGTGCGGCCCTGGATCTTGCGGAAGCGGCCGAGCAGTTCGAGCAGGCGAGCCTGCACCACGCCCAGCTCCTGGCAGCAGCCGCTGACCTGGCGCTGCAGGCGGGTGACCAGCAGGCGGCGCAGCTCGCGCAGTTCGCCGGCGGTTTCCGCCAGTTCGCTGAAGTCGATCAGCTCCAGGCCGGCCAGCAGCTCGCTGACCTGGGCCTGGGCCAGCTCGTTCTCGCGGATCTTGGCGCCGAGGCTGCCGACGTAGCCGAACTCGTTGTTGATCCGCCCCCACAGCACCCGCACGCTGTGGCCGAGGCCCTCGCAGAAGCTGTAGACGTGCTCGCGCAGGTCGGCCAGGTAGGCGTCGGCGGCGGCGAAGTCGCCCTGGTGGCGCGCCTCCTTGTAGTGGGCGGCGAGGGTCTTGAAGGTGGCCAGGGTGCTGCCGGTGTTGGCGTCGATCTGCCGGTTGCGGTCGTCGCGCAGGGCCTCCTCGAGCAGGGCGCGCACCACCCGGCGCAGGTGCAGGTCGGCGCCCGGCTCCGGGCGGTAGAGCACGCCGTCCTTGACCAGCCGCTCCTGCACGCCGGGCTCGAGGGCGTCGTCGCCGACCGCGCCGGCCAGGTAGGCGTCCATGATGGTCTCGGCGTGGCGGCCCAGCTGGCGCAGGAAACGCACCCCGGCCTGGTGCAGGTTGCCGCTCACAGCAGGCTCCCCTGGCTGGCCAGCTCGGCGCGCTCCTCGAGCGCGAGGCCCTCGGCCTCGTCGATGAAGCGGATCACCTCGTACAGGTAGTCCAGCTTGCCGGTGCCGAGGTAGATCTGCTTCTCCGGGTTGGGGCGCAGCAGGTAGCCGAGTTCGCACAGGCGCTTGAACACCTGCTTGATCTGCGCGTCGACGCTGGAACTGGTCGAGCCGAACAGCCGGTAGTGGCTGATGCGCGCCAGCTGCTCGCGGAACGCCGGGGTGTCCTCGACGATGCTCTGCAGCTCGTTGAGGCGGATCGGGCTGCCCTCGGTGAGCGGCGCGTCCTGGGCGCCGGCCTGCTGGACCAGCAGCAGCCACTCGACCAGCGGAGTGAGGGCGTTGCAGACGTCGCGGAACTGCTGGCCGACCACCCGCCGCTCGGCCTCGCCGAGCTGGCGATAGGCGCAGTAGAACACCTCGGCCTCGCTGCCGGCGCCGACTGCGGCCACGCTGCGGTTGAGGGTGGCCAGGTAGTCGTCGACCTGCTCGCGGTTGGCCGGATTCTTCAAGAAGCGCCAGCCTTCCTCGTCGCTGGTGCGGCAGATGAAGGCGCCCTGCAGCAGGCGCTCGATGACCTTGCCCTTGTTCGACAGCATCAGACGGTCTCCTCGCTCAGGCGGGCTTTCAGGCGTTCGCCGATCACGTCCAGGCGCGGCTTGACCACCTGCAGCCGGCGGCTCTGCTTGTCGACGATGTAGCGGTTCTTGAACAGCGCGAGCACCTCGGAGTCCGGGTTGGGGAAGGCGCCGAGGATGCGGATGGCGTTGCTGGCGCAGGCGTCGAAGATCTTCTTCACGTTGCTGTGGTGCAGGGTGCCCAGTTCGTCGATCGGCCAGTGGATGGTCGCCGGGGCGCGGCCGCGCAGCAGGCGGGTGAAGGCGAGCAGGAACTTGCAGAGGATCAGGTAGGCCATGCCGTGGCTGGACGACTCGTTGAGCTGGCGGTCGGTGCGGATCACCAGGTCGCTGTTGCCCTCGCGCAGGCGCAGCTCGATCTCCAAGAGGCCGGCGATGCCGCTGGTCAGCGCCGAGCGGCCGAGCACCTCGAGGGCGCGGCGCATGCTGCCGGTGTAGTCCTCGCCGGGCAGATCACTGAAGCCGCTGTCCTCCCATTCGCGGTAGGCGGCGACGAAGGCGCGCAGCTCCGGCCAGAACTCCAGTTCGGTGATCTTCGAGCGGATGGTCACTGCCGAGTTGGACACGCCGTCGAGGAACAGCTCCTCGCCGACCTCGCGGGTGATCCGCGCGCTCTGGCTGGCGATGCGCTGGTCGATGTCGGCCAGCACGGCGAAGTAGTCGAACAGGTCCTTGCCGAAGATCCGCCCCTGCTCGCGCAGCGCGGTGATGCTCTGCGGCACCAGCACGTTGAGCAGCTGGGCCAGCGCCGGCACCAGGCGGCGGTAGTCGAGGGTCGGCACGCCGCGCTCGCTGACCAGGCTGCACTCCTCGCGGCTGCGCTCCCAGGTCTCGGTCAGGCTGGAGCCGGCCTTGCCGGCGATCAGGCTGTCGAAGCGCTCGACGTGCTGCCGGATGGCGGCGAGCAGGTTCTCGCGGCCGTGCAGCAGCTCCTGGGCCAGGCGCAGGCGCTCGTCCAGCTCGCCGGCCGGCGTCTGGCCGTCGCGCGGCAGCTTGAGTTCGCCGAGGCGCTTGATCAGCCCCTTGAGGCTGTCGAGCTGCTCGCCGAGCCGGCCCTGGGCCTGCAGGGCCTCGCGGCGCTGCTGCTCCAGTGCGTCGCGGCGGCTCTTGAAGGCCTGGGTGGCGGTGTCCAGGCGCAGTTTGAGGTCGGTCGCTTCGCGCCGGTGCTCGATCAGATCCTCCTGTAGCTGCGGCTTGCGCTTGAGCCAGGTGAGCGCGTACCACTCATCAAAGCGGTGCACCTCGGCACGCCGCGCCTCGGTGTCGCGGATGCGCTGCTCGCGCTCGCGGATGCCGCTCTTCAACTGGATCAGCTGCGCCTCGTCGACGCCGCGCGACTTCAGCTCGTTGCGGTACCAGCTCTCGCAGGCGGCCAGCTCGGCTTTGCCCTGGGCGCGCTGCTCCTCCAGTTGGCCGCGCAGCTGGGCCAGGCGCTGTTCCAGGTCGCCGATCACCTGCTGCCAGTGCGCGCTGGTGTCCAGGCGCGCCTCGCGGTGCTGGCTGTCCAGCTCCTCCAGCAGGCTGGCGTGCTCCAGCTTGAGCTGGGCGAGGGCGGCATCCAGGCCGGCGAGCTGCTGGCGCGCGATCTGGCGGCGCTCGGCCAGCGCGGCGTCGAGGCGCTCCTTGAGGGCGGCGCGTTCCTCCCTGAGGCGCTGGCGGTTGTCCTTGGCGGTCTGCACGGCGGTGCGCGCCAGCACCAGGCGGGTGTTCAGCTCTTCCAGCGCGGCGCCGTGTTCGCCCAGCTGGCTCTCCACCTGCTCCTGCTGGTTGCGGGCGTCCTGCAGGTTGTCGCCGGCCAACTGCACACGATGGCGCAGTTCGGCCTCGCCGGCGGCGTGCTCCGGGGTGGCCAGCGCGGCGAGATCGAGCTGCACGCCGTACAGGCTGTCGGCCGGTGCCTCGCTGAGGGCCGGCTTGAGGTCGCTGCGCTGCAGCAGGCTCGGCTCGATCACCTTGCCGAGCTGCTGCTCCCAGCCCGGCTGCTCGCGGCGCAGGAACTCCAGCAGGCTGTGCTGGCCGGGGTAGAGCAGGCGCTCGGCGTCGTCCAGCTCGCGCTGGCGTTCGGCGACCCGGCGGCTGGCCTGGGCGAGCTGCCGGGCAGCCTCCTCGCGCTGGCGCAGCTGCAGGCGCTCCTGCTGCTGCAGGGCGTCGAGCTGCTGGGCGGCGGCGTCGCGCTGCTCCTCGGCCTCCTCCTGGCGGCGGTCGAGGATCTCCAGGCTCAGCGCTTCCTCCTCGCTGTAGGCGAAGCTGGCGATCAGCTGTTCCTGGCGGCTCTTCTCCAGTTCGAGGGCGTGGCGGCGCTCGCGGCTGGCGCTTTCCGCCTCCTGACGGCGGTTGGCGAAGGCGCGGTCGAGCTGGGCGAGGGCCTCGTGTTTGTGCTGGGTGCGCTCGGCCAGTTCGTCGCGCACCCGGCTTTCCTGCTCGTGCAGGCGGTCGACGGCTTCCTGCTGGCGCTCCTGGACGATCTGCTTGCGCTCCAGGTAGGCGTTCTGCACATCGGCGTGCTGTTCGGTGAGCAGGCGCAGGCGTTCCTTGTGGTTGTCCAGCTCCAGGCGCCAGCCGTCGAGCTTCTCCAGGTCGGCCTTGGCCTGGTCGATGTCGGCGTCGAGGTACTGCTGGTACTGCTCCTCGATGTGCTGCAGCTGGGTTTCCGCGCTGCCGATGCGTGCCTGTACCTGCGACAGCTCGAGGCTGAGGGCATCGCGCTGGTCCTTCCAGTCGTCCTCCAGCAGCTTGAGTTCGAAGCCGCTCTGCTCGAGTGCCAGGCGCAGCTGCTCCTGGCGGGCGAACAGCAGCGGCTGGTCGGTCTGGAAGGCCTGCAGCAGGCCGGCCAGGCGCGTCTCGCCGGCCTGCAGCTCGGCGAAGTCGTGCTCCAGGCGGGCGAACTGCGGGCGCAGCGCGGCGAAGCCCTGGATCAGTTGGCTGTCGCGGATCCAGTCCTCGACCCGCTGCGGGCTGAGCCCGGTGGTCGGCGGCGCCACGCCGTCCTCCTCGAGGATGGCGGCGACCATCGACTTGACCGTCTCCATCTTGCCCTCGCGCGAGTGCACGGCGCGCACCAGCTTCTCGATGTGGCGCAGGCTGTGCTCGCCGGCGCACAGCGAGAACTGCCGGGCCAGCTGGCGCAGCTCGCCGCGCTGGCTGTCGGCGGCCAGCAGGCTGCGGTCGTTCTGGATGATCGCCCGGTACTGGCGGGTGTTCAGCTGGTTGCTGACCGCCACGCCGCTCTGGCGGAAGTGGCGGCCCAGCTCGGCCATGCTGCGGCAGACCACGACATCGCCCTGGCGGCTCCTGATGTAGTCGTCCAGCTCGAAGGCCTTGTGCGCCAGGCGGTAGTCGACGCCGCGGCCGTCGCTGCTGGCGGCGAGGATGGTCTGGCAGGCCTCGCCGTCCATGCGCTGGTATTCGTAGACGATGAAGCTCTGCTCGGTCGGCAGGTACCAGCGCTCGAAGCTGTCGCGGGTGGCCGGCACCACGCGGCTCGGGTATTCGCCGTAGAACACCGGCACCAGGCGCTGCAGGGTGGTCTTGCCGGAGGCGTTGGTACCGCAGATGTTGGTGTGGTCGTCGACCAGCAGCTCGACCACGCCGGCGAGGTGGGTGTTGATCAGGATGATGCGGTTGAGGCTGGGCATGCAGCTCCCTTGCTGGGCGGCAAAAGCACTGATTTTAGGCATCCGCCGGCGCGGGGGGAATGCTGTTCGTCTCATCGCCGGGATTCGCGGCGGCGGATGCGCGGCCGGGTGGGCTTGGCTACCATCGGCCGGTGATTCTTACTGTTCTTCGGAGTGCCGCATGCTGATCAGACGAAGTTCCCGCGCGGACTGCAAATCCTCGGAAATCACCCCGGAAGTCGTCTACCGCGAGCGGCGACGCTTCATGGCCGCCAGCGGCGTGCTGCTCGCCGGCAGCCTGCTGCCGGACTGGCTGCTGGCCGGCACGGCGCGCTACGGGCAGGTGCCGGAAGCCGCGGCGCCGGAATGGTTCGCCCGCCAGCTGCAGGGCGTGCGCTGGCAGGACGCGCCGCAAGACGAGGCGCTGACGCCCTGGTCGGCGGCCACCGACTACAACAACTTCTACGAATTCGGCCCGGACAAGGGCGATCCGGCGGCCAATGCCGGACGGATGTCGACGGCCGACTGGACGGTGCAGGTCGACGGCGAGGTGGCCAGGCCGGGGCGCTATGGCCTGGAGGAGCTGTTCTCCGAACAGACGCTGGAGGAGCGCATCTACCGCCTGCGCTGCGTCGAGGCCTGGTCGATGGTGATCCCCTGGCTGGGCTTTCCGCTGGCCGCGCTGCTGAAGAAGGTGGAGCCGACCGCCAATGCGCGTTACGTGCGCTTCGAGTCGCTGGTCGACGAGCGGGTGATGCCCGGCGTGACGTCCAACTTCGCGCGGATCGACTGGCCTTACGTCGAGGGGCTGCGCCTGGACGAGGCGATGCATCCGCTGACCATCCTGGCGGTCGGCATGTACGGGCGCATCCTGCCCAACCAGAACGGCGCGCCGCTGCGCCTGGTGGTGCCCTGGAAGTATGGCTTCAAGAGCATCAAGTCGATCGTGCGGATCAGCCTGGTGGCCGAGCAGCCGGTCACCACCTGGCAGAGCATGGCGCCGCAGGAATACGGCTTCTATGCCAACGTCAACCCGCAGGTCGATCATCCGCGCTGGAGCCAGGCCCGCGAGCGGCGTCTGCCGAGCAGTCTGTTCAGCCCGAACATCCGCCCGACCCTGATGTTCAACGGCTATGCCGAGGAGGTCGCCGGCCTCTATGCCGGCATGGACCTGCACCGGGAGTACTGAGCATGTTGCTGGCCGTGCGTCTGGCGGTGTTCGCCGCCGCCCTGGCGGTGCCGGGGTTCTGGCTGTATCAGGCGCTGGGCGGGCTGCTCGGTCCCGATCCGGGCAAGGTGCTGCTGGAGCGACTGGGGCAGGGCGCTCTTTGCCTGCTGCTGCTGACCCTGGCGCTGTCGCCGCTGCGCCGCTTGAGCGGCTGGCCCGGCTGGCTGCGCCTGCGGCGCCAGCTCGGCCTGTGGTGCTTCGCCTATGCCTGCCTGCACCTGCTCGCCTGGCTGGCGTTCCTGCTCGGCTTCGATCCGGGCGCGCTGGGCACGGAGCTGGCCGAGCGGCCCTACATCCTGGTCGGCTTCGCCGCCTGGGCGCTGCTCCTGCCGCTGGCGCTGACCTCCAATCGCGCCAGCATGCGCCGCCTCGGCGCTGGCTGGCAGCGCCTGCACCGGCTGGTCTACCTGGCCCTCGTGCTGGCCCTGCTGCATTTTCTCTGGGTGGTGCGCTCGGACCTCGGCGAGTGGCTGGTCTATGCCGCGGCGGCGGCGCTGCTGCTGGCGCTGCGCTGGCCCTGGCTGCTGGCGCGCCTGAGCGGCGTGTTCAGGCGGGCAGGGTAGCCTGCAGGGTTTCCAGCAGCACGCGGACCTTGGTCTTCGACTCCTCGTATTCGGCCTGCCAGTCGGAGTCGAGGACGATGCCGCCGCCGCCCCAGCAGCTGGCGCGGCCGCCGCGGATCAGCAGGGTGCGGATGCAGATCGAGCTGTCCATCTCGCCGCGGCAGTCGACGTACAGCAGCGAGCCGCAGTAGATCGCGCGGCGGGTCGGCTCCAGCTCGTCGATGATCTGCATGGCGCGGATCTTCGGCGCGCCGGTGATCGAGCCGCCGGGGAAGCCGCCGGCCAGCAGGTCGAAGGCGTCGAGGCCCGCGGCCAGCTCGCCGGTCACGCTGCTCACCAGGTGGTGGACGTTGGGGTAGCTCTCCAGGGCGAACAGCTCGGGCACCTTCACCGAGCCGATTCGGCAGCTGCGCCCCAGGTCGTTGCGCAGCAGGTCGACGATCATCAGGTTCTCGGCGCGGTCCTTGGTGCTGGCCTGCAGCTGCGCGGCCAGCAGCCGGTCCTCCGCTTCGTCGCGTCCGCGCGGGCGGGTGCCCTTGATCGGCCGGGTTTCCACCTGTCCCTGGTGCACGCTGAGAAAGCGCTCCGGCGACAGGCTGACCACGGCGCCGTCGTCCAGCGCCAGGTAGCCGGCGAATGGGGTCGGGCAGGCGTCGCGCAGGCGGGTATAGGCGAGCCACGGGTCGCCCTGGCAGGGCGCCTGGAAGCGCTGGGTGAAGTTGACCTGGTAGCAGTCGCCGGCGCGGATGTAGTCCTGCACCTTGCCGATGGCGGCGCGGTACTGCGCGGCATCGATGGCCGCGGCGAACGGAGCCAGCAGGCGGAAGTCGCCGGCCGGGCCGGCCGCATCGGCCTCGAACAGGGCGATCAGCTCCGCGCGCCGTTCGGCGGCGAGGCTCGGGTGGAACACCAGCTGCGAGGTCCGCCGCACGTGGTCGCTGACCAGCGCCCAGGCGTACAGACCGAGGGCGGCATCGGGTAGGGCGAGGTCGTCCTCGGCCTGTTCGGGCAGGCGCTCCAGGCGCCGGCCGAAGTCGTAGGCCAGATAGCCGAGCAGCCCGCCGGTGAACGGCAGGTCGACGCCCGCCGGCGCCTCGGCGCGGCCAAGCTGCGCCAGCGCCTCCCGGCAGCGGCCGAGGAAGGCACGGCCGTCCTCGTCGCGGGCGGGGCCGAGGGTCCGTTCGGGCCAGGCGCTGAGCAGGTCGAAGCGGCTGCGCTGGCTGGTCGGCCGGCCGCCGTCGAACAGGCAGGCACCGGGTGCGGCGTGCACGCGGGCGAAACGCGGGCGCGGGTCGGCGTGATAGGGCAGGGGATGGATGACGCAGGTGGGCATGGTGTGGCTCGGAAGAACGCAGGCCGGCGCAATTCTACCCCAGGCCGGGCGTCGGCGGCTCAGCCGCCGGCCGCGGCCGGGGCATCCGCCAGCCGGCTGGACAGGAAGTCGATCAGCACCCGCACGCGGTGGGGCAGGTAGCGGTTGCTCGGCAGCACCGCGTAGATGCCCAGCGGCGGCGGGGCGTAGTCGTCCAGCAGGGTGACCAGCCTTCCCGCGGCGAGCGGCTCGGCGACGATGAAGTCCGGCTGCATGCTGATGCCCAGTCCCTCCACGGCGGCCGCGGCCAGGGCATCGCCGTTGTTGGCCTGCAGACGGAAGGGGAGGTAGAAGGACTCCGGGCGGCCTTCCACCTGGAAGGTCCATGGCCGGTTGTTGGCCTGCGGCGAGTACCCCAGGCAGGCATGGCCGGCGAGCTCGCCGGGGTGCTGCGGCCGGCCATGTTCGGCCAGGTACTGCGGGGCGGCAACGGTGAGCAGGCGGCTGCTGCCGAGCCGGCGCACGATCTCCCCCGGGGCGAGCTGGCCGGTGATGCGGATCGACAGGTCGATGCCTTCCTCGATCAGGTTCAGCTGGCGGTCGCTGAAGTCCATCGCCAGGCGGATCGCCGGGTAGCTGCGGGTGAACTCCAGCAGCAGCGGCGCCAGCCGGCGCAGGCCGAAGCTCAGCGGCAGGCTGATGCGCAGCTGGCCGCTGGGCGTCAGGCGCTCCTCCATCACGCCGGCTTCGGCTTCCTCCACCAGGGCGAGAATCGTCCGGCATTTCTCCAGGTAGGCGCTGCCCGCCGAGGTCAGCGACAGGCGCCGGGTGCTGCGCACCATCAGCTTGGCGCCCAGGTGCTCTTCCAGTGCGGCGATCTGGCGGGTGACCACCGAGCGCGCCACGCCGAGCTGGCTGGCCGCCGCGGTGAAGCTGCCCAGCTCGGCCACCCGCGCGAACAGGCTCATGGCCTCGAGTCGGTTCATTGTTGATTCCAATGGCAACAGAGTGTTCTTGATTGTCCTCTATTTGGCATCAGTGTGCGCAGGTAGAGTGACTCCATCGCCAATGACGCAGCGCCAGGCCCCGAAGCTCGGCGCGGCGCGTATCGAACCGATACAGAGGAGATCGACATGCTGGACATCAGACCTGCCGCGGAGCGCGGCCTCGCCAACTTCGGCTGGTTGCACTCCCAGCACAGCTTTTCCTTCGGCAGCTACTACGACCCGGAGCACATGGGGTTTTCCGACCTGCTGGTGATCAACGACGACCGCGTGCGGCCGGGACGCGGTTTCGGCAGCCATCCCCATCGCGACATGGAGATCTTCTCCTATGTGCTGGACGGGGCGCTGGAGCACAAGGACTCGATGGGCAACGGCTCGGTGATCCGTCCCGGCGACGTGCAGGTGATGAGCGCCGGCACCGGCGTGCGGCACAGCGAGTTCAACGCCTCGCGCGAGGAGCCGGTGCACTTCCTGCAGATCTGGATCGTGCCCAGCCGGCGCGGCGTCGCCCCGCGCTATCAGCAGCGCCACTTCGCCGCCGCGGAGAAGCGCGGCCGGCTGCGCCTGATCATCTCGCCGGACGGTGCCCAGGGCTCGCTGTCGATCCACCAGGACGCGCGCGTCTACGCCGGGCTGTTCGACGGCGCCGAGGCGCAGCGCTTCGAGCTGCCGGCCGGCCGCCACGCCTACGTGCAGGTCGCCCGCGGCGTGCTGACCGTCAACGGCCGGCGCCTGGCGGCCGGCGATGGCGCCCGCCTGCGCGATGTCCGCGCGATCGATTTCGGCGCCGGCGAGAACGCCGAGGTGCTGCTGTTCGACCTGCGTCCCCACGAATTGCCGATGTACTGAACCCCAGAGGAGAAATGACCATGAAAATCCTGCAGATTAACGCCAGCGCCCGCTCCGCCGGCGCCAACTCCACCCGCCTGGCCGATGCGATTGTCGCGCGCCTGCTGGCGCAGCACCCGGCCGCCGTGGTCGAGCTGCGCGACCTGGCCAGCGAGCCGCATCCCGTCCTCGACGAGGCCGCGCTGGGCGCGCTGTTCACGCCCGCCGAGCAGCGTGACGCCGCGCAGGCCGCCCGCGTGGCCCTCGACGACGCGCTGATCGCCCAGGTGCAGGCCGCCGACGTCGTGGTGCTCGGCGTGCCGATGTACAACTTCGGCGTGCCGGTGCAGCTGAAGGCCTGGTTCGATGCCATCGCCCGCGCCGGGGTGACCTTCCGCTACACCGAGAACGGCCCGGAAGGCCTGCTCAAGGGCAAGCGCGTCTACGTCGCCCTGGCCCGCGGCGGCATCTACCGCGACACCCCGGCCGATTCCCAGGTGCCGTACCTGAAGACGATGCTGGGCTTCCTCGGCATGACCGAGGTCGAGTTCGTCTATGCCGAAGGCCTGTCCATGGGAGCGGTCGGTGTCGACAAGGCCTTCGCCGCGGCGCAGGAGCAGATCGAGGCGCTGATCGCCTGACCGCCACCGCAGAAGGAAAGGCGCCCGTGAGGCGCCTTTTGCCGTCGGCAGGCCTGCCGGAACTCCGGCCGCTGTGGCGTGTGTGGTTTGCACAGGAGGCGTCGCAGGGCGGTGCCGGGGCTGGCGCCCGGCAACGGGGGGAGGGCAGGCGGGTGGCCCGGAGGCTACCCGCCTGGCAGGTCAGAGTTCGACCGGCTTGACGTGGCCGAACACTTCCTGGGAGAAGCGCACGCGCTGTTCCGGGGTTTCCTTGATGCCCTTGGCCTTGAGCTCCTCCAGACGCGCTTCCACGGCGTGGGCGCGATGGGTCAGGCCGCAGTCGTTGGCGATCTGGATGTTCAGGCCGGGGCGGGCGTTGAGCTCGAGGATCAGCGGGCCCTTGTCGACGTCGAGCACCATGTCCACGCCGATGTAGCCGAGGCCACACAGCTCGTAGCAGCCGGCGGCCAGCTTCATGAAGCCGTCCCAGTTGGGCAGCTGCACGCCGTCCACCGCATTGGCGGTGTCCGGGTGCTTGGTGATCCGGTTGTTCAGCCAGGTGCCGCGCAGGGTGAGGCCGGTAGCCAGGTCGACGCCGACGCCGATGGCGCCCTGGTGCAGGTTGGCCTTGCCGTTGGACTGGCGGGTCGGCAGGCGCAGCATGGCCATCACCGGGTAGCCCATCAGCACGATGATGCGGATGTCCGGCACGCCCTCGTAGCTGATGCTCTTGAAGATCGGGTCCGGGGTCACCCGGTACTCGATCAGCGCGCGGTCGCGGCCGCCGCCCAGCGAGTACAGGCCGGAGAGGATGCTGGACAGCTGCTGCTCGATCTCGTCGCGGCTGACGATCTTGCCGGAGACGGTCTTGAAGCGCCCCTCGAAGCGGTCGGCGATCACCAGGATGCCGTCACCGCCGGCGCCCTGCGCCGGCTTGATCACGAAATCGTTGTGCTCGCCGATGATCTTGTCGAGGTTCTCGATCTCCTTCTCCGTGGAGATGATGCCGTACATCTCCGGCACGTGGATGCCGGCGGCGATGGCGCGCTCCTTGGTGAGGATCTTGTCGTCCACCACCGGGTACAGACTGCGCTTGTTGTACTTCAGCACGTAGTCCGCGTTGCGCCGGTTGATGCCCATGATGCCCTTGGCACTCAGGGCCTTCCAGGTTTTGATCAGGCCGAACATGGCATCAGTCCTTGAGGAAGGCTTTGAAGCGGAACAGTTCGGTCAGGCGGTAGCCGCGGTAGCGACCCATCGCCAGCATGAAGCCCACCAGGATCAGCAGCACCGCCGGGAAGGTGAACACGAAGTAGGTCAGCTCCGGGATGCTCATCAGCAGGTGCGCCAGGGTGGCGGCGATCAGGGTGCCGACGGCGACCTTGAAGGCATGGCTGCCGCCGCGCTCTTCCCAGGTGATCGACAGGCGTTCGATGGTCATGGTCAGGATCACCATCGGGAACAGCGCCACCGACAGGCCGCGCTCGAGGCCGAGCTTGTGGCTGAACAGGCTGATCACCGCGATCAGCACCACCACGAAGGTCAGCACCACCGACAGGCGCGGCAGCATCTGCAGCTTGAGGTGCTCCAGGTAGGAGCGCAGCGACAGGCCCAGCGCGGTGATGATGGTGAACAGCACGATGCCGAAGCCCAGCTGGGTCTCGCGGAAGGCCAGGGCGATCAGCACCGGGGTGAAGGTGCCGAGGGTCTGCAGGCCGCCGAGGTTGCGCAGGATCAGGATCACCAGCACGCCGATCGGGATCATGATCATGATCTGGTAGGTCTGCTGGGTCTGCAGCGGCAGGCCGTACAGCGAGTACTCGAGGAAGCCGGCGTCGGCCGACTCGTCGGACTGCTTGGCCAGGCGGATGGCGTTCAGCTCGCTGGTGTTGAGGGTGAAGCTGACCTGCGCCTGCTTGCCGCCGTCGATGCTGAGCAGCGGGGCGTCGCCCAGCCACCAGATCAGGCGGTCGCGCGGCAGGCCCTGCTGGCCGTTGGCCGGGTTGAAGTACAGCCAGTTCTCGCCGTTGAAGCTGCGCAGCCACAGCTCCGGGGTCTGCGCCTGGTTCTCGATCAGGCGGATGGTGCGGACCTGCTCCAGCGGCACGTGGGCGATGGACAGCAGCAGGTCGATCACGCGGGCGCGCTTCTCGATGGAGGTGTCGCCGGCCAGCAGCAGCTTGACGTTGTCGTCATTCAGGTTGTTGACGCGCTTGATGGTCTCGGTGACGAAGGTCTCGACGTCGGCCGAGTGCTGGCGGATGGGGGCCAGCAGGGCTTCGGCAGCGATCTGCTCGGGGCCGGCGATCGGCAGGCTTTCGCGGTAGATCGGCCCGGTTTCCTTGGGCTTTTCCGTGCTGTAGCGCTGGGTCAGCACCATGCGGTAGTACAGGGTCTGCGGGCCGTTGGCGCGGCGCGCCGACCAGGTCACCCGGCGGTTGCCGTCGACGTTGTTGACGCTGACGCCGTAGTTGTTGGAGATGAAGCTCTCGTTGAGGCTGACGAAGTCCTGGCCCAGCGGCGGCACGAACATCTGCACCTTGACCGGGTTGCGCGGGTTGGCCTGGAATTCCACCTTGGCGTCGATGTTCCAGACATTGTCGGTTTCCGCCTCGGTCACCGGGATGCCGAGAACGAAAATCTGGTAGGCGGTGATCGCCACGCCCAGGCTCACCAATATGGCGATGAGGACTTTCAGGTGCAGTGTGAGAGAGCGCATCGAGTTTACTCGTTCGAGTGTGCAACGTTGGAACAGGCGGGCTTGCCGGCTGCGTACTTGAGACTGGGGTCTACCAGGGCGCCGAAGCGCTTGAGCGCCTCGGAGCCGATCAGTAGCGGGTATTGGAAGGCGCTGCGGTCGGTCAGGTTCACTTCAATGGTGCGTAGCGTGTTGCCCATGCAGACATCCAGTTCGATCACAGGCCTTGCCGTGTAGGTCTTGCCCTCGTCGGGATCGAAGTCGCCGGCACGGCGCTTGATCTTGCTGATGCGGGCCAGGGGTTTCTCGAGCGGCGCCGCGCTGTCCTCGTCGGTGCCGAGGTTGAAGCGTACCCAGGCCTCGCCGTTGCGCTTGAAACGCTTGATGTTGCGCGCGCTGAGCGAGGCGGTCTTGGCGCCGGTGTCGAGTTTGGCAGCCAGAACGCTGCCGAGTTCCGGCAGCTGGGCATATTCGTTGAGACCGTAGACGGTCTTTTCGGCAGCCAGGCTAAGGCTGCAGGGCATCAGCAGGCTGAGTAGCAAGACGAGGGGCTTGAGTCTCATAGGTCCTGTGCGATGGCGCGTGATGGGGCCGAAGGGCGGGGCGGCAGCGGGCGGCGATGCTCGGCCGGCTGCCGCGCGGGCGGGCTGCATTCTAGCACGCGGGTCTGGGGTGGGCGACAGCCGGTACCGGCTGACTGCCCACTCTGGCACGGCCTGTGACAGGGGCACGCAAGAATCGTGACGGGATGGGCGCCCATCACAAAATTGTCGACAATCGTCTAAGTGGGTTTGACATGAAATGGGGTTTGCCCTAGTTTTTGGTCATCCGAATCGTTGATATGTCGACAATCATGAGCGAAGCCCTTGCCGAAAGTCTGCTGGCGGACGAGGAGTCCGGAACTCTCTCCGACCACGTGTTCCGCTGCATCCAGTCGGCCATCGTGCGCGGCGAGATCGCCCCGGGCAGCAAGATTTCCGAGCCGGAGCTGGCGCGTGCCTACGGCATCAGTCGCGGCCCGCTGCGCGAGGCGATCCGCCGCCTGGAAGGCCAGCGCCTGCTGGTGCGCGTGCCGCATGCCGGTGCGCGGGTAGTGTCGCTGAGCCCGGCCGAGCTGCTCGAGCTGTACGAGATCCGCGAGTCGCTGGAGGGCATGGCCTGCCGCCTGGCCGCCGAGCGCATGAGCGAGGCGGAGATCGACGAGCTGCGCCGGGTGCTCGACACCCACGAGCGCGACGAGGCGTTCCAGGCGGGCCGCGGCTACTACCAGCAGGAAGGCGATTTCGACTTCCACTACCGGATCATCCAGGGCAGCGGCAACCGCACCCTGGCCAATCTGCTGTGCAACGAGCTGTACCAGCTGGTGCGCATGTACCGCATCCAGTTCTCCACCATGCCGAACCGGCCGCGCCAGGCCTTCGCCGAGCACCATCGCATTCTCGACGCCATCGCCGAGCGTGACGGCGAGCTGGCCGAGCTGCTGATGCGCCGGCACATCGCGGCATCCAAGCGCAACGTCGAGCGTCACTTCCAGGACGCTTCCCCCAAGAACGCCAAGCAACGAGGTAAGTCATGACCAAGAAGACTCCCGGCCAGAAGTTCCGCGACGCCGTCGCCAGCGAGAACCCGCTGCAGATCGTCGGTGCCATCACCGCCTACGCCGGGCGCATGGCCGAGGCCACCGGCTTCAAGGCGCTGTACATCTCCGGGGGCGGTGTGGCCGCCAACTCGCTGGGCATTCCCGATCTCGGCATCAGCACCATGGAAGACGTGCTGACCGACGCCCGCCGCCTGACCGATGCCACCACCCTGCCGGTGCTGGTCGACATCGACACCGGCTGGGGCGGCGCCTTCAACATCGCCCGTACCATCCGCTCGTTCGAGAAGGTCGGCGTGGCCGCCGTGCACATCGAGGACCAGGTCGGCACCAAGCGCTGCGGCCATCGTCCGGGCAAGGAAGTGGTGAGCACCGAGGAGATGGTCGACCGCATCAAGGCCGCCGTCGACGCCCGTCAGGACGACAGCTTCGTGATCATGGCGCGTACCGACGCGCTGGCCGGTGAGGGCCTGCAGGCCGCCATCGACCGCGCCTGCGCCTACGTCGAGGCCGGCGCCGACATGATCTTCCCCGAGGCGATGACCGAGCTGCCGATGTACAAGCAGTTCCGCGCCGCGGTGAACGTGCCGATCCTCGCCAACATCACCGAGTTCGGCCACACCCCGCTGTTCACCTGCGACGAGCTGGCCTCGGTCGACGTGGACATGGTGCTGTACTGCTGCGGCGCCTACCGGGCGATGAACGCCGCGGCGCTGAAGGTCTACCAGGCGATCCGCGAGCAGGGCACCCAGAAGAACGTGGTCGAGATCATGCAGACCCGTGCCGATCTGTACAAATACCTCGGCTACCACGCCTACGAGGACAAGCTCGACGAGCTGTTCGCCCAGAAGAAGCAGGAAAAGATCCAACCGCGGGAATGCTAACTAAAGCAGCATGGAAGGATTCGAGTCTCCCGATTGAGACTCCTGTTGTTGGTTGCTGTATCCGTCTAAAAATTCGAAAAGAGGAACAACGCAATGGCTGAAGCAAAAGTACTGAGTGGCGCTGGTCTGCGTGGTCAGATCGCCGGACAGACTGCCCTGTCCACCGTCGGCAAGGAAGGTGCCGGCCTGACCTACCGCGGCTATGACGTGCGCGAGCTGGCCAAGGACTGCCTGTTCGAGGAAGTCGCCCACCTGCTGTTCTACGGCGAACTGCCCACCCAGGCCCAGCTGGACGCCTACCTGACTCAGCTGCAGACCCAGCGCGACCTGCCCCAGGCCCTCAAGGAAGTGCTCGAGCGCATTCCGGCCAGCGCCCACCCGATGGACGTCATGCGCACCGGCTGCTCGATGCTCGGCAACCTGGAGCCGGAAGAGAGCTT